>JBMNQZ010000045.1:0-12705 GCA_050944395.1 Lachnospiraceae bacterium
TTGACCGCAAATGATAATTTTTGGGTGTAAGCAGAATATCTGTGGAAGAATTATTTCTTTGGTTCTTATCTACTGCCCCTGGTGAGAATAACGCCGGTATCCTGCAAAATAACTAGTTTCAAAATCAAGTGAAAGGAGTGAATAATTGATGGATATTAAGCGTATTTCTCTTACCGTTAATGGGAAAGAATACAACCTTCTTGTCGGAGATGACAGCATCGAAGGTGTTATCCCCAATTCCGAAGTATTAGTAAAGACTTTGAGAAACCGTTTAAATCTCACCGGAACAAAGGATGCGTGCGAGGAAGGTGCATGCGGCTGTTGTACAGTTATCATGAACGGAGATCCCGTAACATCCTGTATGATCCTCACAGCAGATTGCGATGGAGCTGAAATAACTACAATCGAGGGACTTGAAGATGCAATAACAGGAGAGCTTGATCCCCTTCAGCAGGCATTTATCGACAAATATGCATTCCAGTGCGGTTACTGCACACCGGGAATCATCATGTCTGCAAAGGCTTTACTTAATGTTAATCCGAACCCGACACATGAGGAGATCGGAGAGGCGTTATCAGGAAACTTCTGTCGTTGTATAAGCCACTATCATGTTTTTGAAGCGGTTGAACAGGTAATTAATCAAGGGAGGTAACCAATGTTGTACACAACTGATTTAGTTGATAAGAAAGAATACCGTCACATCGGTAAATACGTCCCAAGACAGGATGCGCGCGACATCGTAACAGGAAAGTGCGTGTTCTTTGAGGATGCAAAGGATAAAAGATTTGAAAATCCTCTCTATGTCAGATATCTTGGAAGTCCGTATGCTCATGCAAACATTAAGAGCATCGATACAAGCAGGGCTGAGGCGGTTCCGGGCGTAGCCGCAATTATCACTTATAAGAATCTTCCTGACTGGGCAAAAGAATACATGAACGGTCAGCCGGCTATCAAGCCGATCGTAGATACACGTCTTGTAAATGTAGGTGACTGTGTTGCAGTTGTAGCTGCCGAAACAGAGGATATCTGCCGTGAGGCAATCCGTCTCATCGATGTTGAGTATGAGAGACTTCCGGCTGTATTCGACGGCATGAAGGCTATGGAGCCGGATGCTCCTATCATTTATGAGGAGTTCGGATGCAACAGATGGCCGAAGTTCCTTGAGTTCGGTGATGAGAGAATGCTCGGATCAATCGAACGTGGTGATGTTGAAAAGGAATTTGCTGAGGCTGACGCAATCGGCGGAGGTATCTGCGGATTCGAAAACCGCGTAGTTCCGCTTGCTCCGGAGCCGCCGGTAGCTGTAATGACATGGGATGAGAGAACAAGAACATATGAGATGTGGGCTGCGGCTCAGAACTGCCACCAGCTCCAGATGTGCCCGGACGTAGGTGCACGTATGCCTCATGATCTTATTATCCACGGTCATACCTTCAATACAGGCGGATCTTACGGACAGAAGCAGGAGTACACACTTCATACTTTGATCCTCGGTGTAATGTCACGTTACACACATCGTCCATGTAAGATGGCTTACAACAAGGAAGATCAGTTCCTCCTTTTCGAATATCGTATCGGATCAAAGATGGATATCAAGTTTGCCATGAAGGACGGTATCGTAACAGCCGTTAAAGGTAACTGGTATGCAGACTCCGGAACGATCGATGATGCAGGATATTGTATCACAGCCGTAGGTCTCGGTGAGATGCAGCTTGCCCTTGCAAAATGTAAAGCATGGGACGTTGATACCGTAATGGCTATCACAAACCGTTCTTATTCAGGAACAGTTCGTGGTTTCGGCGGACAGGAGCTTAAATCTGCTATGATGCCTCTCGTTATGGATGCGGTAAGAAAAGCAGATATCGATCCTATCGAATTCATTCTCAATAACTTTATCCACAAGGGTCAGCCGTACATGTGGCGTGACTGCAAGTGGTATACATGTCACGAAGTAGATTATCGTCCGATGATCAAGGATGCAGCCGAGAGATTCGGATGGAAGGATAAATGGAAAGGCTGGATGAAGCCTACTTCTGTTGACGGACCTAAGAGAACAGCTGTCGGCGTATCTATCCACGGTAACGGCGATGTCGGTGAGGATAGCTCAGAGGCATGGGTACAGCTCAGACAGAAAGGTAATGCTATCATTCACGTTGACTGTACAGAGTTTGGTCAGGGACAGAGAATGGCAATTGTTAAGATGGTTGCCGAAGTTCTTAACATCAGCTGTGACAAAGTACATGTAACTCCTTCAAACTCATGGGATAACCCGGAAGACTTCGGTCTTTGCGGATCTCGTGGAACACTCACAATGGGCTCTGCGGTTACAAGAGCTGCCGAGGATGCTCTCCGTCAGCTTTGTGTTATTGCTGCTGATAAGCTTCGTATCTCACCGGATCAGGTTCGCACAGAAGACGGATGGCTTTTCGCTTACAACAAGCCGGATGGAGAAAGAGTTTCATGGGAAGAGTGCATTCCTTATACAACTGACATCGTTGGTAAGGGACAGTGGAGAGCAAACTATGCGGCTCCGAACTGCGTAATCAACTTTGTTGAACTCGAAGTTGACGTTGAGACAGGTGTAGCTAAGATCCTCAACCTTACATCAGGTACAGACGCAGGACAGATCATCGATCCTAAGGCTCTTGAGATGCAGATGCAGGGTGGTATCGGTTCGGCTGCTATCGATACGGGTCTTTTCGAGGAGAATATCCTTGACGAGTACACAGGACGTTTCGTTACAGGTAACCTTATCGATTACAAGTGGCGTACATTCAATGACTTCCCGCCATTCGATATTATCATGCAGGAAGGTCAGCCTAATATCTCAAGATTCAGAGCTGTTGGTGTTGGTGAGATTGCCGGTGCGGCAGGTGCTGCAGCTATCCAGATGGCTGTACAGAATGCTATTGAAGCTCCGTTTATGGTATATCCGGCGTCACCTGATAACATCTTAAAGGCACTTGGAAAAGTTTGATGAAGGAGAGCGATTATGGAGAACTTTAATCATATATGTGCCCGTACCTTCGAAGAGGCGGGTGAAGCAATAAAAGGCGCCGGACGCAAGAAAGTCGTTATGGCCGGCGGTACTGATCTTATGACAGTAATGCGTACGCATATTCTCAGCGACTATCCGGATACTGTAGTAAATATCAAGACAGTTGAAGGCGGTGCTTATATTAAAGAAGATGGCGATAAGGTTGCTATCGGTGCTATTACAAAGCTTAAAGATGTAGCTAATGATGAGCTGCTTGCAGGCACACTCAAGGCTCTTCCCGAGGCAGCTTACTCAGTTGCATCAACACTTGTACGTAATACAGGTACTATCGGCGGAAATGTATGCCAGGACGTTCGCTGCTGGTATTATCGTTATCCGGAAGATGGCGGCGGCGCTCTTGACTGTGCTCGTAAGGGCGGTTCGGAATGCTACGCTATCAGGGGTGATAACCGTTATCACTCAATCTACGGAGGAATGAAGACAAAGTCCACCGGATGTGCTACTTCATGTCCGGTAGGAACAGACATCGGAAGCTATATGGAATATCTCCGTGCAGGTGATCTTCAGGGCGCATGCGATATTCTTATCGGATACAACCCGATCGGTGCTATCACAGGCCGTGTATGTGCACACTTCTGCCAGAGCGGATGTAACAGAGGAAACCTTGCCGCAACAGAGGCAGAGGGACAGGGAGACGATCCGGTATCGATCCACTGTGTAGAGCGCGCTATGGGTGATTATATGTTTGCTAACCCGGAGCGTTACTATGCTGCTCCTGCATCTGAGACAGGCAAGAAGATGGTGATCGTTGGTGCAGGTCCTGCAGGTCTTACTATTTCATATTATCTGCGCAAAGCAGGCCACGATGTTACTGTTATCGATTCAATGGAGAAGCCGGGCGGAATGCTTCGCTATGCTATTCCTAACTATCGTTTACCGCTCAAGTATATCGATCGTATTGAAGAGCTCTGGAAGGGCATGGGCGTTAAATTTGAGTGCGGCGTAACTGTCGGAAAAGATATCGAAGCTGCCGAACTCGAAGAGAAATACGATAAGGTATTCTACTCAACAGGTGCATGGAGCCGTCCTGTACTCGGATTCGACGGAGAGGATTTCACAGAGTTCGGTCTTGAATTCCTTGTTGAAGTAAATCAGTGGATGCAGAAGAAAGAGCGCAAGCACGTTCTCGTTATCGGTGGTGGTAACGTTGCTATGGACGTTGCGGTTACAGCTAAGCGTCTCGGTGCAGAGTCTGTAACACTTGCCTGCCTTGAGTCGCGTGAGGCAATGCCTTCAAGTATCGAAGAGATCAATCGTGCTGTAGAAGAGGGCGTTGTGATCATGAACAGCTACGGCGTTTCCAAGGCCATTACCGAAGATGGAAAAGTTGTCGGAATGGAGCTTAAGAAATGTACATCCGTATTTGATGAGTATCACAGATTCAATCCGCAGTATGACGATACAGACCTTACTGTTATCGATGCAGACAGCATTCTTATGGCGGCAGGTCAGAAGGTTGATCTTTCATTCCTCAAGGAAGAATATGATCTTGCGGTAGTACGCGGACGTATCAAGGTTGACAATGAGACAAAGCAGACAAGCCGTAAGGATGTTTACGCAGGCGGCGACGCAGTATCAGGCCCGAGCACAGTAGCATCAGCTATCCGTCACGGTCGTGAAGCTGCAAAGAGCATCAATGAAGGCTACGGTATTGATTGCCCGACATATTACAAGAAGACAGGATTCACAACATTTGATGAAGCTTGCCTTACTATCAAGAAGGGCGTTACAGATATCGAGACACCGGTTGCTGAGCGTCGTATTGATAAGGAAGATTCAGATACTCTTCCGATCGAGGCAATTTTTGAAGAGTCAAGACGCTGCATGAACTGTGCATGCTATTCGGTAAATGCATCGGATATCACTCCTATCCTTGTTATGAACGATGCAGAGATAGTAACTACAAAGAAGACAATTTCTGCTGCTGATATGTTTACAACAGAACCTGATGCAAAGGATATGCTTGAATCAGGCGAGATCGTAAAAGAGATCAGAGTAAACAAGATGGATGGATACACAACTCATTACGAGAAGCTTCGTATAAGACCGGCAATCGACTTTGCTATTATCTCTCTTGCAACAGCATACAAGAAAGACGGCGATAAGGTTGAAGATGTACGTATGGTATTAGGCGGCGTTGCTCCGGTTCCGGTACGTCTCAGCGCAGCTGAAGAACTTCTTAAAGGAAAGGTTGTCACACCTGAACTTATTGAGGAAGCACTTGAAGTATCATTTAAGGATTGTTTCATGCTCAGCAAGAACAAACCGAAATATGTTCAGGCTAAGACATATGTAAAACGTTTCCTTGAGAGCATCTGATTCCGGAAAAGATTGTTCTGATTAATTTCAGAATCAGGATTTAAGGCTTGCGAAAGGTCATCGCCCCATTGTGAGCGATGACCTTTTATAAAATCATATATAATAAGGAAGTAATTGCTGCTTTTTTCCGGCATACAGCTTTCGGGGAGCTTTTATGATCTGTTTTTTGGAGAGCTTTTTGCCCCTGAAATTCGCCGGGGAAAGGATTAGGGAGCCTAGAAAAGTTGAAGACAGGAGCAATTATACTTACCGCAGGGGAGATGAAAAACGGCATCGATCCCTTGTATGTAATAAACAATCAGACAATTATTTCATATATTCTCGAAAAACTTAAAAGGATGAACATCAGTCCGGTAATAGTTGTGCTGGGAGACAAAAAGGATATTCTCAGAGAATATCTTCTGGATATGAATGCCGAGGTCGTCTGTAACGACAACTATAGTAAGGGACTGTTCTCAAGTATAAAAATTGGAATAGAGGCTGTCAAAGACAGGTGCGATCAAGTATTTCTTATTAAGGGAAATGTTCCGTCCTTTACCGGTGACACCCTGAGAAAGATGATTGAGTGCGATTCGGGTATTGTTCGGCCTGTGCATGAAGGCCGGCTGGGACATCCTGTTCTGGTGAGAAGAGAATATTATGAGAAGATACTCAGGCATGATGATGTTGAGGGCGGATTTGAAAAAATTCTGGAAGAGCCGGAATTTGATTATGAAGCGGTCAATGTCGATGATGACGGAATATTACTGGTAAATTCCGATCTGGATGCCTTTGAACTGATAAAATTTAATATTAATAAGGAAAGAAACAGGAATACTGATTATAATATAGATGTAAACATTACCGTTTCAGACGAGAATCTGCTGTTTAGCAGGGAATACGCTCAGCTATTTTTTTTCATAGATAAAACACATTCCCTGCGCTCGGCGAGCGAGTGTCTGCATATTTCATATTCAAAAGCCTGGACAATGATCAAAAATCTGGAAAAACACACCGGAATAAAATTTGTGAATAAATCCGTGGGCGGCTATAAAGGCGGACACACAGTGCTGACAGAGGAAGGTAAGAGAATTATCGACGAATACAAAAGATATTCGGAGGCCGTTCAAAAGGTTGCCGAGCAGATGGCGGGTGACTATTTTTCTGAATTCAAGAATTTGTTGGCAAAGTACCGGAATTAAAGTATACTTCATTTTGACGGGATGCACGTGTCAATATTTAGACACAATTATCTGACCTGTCGCATGGAGGCATAACATAATGAAAAAGAAAAAACAGCACCCTTTTATTGATGCCTTTAAAAAGGAACTCAGGCAGAACAAATACACATTTATTGTGTACACTGTTTTGAGAATACTGGTTATCCTGGCCATGATACGCCAGTTCTTTATCGGGAATTATGAGGGCTTCTTTCTCGGAATTCTGACGCTGATTCTGTTTATGCTGCCGCTGATAATTCAGATGCAGCTTAGAATCGAGCTGCCGACCGCGCTGGAGATAATTATTCTTCTGTTTATTTTCGCGGCGGAGATCCTGGGAGAATTAAACGCATTTTATGAGATAATACCTTTCTGGGATACGATACTTCATACTCTGAACGGGTTCCTGGCTGCGGCTATCGGATTTTCGCTTGTAGTTCTCTTGAATGACAGCGACAGACTGCAGTTTGACCTGTCGCCTTTGTTCATTGCTATAGTTGCATTCTGTTTCTCTATGACCATCGGAGTTCTCTGGGAATTCTTTGAGTGCTTTATGGATCTTTCCTTTAATATGGATATGCAGAAGGATACGGTTGTGCACTGTATCAACACCGTCATGCTTGATCCTCTGAAGGCGAACAATGTGGTGAGCATTCGGGACATCAACGATGTGGTCGTCAACGGCAATTCACTTGGGCTGGGAGGATACCTTGACATAGGGCTTTTGGATACTATGAAGGATCTGTTTGTCAATTTCATCGGGGCCGTGGTATTTTCGATAGTGGGATTCTTCTATATTAAAAATGAAGGAAAGGGCTTTATTGCAAAAAGCCTGATACCTCAGAAAAAGCAGGCCGAGAATGATTACCTCAGCATAGAGCTGGATCGCGCAAGAATTCAGAAACAGCATGAAGTTGAGGAGAAAAGAGAAAAAGAAGATCAAAGGAATAAGGAAGATAAAGAGAATAAGGGAGATCAAAAGAATAAGGGAGATCATAGGAATAAAGAAGGTCAAAAGAATAAGGAAGAAAATTGAGAGAATATAGGTTAGAAAATCAAGAGAACAAAGACGAATGAAATAAAAAAGTAGAGATAATTGAATCGGTTTTTTCAAGACCTCCTGTGCGGAATGGATTCGCACAGGGGGTTTTTCATGTTCGCACAGGGGGGGTTCATGGAAAGAACGCCTTCGGCGCGCTTCTGAATTGAAGATAGCCCGCACAAAGGCGGCATGACAAAATAAACGGTTGCGAGTAAAGAAGATATAACACCATTCTTCGACGATATCGTTATCTGGATAATTATTATTAAAAAAAATCCCTGTCCGGAAAATCACCATCGCTCATACGGAGAATATCCATTTAGATGTCGAAGAATGCCCGCCAGGGCGGGAAGCATAAATCAAGGCACGTATTCAATACCCTACGAGGTCAATATGATTGATAATGAATGTTGTTTATGTTATACTAACACAATTAGAATCTCGCATTATACCTGCTCGCGGGATAAATAATTGAGAGGGAGAATCAACATGAAAAAGGTCCGAATAACGGGTATTTTGCTTGCCCTTGTTATTGCCGCAAGCATTCTTACGGGCTGCGGAGCAGAGAAGGATAATAAGGAAAATGATGGAAGAATATCGATCAGTATGTACATGTGGGATCGCTCGATGTTCAAGGAATTTACACCATGGCTGGAGCAGAAGTTTCCGGACATTGATTTTACCTTTATACAGAGCTATAACACAATTGAGTACTACAAAGATCTTTTAAACAGAGGAGAGGAAATTCCGGATATCATTACCTGCCGCAGGTTTTCGCTCAATGACGCAGCTCCTCTGGCAGATCACCTGATCGATCTGAGTCAGAGTGAGGTGGCGGGAACCTTCTATTCAAGCTATCTTGAGGTCAATCGTGAGGAAAGCGGCGCCATCCGCTGGCTTCCGATGTGTGCCGAAGTGGATTCAATAATGGCAAACAAGGAGTTGTTTGACAAATACAATATTCCTCTTCCGACAAATTATTCCGAATTTGTGGACACTATCAATAAATTTGAAGAAATGGGGATCAAGGGGTTCCAGGCGGACTGGGATTATGATTACACCTGCCTGGAAACCATGCAGGGCTGCGCTATTCCAGAACTAATGAGTCTTGAGGGAACGAAATGGCGTATGGCATATGAGAGCGAAACGGAGGAAGAGCAGGTTGGACTGGACGATAAGGTCTGGCCAAAGGTATTTGAAAAATACGAGCAGTTTCTGAGGGATGTTCGCTTTGAAAAAGGTGATGAGAAGCTTCAGTTCAGTAAGACAATGGATCCGTATCGCTCCGGTCAGACCGCCATGGTGAGAAACACTGCCGCAATTGCGGATGAGATCACTATGGAGGGCGGTCCGGAGAGCGTGATCCTGCCGTATTTCGGAGAGACATCAAAGGACAACTGGGTTCTGACTTATCCAATGTGCCAGCTTGCGGTATCCGGAAGCGTTGAGGAGAGTGAGGAAAAGAAACAGGCTGTGATGGAAATATTGATGGCGGTATTCAGCGAGGAAGGTCAGAAGGCCATTGCTGCGGGAACTTCCGTGCTTTCGTATAACAAAGAAGTGAATATCTCATCTTCGCCGTCACTTGAGTATGTTCAGGACTGCATTGACAGCAATCATCTGTATGTGCGTCTGGCGTCCACAGAGGTATTTGCGATATCGGAGGATGTGGCGACAAAAATGATGCTCGGAGAATATGATGCCAAAGGTGCGTATGAGGATTTTGACAGCCAGATCAAGGCCTATGTAAATCCCGAAGCGCAGGAAATACTCTTCACTCAGGAAAAGGGCTATTCAAATGAATTCGGGGAGCACGGAAGTGCGGCGGCATCATCTATGATGAACACCATTCGGGCGGCCTTTGACGACGAGATAGCAATCGGTTACTCACCGGTGGCAAGTACATCCATCTATGAAGGTTACTATTCCTTGCAGCAGGCCAAATGGATATTGACCGCCAGAAATTCAGTCTATCGCGGGGAATATACCGGCGAAGAAGTGAGGCGGATCATGGAGTGGCTGGTGAATGTGAAGGAAGACGGATCAAATCCTGTTTATCACAGAAACCTGATGCCGGTAACCAGCGGACTGGAATTTACCGTGACGGAGACGGAGCACGGAAAGTTTAAGCTGGAAGAAATCACGGTAAACGGCAAGCCGCTTGATGAAAAAGCAAATTATTCGGTGCTTCTTGTCGGTGCGGACACATTCCTGGAGCATGAGAACTTCTGCAATTGTCCGATGCCCGAGGATATAAAGGAAAAAAGGGAGGCATATCTGGTGGACGATTATTCGAGTCAGGAATGCATGCAGGAAGCATTGGAAAAAACCAGACAGTTTCTTGAGCCGACGGAATATGTGACAATTCTTCAGGCTGAATAATAGAATTGATACGGAAAAAATTTTAAGGAAGGAGGGCGGACCATGAAAAAACGGATAATATCGTTGATCATCATGATTTTTCTGTTTTGCGGTGCAATATTTTCAGGGCTGAAATATTTTGAATTCGTATCTATGACTATATATGAAGAGAGTACATCGCACCTTGATGAAATCTTTCACCAGGCAAACCAGACATTGTATAACCTGGTGTCTGTCAACTGGAGCCGTATGCGCATGTGGGTGCCCTACCTTGAGGTGACCGATAATGAATCCGACATCAGCGAATACATTAATCAGGCAAGAGAGGATGTAAATTTCACGGATTTTTATTTCATCTCCCGCAACGGAGAATACACTACGCTCGAAGGTGCGTGCGGATATCTCGACTTCAGGGATCAGCTGCCTGTTCTCATACAGGATAAGAAGCCCGTTGTTGTTAATTCTGTTGTTCCGGATAAGCCGGAGATCATGGTATTTGCAATCCCGGCGAAAAAAGGAATCTATCGCGATTTTGAGTATGAGGCCATTGCGATAACCTACAATAACTATGATATGGTTGAAGCTTTGAGCATCTCTGCCTTCGGAGGGGCTGCCAGCACATATGCGATACTTCCCGACGGAAGGGTTGTCGTTGACAACGGCAATGATGACATGGGGGACATCTATAATTTCTTTGCCTTTTTGAACTCTTCCGGAAATCTTTCCGAACAGGAGCTGCAGTCATTCAAAAATGACCTTGTTAATGGCGTATCCGGCGATATGGAAGTTGAGCTGGACGGAAAAAGCTGTTATCTGGTATATGAACCTGCAGAATTTCAGGGATGGACGGTGGCAGGTGTTGTTCCGACAGCTGTCGTAAATTCCAGTATGAATAAGCTTCAGAACATTACCATAATTGTGGTATCGGGAATAGCGATTGCATTATCTGTTCTCATTATCCTTCTTATTGTCCAGAGAAACAGAGATATTTTAAGAAGAAAGGATTATCAGCTTCTGACTCGCGATGAGCTGTTTTCGAAACTGGCTGTAAATGTGGATGATGTTTTCATTATGCTGGATGCGAAGAACCTGGACGTGGAGTTTGTCAGCCCCAACGTTGAAAGACTGGTTGGACTTTCCAACCAGCAGGTACTCGATGATATCCATGCCATTGAGACGCTTATCAGCAATGATGACAATAATCATATTCTGGAGCAGCTGCACAATATCAAGCCGGGCGAGCAGCACCAGTGGGATCGGGAATATATTCATCAGAAAACAGGAAAAAGGCTTTGGTTCAGAGTTTCGGGTTTCTGTACGGATATTAAGGGGGAAAAGAAATATATTCTCGATCTGTCCGACAGAACCAACGACAAGAATATTAATCAGAAGCTGGAGGATGCGGTTAATACTGCTGAAAATGCAAATCGTGCCAAAACTATATTCCTCAACAATATGTCTCATGACATCCGGACTCCGATGAATGCGATCATCGGATTTACCAATATTGCCATGAAAAACAATCCTAACCCGGAGGTTGAAGGATGCCTTGAAAAGATTAGCGAGAGCTCGGATCACTTGCTTACACTTATTAATGACGTCCTGGATATCAGCCGCATCGAGAGCGGAAAGATAAGATTTGCACCTGCCCCGGCAGATATTACCGAAGTGACAAATACGGTGCTCAGCATAATGTACGGATTCCTGTCGAACAGAAGCATTACCTTTAATACAAATCTTGAGGAGCCGGAGTATCCGTATGTGCTTGCAGATATTGTTCGTATCCGTGAGGTTCTGGTGAATATTCTCGGAAATGCGGTGAAATTTACGGAGGATGGCGGAAGGATCGAATTCTGTGCCGATTATTTCCCGTACATGGATGACAGGCACATTATGGTGAGATACCGGATCGCAGATACCGGCGTGGGAATGACGGAGGAATTCATTAAAAATATTTTCGATGAATTTTCCCAGGAAGAGGACAATGCACGGACGCACTACAAAGGCACCGGACTGGGAATGGCCATCACAAAGCGCTATGTGGATCTGATGGGCGGAACCATTTCCGTGGAAAGCAGAAAAGGCGTCGGATCAACATTTACGGTTGAACTTCCCCTTGAACTTACTGAGGAAAAAAATGTGCAAAAGCATGATTTCTCCACCGTAAATGCAGACCTGATGGGAGTAAAGATCCTGCTTGCAGAGGACAACGACCTGAATGCGGAGATTGCAATGGTACAGCTCGAGGAGCTGGGCGTTGTCGTGACGAGGGCTGTGGACGGAACGGAAGCGGTGAAAATATTTGAAGAGAGCACACCGGGATCATTTGACATGATCCTCATGGATATTATGATGCCGGAGATGAACGGATACGAGGCAGCCGGAGCCATAAGGGCGCTGAGAGACCGCCCGGATGCACGGGACATTCCTATTATCGCAATGACGGCCAACGCTTTTGCCGAGGATGTGCAGGAATCGCTGGATGCGGGAATGAACGGACATATCGCAAAGCCTATCGTGATTGATGAGGTGGTAAAGACGATCGCGAGGAATGTGAAGAGGTGAGAAGGGTGCAGGAGTGAAGCATCTGGATTTTACAGCGCAATGGGATATTATCAATGAATTATTATATCCTGTTGTTCTGTAAAAATATTCACATTCAAATTTTTTGACAAATTACTTGACTTTTTTCTAATTAATCAGATATTATACCGACAAATAAAGAA
>JBMNQZ010000046.1:0-12443 GCA_050944395.1 Lachnospiraceae bacterium
TAAAAAAATTAACCATTTTTTTTTTTTTTTCCCCCCCCCCACCACTTTAACCTCAGCCTGTCCCTTTTTATCCGTCAACTTTTTCCGCCCTGTCTTTTTCACGCCAGCTCATCAGCCAGTCTTGCAAAATCCTCCAGCGAAAGCTTCTCGCCTCTGACGGAAGCGTCAAACCCGCACCGGTCTATTGCCTCTTTTACCGAATCCTTTGAAAAGAACAAGCCTTCGAAATTTGTAATTCCGTTCTGCAGAGTTTTTCTCCTCTGATTAAAAGATGCTCTTATCAGTCTGAACATAAGCCCCGGATCCTTTGTTTTTACCGGAGGCTCGATGTGCGTTTTAAAAAGGACCAGCGCACTCTCTACCTTTGGGCGCGGCAGAAAGCACTCCGGAGGAACCGTCCCCTCCACGGATATCTCCGCCGAGTAATTAACTGCCAGCGACAGAGCTCCGTAATCCTTGCTGCCCGGTCCCGCCGTCATCCTGTCGGCAACTTCCTTCTGAACCATAAACAGCATATGGTGGAAATATGTTTTTCCCTCCACCAGCTTCATAAGCACCGGTGTTGTAATATAATACGGCAGATTTGCCACGACAACAAATCTCCCTTCATTTTCCCCCTCCCGGCACTTCTCCATATCAAAGCAGGCATCGACATCAAATTTCATGATATCTTCATTGTACACTTCAACATTCGGAAAATCCGCAAGTGTATCCCCGAGTATGGGAATTAGATTTTTATCAATTTCTACTGCGATGACTTTTTTTGCTCTCGAAGCCAAATATTGGGTCAGGGTTCCTATCCCCGGCCCAATTTCAAGAACGGTATCATTTTCATGAATATCAGCAATATGGACAATTTTCTCAAGCATATTTCTGTCGATGAGAAAATTCTGTCCATATTTCTTTTTGAAAACGAAATTATATTTATTGACGATCATCTCCGTCATCGCAAAGGTTCCGATTCCTTCTGTCATTCATACCTCCGTGCAGCCTGCACCAATAAATCAGTATTCGAAATCCTTTTCGCGCATAATTATCTTTCCATCAGTGTCAATGGATTTCTTTGATAATTTCCTTCCGAAGCCGCGTGCTCCGCTTCCGCATTTATTGATGGCATTGTCCATGATTTCCTTAACATGTCCTACGGTAACCGGCTCGGTCGCACTCTGATTATCTCCGATAATAGTATACAGCGCCAGCGTAGCCATCTCATCCATTCTGTATCCGTTTTCGGATGCATATGTTTTCGCAAACGAAACAAGCTCGTCATTCGTAAATACCGGTATCACTATGGTAGAAGTAAACTTCTTCTCGAATTCCGGGAATCTCTTAAACAGGGCCTGCATATCAGGCTTTTCATCCTCGGCAATTATCACAAGTCCTCCGGTATTGAATTCCATAGCTTTATTCAGCTCCTGAACCACCAGATCATTAAGGTTGCCTATATCCTCGATTATAAGGAATCCGCCGGTCATCTTTGCAACAACCTCTGCCGCGCTCTTTTTATTGAGATCAACGGCTGAAATCCTTGCCTTTTTGACAGCATCTATTCCGAGATCCCTGCACAGACTTACTATCACTGCATCGGCAACTCTGGATTTTCCTGATCCCTTACGGCCAATTATCGCCAGATTTCCCGACTGTGAAGTTCGCGATCCGGAATTATTATGAAGATCATTGAGAGCCACGGTAACCTGCTGGCTGATTCCGGGGATTTTTGCAAAATAAGAGAATATCTCTTTTTCAACTTCGTCGAATTCTCTCGGTTCCAAAGGTCTGATATCGATTTTTTCCGGTTCCGCCATAATATTGAAAATTAACGGATCGATCTTCTCCTCTTTTACATCCTCAGGAAACTCAGCGTTAAAGAGCTCGATCTCCTCAGCATCAGGCTCATCGGCATCGGTTTTTCCCGGAGCCTCTTTTTCAATAGTCTCCTGCAAAAATTTCTCCAGTTCCGGAAATTCAATTTCATCTCTCTTGCTGCTCACAGCGGCTGCTCTTTCCAGTTTCTCCGCAACGTTTACAGGAGCAGCGTCATCAAGAGAAATGTATGAAGCATCTATTGAATCGGCATCTTCGGCCGCATTGTTTGAGACTTTTTCTTCCGGATTCTTTTGCGGGATGCCTTCAAGGTCTTCATCCGCATTTACCGAATTCTCGTCCGGAATCAAAACTTCTTCATTTAATTCCCCGGCTTTGCTCGGGAGATCATTCTCATCTGCCTGAATCGCCGGTTCCTTAGCTGATGTCTCCTGAGTCGATTCTGCCTGAGCTGATGTTTCCTGAACTGCCTTTTCCTGTGATGCAGTCTCCTGAGTCGATTCCACCCAAACTTCAGTCTCAAGGTCTGCTGTATCCTGATATGCATCTGCGGAAGCTTCATCCTCCGACTCTGCTGCATCCTGATATGTATCTGCCGAAACTTCAGCCTCAAGACCTGCTGTATCCTGATATGCATCTGCGGAAGCTTCATCCTCCGACTCTGCTGCATCCTGATATGTATCTGCCGAAACTTCAGCCTCAAGACCTGCTGTATCCTGATATGCATCTGCGGAAGCTTCATCCTCCGACTCTGCTGCATCCTGATATGTATCTGCCGAAACTTCAGCCTCAAGACCTGCTGTATCCTGATTCGCATCTATCCGATCTGCAGCCTCCGGTGCCGGATCCGCCGCTTCCTCAAACGATATCTCCTGTGATGCAGACCCCCGAATCACCGGTTCCTGAGTTGAAGCTTCTGCCGGGATCTCACCTTCGGCAGCTGCATCCGCTTCCGGAATCTCTGTTTTATCGATAATAACGCCGGCCTGTCTCAGCGTATTTGCCTTCGCAGTTTCATGCACAGCCTTGTCATGCTCGATATAATTCTTCAATATTTCTTCGTCAATAACGACATTTCTCGTAAGTCCAAGTGATTCGTCAGTCTCTTTTGCCGTAAGCCTGTCATAGGCCCCGCCATCCATCTTTTCATCGATCTTCTCATACTTTCCCGATGCAACTTCTTTTGCAAGACTCTCAGTCAGTGAACTGAGAAGATCATCGATATTATCATCACTTTTTACATTTGCCCCCGCTCCGCTGTAATCGCTGATCTTCGAGACATTTTCAGAAGAGACTCCCTGAAGCAGTTCGGAATCGACATGAGTGATCGTCTCCGGCTCAAGCTCCTTGATCTCCGACGGATCGGTATCGATTCCCGAGATAAACATTTCCTCTTCTTCCGGAGCAATTTCAGGTTCTTCATTCTTTTCGGAATTCATCCCCTCGATAACATTACGAATGCTGCTGGCAAGCTGATCATGAAGCTCGCTGCTTCCGACCTTTCGTATCTCTTCGTTGGCAAAAGCCTGCTGTGCCTCAATCGCAGCAGCTGCCGCCGCTTCTTCCTTCTGTTTTTCAGCCAGAAGTCCCCTCACTTCTTCCTTGATCGCCCTGGCATCATCAACCGCTTCCCCGACGGCAAACCACACAATGATCTCATCGCAGAGATCGAGACACTTTTCATAGCTGCCGGCCTCTTTATAAAGTCCGGCAAGTTCGATCGCTCCGCTCTCCGAAAATTCATTTTCCTTATATTTTTCAAGCTCTGCAATTCTCTCCGAAAGAGGAGCCTTTTCAGCGGTCAGAAGTTTATATCTGAGCAGGTACTTTGTGCTGTCGCCTGCCGCCGCCTCTTCAAATTCGCGGCAGTACCTGTCAGCCTCACTGAAATCCCCCTTCTTTATGCACATTTTTGTAAGCCTGTAGAGGACAGTCTTATTGATAGAAGACCGGGTATACGCCAATTTAAGTATCTTCTCGGCAGTTTCGATACTGCCCGATGCCTCATATATCTCACTGACAATGCAGAGAGTACGGATGCTCTTTACCCTTCTCCAGTCAATACTGTCCGCAACCGCTGCCGCCTCCTGATAATTGTGCGTACCGGCAAGTCTCATTAATGTGTCCAGTTTAATCTTATACTCAGCCTTATCCATTGATTCTCCTTGAAAATTAAAGCTTTTTCACTCCGAGAGTAACTTTTTCCGAATTAATTTTCCATTCTTTTGAGTATCCGTCCATTCTACCTGTAATGATATCATCACACAGGACATCCTTTTTGATCGCATCCTCATTGTTTTTAAGGATTCCGGCAATTTTTTCATTTCCGTCCGCATAGATTGCGATGCGATCCATAACTTCAAATCCGGCTTCCTTTCTCATCGTCTGAACCTTGCTGACGATCTCCCTTACGAAGCCCTCCTCGATAAGCTCGGGTGAGAGCCTCTTATCGAGAACCACAGTGATCCTTCCATCGGACTGTGCCGCAAACTCCTCACTCTGAGCTGTATCTATGAGAAGATCCTCCTCGAGAAGCTCAACCGATGTTCCGTTGATATCAAGAACGATACAGCCGTTCTTCCTGAGCTCAGTCATGGCACTTCCGCTGTCTATAACAGCAAGGGCATCTTTGATTCCGCCCAGAAGCTTTCCGTATTTCGGACCTACGGTCCTCATCTGCGGCTTGAACGAATATGAGATATAGCTGTCGGCATCGTCCGTCTGCTCCAGTGACTTCACATTGAGCTCGTCAAGAATAATTTCGGCATAGAATTCAGGAATATCGAATTCTGCCTTTACCATCATCTTTCCGATAGGCTGGCGGTTCTTGATTCCGCTTGCGTTTCTCACCGCACGGCCGAGCGTTACAACCTGAAGCACGTGGTCCATATTAGCCTCAAGCTCATTGTCTATCATACTCTCATCAGCTGCCGGATAATCACAAAGGTGGATGCTTTCCGGTGCCTCAGGATCCACACCTCTTACAATATTCTGATATATCGATTCGGTGATAAACGGAACCATAGGTGCGGTAAGCCTGCTTAATGTTACAATACATGTGTACAATGTCATGTATGCATTTATCTTATCCTGCTCCATTCCCGAAGCCCAGAAACGTGCACGGCATCTTCTTACATACCAGTTGCTGAGATCATCCACAAATGTCTGAACTGCCTTGCCCGCCTCTGTAACCTTGTATTGATCCATAAAGGTATCTACAGCCTTTACCGTAGAATTAAGCTTTGACAGAGCCCATTTATCCATTACAGGAAGCTTGTCATACTCAAGAGAATACTTCGTAGGATCAAAGCTGTCGATATTGGCATAGAGAACCCAGAACGCATATGTATTCCAGAGTGTTCCGAGGAATTTATTCTTTCCCTCAAGAACAGCATTTTTATAGAATCGGCTCGGAAGCCACGGCGCCGAATTCGTGAGGAAATACCATCTGATCGCATCTGCGCCGTACTCCTTGAGCGCATCCATCGGATCTACCGCATTTCCCTTTGATTTACTCATCTTCTGTCCGTTCTCATCCTGAACAAGTCCGAGAACTATTACATTTTGGAAGCACGGCTCGTCAAACAGAAGTGTCGAGATTGCGTGAAGGGAATAGAACCATCCCCTTGTCTGATCAACAGCTTCGGAAATAAAGCTTGCCGGGAACTGTGCCTCAAAAAGCTCCTTATTTTCAAACGGATAATGATGCTGTGCAAACGGCATGGAGCCGGAATCAAACCAGCAGTCGATAACCTCGGGAACACGGTGCATTGTCTTTCCGCACTTCGGGCATGTGATCGTAACTCTGTCAATATACGGTTTGTGAAGCTCGATCTCCTCCGGACAATTATCGGCAACAGCTCTCAATTCCTCCTTTGAGCCCACAGACATGATCTCTCCGCAGTCATCACAGGTCCAGATGTTGAGCGGTGTACCCCAATAACGGTTTCTGGAAAGCGCCCAGTCCTGAATATTTTCAAGCCAGTCTCCGAAGCGTCCCTGTCCTATGCTCTTCGGGATCCAGTTTATCTTGTTATTATTTTCTATAAGCTTGTCTTTCACCTTGGTCATTTCAATAAACCATGACTCACGGGCATAGTAAAGAAGCGGAGAATCACATCGCCAGCAGAACGGATAATCGTGTTCAAATTTAGGCGCATCAAAAAGCAGCCCTTCTTCTTCAAGCTTTACGAGAATATGCTTGTCCGCATCCTTTACGAACATTCCGTCCCACAAAGTGCCGCCGCACATATTTCCGTTCTCATCGACAAGCTGGATAAGCGGAAGGTCATATTTTCTTCCGATTCTGGCATCATCCTCACCGAAAGCCGGGGCAATATGGACAATACCCGTACCGTCTGTCATTGTAACGTAGCTGTCCACCGTCACAAAATGAGCTTTTTTGTGCTTCTTTTCCGCATTTACGGCAGTGGCCTCGAAAAGCGGCTCGTAAGGTCTCATCTCCAGATCGGTTCCCTTATAGGACTCGATGATCTCCACATCCTCTCCGAGCACCTTCTCAACCAGAGCCTGCGCCATAATATAGGTATATTCTCCGGTTCTGACCTTTACATAAGTCTCATCCGGATTTACGCAGAGCGCTGTATTTGAAGGAAGTGTCCAGGGTGTTGTTGTCCAGGCAAGGTAATAAACATTTTCATCGTCGAGAGCCTTGAATCTGACTACCGCCGACCTTTCCTTTACCGACTTATAGCCCTGTGCAACCTCGTGGCTGGAAAGCGGAGTTCCGCAGCGCGGGCAATACGGAACTACCTTATACCCCTTATAAAGAAGTCCCTTGTCAAAAATCTTTTTAAGTGCCCACCATTCGGACTCAATGAAATCATCGTGGTAAGTTACATACGGATCATCCATATCGGCCCAGAATCCTACCACATCCGAGAATTCTCTCCACATTCCCTCGTATTTCCAGACAGATTCCTTGCACTGTTCAATGAAGGGCTCCACTCCGTACTCCTCGATCTGCTCCTTACCGTCAAGACCCAGCTTCTTTTCCACCTCGATCTCAACAGGGAGTCCGTGAGTATCCCAGCCTGCCTTTCTCGGAACCATCTGCCCCTTCATTGTATGATAACGCGGAATAGTGTCCTTTATTACACGTGTCAGGACATGACCGATATGCGGCTTTCCGTTGGCCGTAGGCGGTCCGTCGTAAAACATGTATGTAGGGCATCCCTCGCGCTCTTTAATGCTCTTTTTAAAAATATTATTCTTCTTCCAAAACTCCGCGATCGATTTTTCCCGACCGGTAAAATCCAAATTTGTATCGACTCTCTCGTACATATAGTCACCTCTTAAGCATAGATATTTTATTATATGGTCAATTCCACGGGTTTGTCAAACATGTAGGCCTTTTCTTCAAGCTGTTCCAGGGCATTTTCCTGTGTTTCGGCACCGATCGTCTTGATCACATAAAACTTATCGTCATCGGTCTTCATCATATGGATCTTGCCCTTGATAAATCCGTGTGCCGGACATTTACCCAGTGCATAATAATTCTTATTATTTTTCGCATACCATTTAATCAACGGATTCAGATTGCGATTACAGAAATTGCAATAAAGATCCCTCACCACGATGTCAGTCATTGCAGCTTCCTTGGTTTTGAACTCTCTGGAAACATACTGCAGATATCCGTCAAACTCCACATATATCTCATCAGCCCTTTTTTTCGGATTCTGATATGTATTCAACGAGGGGTATTTATCGGTCAGCTCATCGGGAAGAACGGCAAATACCATCGCCGCACACTCGGCATCGTCAAGTGCTCTGTGGAAATCCCCTTCGATCTGAATATTCATATCCGAAGCCGCGTACTCCAGAGACCGCATTAAGTCGGGCTCGTCCTTATACATCGCATACTGAAGCTGAATATTTTCATAAAGCATAGGACCTTTCAGCCTGTTGAGCATTCCGTAATACTTAAGATTCCTCTGGAATTCCGTGAGATCCTGTTCCCCCCAGCTGCAGAATGAATAGTCTTCTCCGCACCATTCAAGAAACTTATCGGCAGCCTCCTTAAACGGAAGCCCGCAATCAAGATCTTCAATTGAAAGTCCGGTCACTTTGCCGGCGTGGAAATGCATCTTCTTATATACTTTTGGCTTGACATACACCTGAAACTTATCGATCTTCTGTTTATTATCGTCAAGCTTTACTGCACCTATCTCAATTATCTCAAACGGTATCTTGTTGCTGACGGCACTTTTTCCGTAGGGGCACTGATTCCATTCAAGATCAAAAACGATATAGTTCATCTGCTATTCCTTTAATATCATGTTTTCTCAGTTCTCCAAATTAAAATTATACATCCAATCATAAATCGTTGCCAACAATATCATGATCAATTTATAAAAATTAAGATAATTCCCCGGCTTGGGACGCCCGAAAAAACGCAAAAACAAATAATTTTTCAAAAATTAGCACTCACCTCTTGACAGTGCTAATAATTGTGCTATAATTCATAGCATAAACAGAACAAATACAGCACTAACGGAGCAATAGAAAACCTGATGCTCCGTACCGTATAAAGGAGGAATTGATTATGATGTACTTACCAAGTATTTTCGGAGATGACTTATTTGACAGCTGGATGGGATTTGACGATGATTTCTTTAAAGGTTTCAGACCGGCAAGCAGAACAGAGAGCAAAACGGCTTCTGCCGAAGGCAATTCGGTTATGCCCACACATGCCGCTTCTTTCATGAAGACTGATATAACGGAAACAGACAACGGATTCACCCTTGACATTGAACTTCCGGGATACTCAAAAGATGATATCCGACTTGAGCTTGAAAAAGGGTACCTCAGCATTTCGGCTTCTCACAATGAAAATAAAGAGGAAAAGACCGAGGGCGGCAAGGTAATCCGCAGAGAGAGATATTACGGAAATATGGCAAGAAGATTCTTTGTAGGTGAAGAGCTCACCGAAGAGGAGATAAAAGCAAGATTCGAAAACGGAATCCTTAAGCTTGATATCCCGAAGAAGAAAGCGGTAGTTCCGGAGAAGAAATACATAGCTATCGAAGGTTAATTCTCCTATGTAAAAAATATACCTGGCACATGTAAAAAATGTACCTGGCACAAACTGATCAAAAAAAAGATTCGGCGTCCCATCGGTGCCGAATCTTTTTTTATACCATTTTTTCGCCGTCACGGCTGTCTGTCAAAATGTTCCCTGCAGTTAACCTTATACACCTGCGCCGACATTACATTTTTCTCTATTTCATCCCTCGTCACCGGGCGTCTGAGCTCTGCGGGGTTGCCGTAGACCAGCATACCGTCGGGTATCACCGTTCCCTGTGTCACAACCGAACCTGCGCCGATAATGCACCCTTTTCCGATCTTCGCTCCCGTCATAACGATCGCACCCATTCCTATGAGAGTATGATCATCGATCCTGCATCCGTGGATGATCGCGCCATGTCCCACGGTAACGCCGTCTCCTATTACTACAGGGTATTCTTTGTCGGGATGAAGAACGCACATATCCTGAATATTGGTTTCCTTTCCGATAATGATATCATCCTCGTCGCCTCTCAGCACCGCCTTATACCACACGCTCGAATCCTCACCGACCGCTACATTGCCGATCAGTTCAGCACTCGGGGCAATATACGAACCACTAATTCTCTTCATTCCAACTGCTTTCATTTAATGCATCTCCTTTTCAATTATTATTAATTATTGTCAGCTTCTTCAGCTGCTTTCTTATCTTTTTCCGCTTCACGCCGCATCTGAGTATGCGATTTCCCCTGGGAAGCGTCAAACTGAACTCCCGTCTGATTCGGGGAATTTTCAACAAAAACATAATCCTTGCCGGGAAGAACGGCATTTAAAATGATGCCGACCAAAGATCCGATGGCGATTCCCGAAAGATTAATATTAAGAGATCCGATTGCAAATGAGATCGCTCCGTTTTCGGAAAAATGAATTCCGATCGAAAGAACAAGTATCATTGCCGCAATAATAACATTTCTGCTCTTTGAAAAATCCACTTTCGTCTCAACAATATTTCTTACTCCGACAGCCGAGATCATTCCGTAGAGCACAAGCGAAATGCCTCCAATAGTCGCAGCAGGCATGACCTCGATGATTGCCGCAAATTTAGGACAGAATGCGAGCACTGCCGCAAATACCGCCGCAAGCCTTATTACCAGAGGATCAAACACCTTTGTAAGGGTAAGTACTCCGGTATTCTCTCCGTAGGTCGTGTTTGCCGGCGCTCCGAAAAGGGAAGCGACAACTGTGGCAAGTCCGTCTCCCAGAAGCGTTCTGTGAAGTCCGGGATCGGAAATGAAATTTTTATTGACCGTTGAGGAAATGGCGGAAATATCACCGATATGCTCCATCATCGTGGCAAACGAGATCGGAAGAATGGTAATGATCGAAGTGATCAAAAGCGATGTATCCACATTTCCGCTTCCGAACAATCCGAAAACCGTCTCGTTCCAATGAACGGGAAGACCGATCCATGCCGCCTCCGCAACCGGAGTGAAATCAATGAGTCCGAAAATTGCCGCAACGATATATGATCCTATTACGCCGCAGAGTATAGGAATTATCTTGATCATTCCACGGCCCCAGATATTGCAAACGATTATGATAACTATTGCCACAAGAGCTATCGGCCAGTTTGTAGCGCAGTTATCAACGGCCGAAGGTGCAAAATGGATTCCTATTGCTATGATAATAGGTCCGGTGACAACCGGCGGAAAATATTTCATGACTCTGCTTGCGCCGAAAACCTTAAAGAGCAGTGCAAGAATAAGATATACGAGTCCGGCGATCGCAACGCCAAAGCATGCATACGGCAGAAGTGCCTTGTCTCCATCCGGCGCTATTGCAAAATATCCCGCCAGAAATGCAAACGATGATCCGAGAAATGCCGGCACTTTTCTCTTAGTAAGAAGATGAAACAGCAATGTGCCAAGTCCGGCAAAAAGAAGTGTGGTAGATACGTTCAAACCGGTCAGAACCGGTACAAGCACGGTAGCTCCGAACATTGCAAACAGATGCTGAATTCCGAGCACAACTGTTTTTCCAACACCAAGTGTCCTTGCATCATAAATGGGCTCATGCCCAACGACTGTTTTTTGCCTGCTCATTACAAGCCCTCCTCATAAAAAATAGTCTTTCTGAAGCTACTTTGTTCCGAATATTCTGTCTCCCGCATCTCCGAGTCCCGGAACAATATATCCATGGTCATTTAATTTTTCATCTAGTGCTCCGACAACAATGTCAACATCCGGATGCTCCCTCTGAAGTCTTTCCAGTCCTTCAGGTGCGGCAATTATGCAGAGAAATCTGATGCTCTTGCAGCCTCTCTCCTTCAGCGCATTTATTGCATCACACGCCGAGCCGCCCGTTGCAAGCATCGGATCGACAATGAAAATATCTCTCTTTTCTATATCTGCCGGAAGCTTACAGTAATATTCCACCGGTTCGAGTGTCTCGGGATCGCGGTACATGCCGATATGACCGACCTTTGCACTGGGAATAAGGCTCTCAATTCCGGAAACCATTCCCAGACCCGCTCTGAGAATAGGTACGATGGCGAGCTTCTTTCCCGCAAGCTTTTTCCCTGTGGTTTTCTGAATCGGTGTCTCGACCTCTACATCCTCAATTTTCAGATCCCTTGTGGATTCATAGCACTCAAGCATGGCAATCTCAGATATTATCGTCCTGAAGTCCCTTGTTCCGGTCTTCTTGTTTCTGATAAGGCTGATCTTGTGCTGAATAAGCGGATGATCCATTATCGTTACTTTCGACATAGTCTTTCCTCCCGTTTTGTAATAAATGCATTCCGTTAAAAAAAAGCATTTTCTTATCGGTAATTCTATTCTCATAGGCTATCAATGTCAAACGGCATTATCTGATTTTTTCAGTGATTTTTTCAAAGAATACGCTTTTCAAAAACAGAGCATATTTGGAATTCCCGGCTTGGCGGGCACGCCTCGATGCCCGATTGCTGCCTTGATTTAGGCTTCCCGGCTTGGCAGGCACTCCCCCGCCTTGACCGGATTTAAATAAATTAAAAAAACGGGAGATCTCTCCCCCGTTCATCACAAAAATAATAAAAAATACATTTATCAGTAAAAAACCTTTCTGTCTGATGAATACAGATCAAGCGCTTCGGCCGCTTTTGCAAGCTCATCCGCTATATCTATCCTTTCGGGACAGACAGATGTACATCTTCCGCAGGCAACGCACCCATCCGGAAGCTTTTTGCCGGAAGGCATCAGATTGTTCATGAGTTCTTCCCTCACTGCCTTTTTATCTTCTCCGTCCTCGATCCTTTCAAGTGCCCTGAGTGACTCCGTTATTCCGACACCCATATAACACATATCTTCACATCTTCTGCATTCAATACACCTCATAATACATCTCACCTCAAATCAAATTTACTATCTCAGCCGCAGTATATCTTTTCGGCATGCCGCGGATCATATATTCATTTTTCATATATACCCGGAATTTGCTTCCGATGAACATGAACGAAGAATATTATAACACTATGCCACATAAAATCAAACATACCGGACAATTACTTGTGTGTTTTCCTCAATACCTGCCCGTATATATTACATTTTTATCAT
>JBMNQZ010000047.1:0-12393 GCA_050944395.1 Lachnospiraceae bacterium
CTTGGTTGGATGAGTCCGGTTGAATACAGGCTCTCTGCCTTGGCTGCATAAAATAGGCGTAGCAGCCAATAAAACTGCTACGCTTAAAAGTCTAACTTTTAGGGGTCACCTCACAAAACGTTTTGTGCCAGGCACCTTTGACACTTTTTTTCAAAACCTATTGACATGATACAATCAGTGTGATAACATCTCATCTGTTGGTATTGATGCGCTGTTTGAATTTGCCAACGGCTCTTATGAAAATTTAAAAAAGTTGTTGACAAGACAAAAGTATTTGTGTATAATACTATTTGTTCGCGGAAGTGTCGGAACTGGCAGACGAGCTAGACTAAGGATCTAGTGACTATTGCAGTCGTGCGGGTTCAAGTCCCGCCTTCCGCATAATAAAAGGCTCCGTTTTTACGGAGCCTTTTGTTGTATGTATGAGATTGTTCTATAGAAAATAGCCTGCTGAGGCTATAGGAAATGTGCCCGGAATCTGAATGATGTTTTTTTCTTTAAGATTTTCTTCAATGACCGGCTTATTATTTTAAACTTGAAAAAATCTTCCTTTGGATGCATTATATAATAAGCTGATAATGTGTAAATTTTTGGAGAATGTATGTACGAGAAACTGTTTACCCCGTGTTCTATCGGGTCTGTGGAAATTTCAAACCGAATAGCAATGGACCCGCTGCAAAATTTCCTTGCGGGCCCGAACGGAGAGTGCACGAGCAGAGATATTGAGTTTTACAAGGAACGTGCAAAGGGCGGCGTCGGAATGATAACGACCGGAACCGTGTGCGTGGATCTTGAAAACGGCCGGGCAAATGCACGTGTGCTGGGAATAGACAGTGATGAACTGATAAAAGGGTATCATGATCTTGCCGAGGAATTGCATTTCTACGGAACGAAGATATTTGTTCAGCTGTTTCATCCCGGAAGGCAGGGACTCATATCTCTTAACAATAATCGGCCGCTTATGGCGCCGAGCGCAATTCCGTGCAATATAATGAAGCAGGAAACCCGGGAGATGACTGCTGACGAGTGCCGGTCGATCGTGAAAAAGTTTATTGAAGCGGCAAAAAGATGCAGATGCGCGGGAATAGACGGTGTGACACTTCACTGCGCTCACGGCTATCTCCTTCAGGAGTTTCTGAGCCCTTATACAAACAAGAGGACAGACGAATACGGAGGATCTCTAGAAAACAGGGCAAGAATAGTGTGCGATATAATAAAAGGCATCAAGGAATGTTTTCCGTCTTACCCTGTAATCGTCAGAATGTCGGCGGATGAATATCTTGACAGCATTGGAATTGACAGAAATGAGGGAATTACCCTTGAGATGGCCTGCGCTTACGCAAAGCTTTTTGAGGAATGCGGTGCTGACGCTATCGATGTCAGTGCGGGAATGTACGAGACAATGAATACCGCATGGGAGCCGATGTCCTTCGGGCAGGGATGGAAGGCGTATCTTGCAGGTGTGATAAAAAGAATAGTAAATATTCCGGTGATCTGCACCAGTGCCCTCAGGGACCCTGCTTATGCCGAGATGCTTATTGAAAAGGGCATTTGCGATTTTGTCGGATCTGCCAGAGCTCACTTTGCGGATCCGGAATGGAGCAACAAGGCAAGAAGAGGGCAGGAAAAGCTCATCAGACCGTGTATTTCGTGCCTGTATTGTTTTGAAACATTGTTTGACGCAACGGCGGAAGCTGATCCTGATACAGATAAGGGCTGTTATTGTGCAATGAATGTGCGCGCATGCCGCGAATTGCAGTATGAAACCGCCGAGATGGACGGAAGAGGAAAAACCGTCGTTATAGTCGGCGCAGGTCCTGCCGGACTTGAGGCTGCAGTGGTTCTGGCAATGCGAAGATTTGATGTTATCGTTCTGGAAAAATCCGGTGAGGTCGGAGGTCAGCTTAACATTGCGGATAAATCGCCTCACAAGGGTCAGATCACAAAGATAATCGATTATTATAAAAATATGATCGACCATCTTCATATAGATGTCAGATGTAACGTGACCGCGGATGCGGATCTTATAAGATCTCTTTATCCGGATGCTGTGATCATTGCTTCGGGAAGTGTTCCCAAAATGCCGAAATGGCTTGACAAGACCGAGGTTGATCCCGGTAAGGTGTGCACTCCGCAGGAGCTGCTGTCAGGCAGGAAAAAGATATCTGACAGTAATGTGATAGTGATAGGATCAGGAATGTCAGGTCTTGAGACAGCAGAGAGTCTTGCCTCTGCCGGAAACAAGGTGATGATATTTGAAGCCGGAAAAAATATCGGAAATCATGTATATTTCCAGAATCTGCATGATGTCCTGTCGCGGGTAAAAGCAAAGGGAATCGAGATATATACAGGGCAGACTCTTGTCGAGATCAATTCGGAAGGCTGTATTTTTAAGAGCGACGATGAAAAAGAGTATTCGGTGAGTGCCGATCAGGTGGTCCTGTCCATGGGAGCGAAGTCAGTAAATGCTCTTGAATCCCAGCTTAAAGATCAGGTAGATAAATTATATGTAGTGGGAGATGCCGATCGTCCGGGAAGAATAGCGGATGCCGTTAAAGCGGGCTTTGAGGCGGCGCGGGCAATAAAATTTTCATACTGATTAGATGAATTGGGGAGAACACTGGGCTATGAAAGAAATCACTTTAGATGCAACGATAGAAAATATCACTGAGGTGACTGCTTTTGTGGACGAACAGCTTGAAATGATGGAATGCCCCATGAAAGCTCAGATCCAGATAGATGTCGCCATAGATGAGATTTTCGGAAATATTGCTCATTATGCATATTCACCGGCTGTCGGAAAAGCTACCGTGAGAGTTGCCGAACTGAATGAACGCAGCGGATGCGAGATCTCCTTTATAGATGAAGGGGTTCCCTTTGATCCTCTTGAAAAAGATGATCCCGATGTCAGCCTTTCTCTGGATGAAAGACAGGTCGGAGGCCTGGGGATTTTCATGGTAAAGAAGACTATGGACGATATAGGATATGAATATAAAGACGGAAAGAATATTCTAAAGATCAAAAAATATTTTTGATGGTGTAAGTATTCGGGAATTCGGATAAAAAACACCTTAAATCCTGAAATACGTACCGAAATCTAAAAATGTACCGAAATCCTAGAATCAGGAATGTATGCCTGATGATCGGGATGCCGGTACATTTTTTTTGATTTCTTTTTTTGTTGTTTTAGTTTGATTTCTATGAAATATTTTATTTTTTATAATTTATGAATCAATCTGTCAGTTCTGACTCAAGATATGCGGAGGTATCGGTTCCGCAGAAAATGTCCTCAAAAAGCAGGGTGAATTTCCTGGAATCATCATTTACCGCATATGCGATAGAGCACTCGGCGGTCTTTCCTTTTTCTGCAATGCTTACCGATGCGTTTGAGCCTTCCGTGTCAAGAGGATAATATTCACACGTTTCGTTATCTTCGTTTAAAAGCTTAAAGCTGTAGTTATCAACAAGAACGCCTTCGTCAATATTGTTGTTTTTGACGGTGTAGGATATTACCAGCACTTTCGAAGCTTCTGAAGCGGCATAAGGATTTCTTTCATCGGTTTCTTTTATGGAATTGATCTGTATTTCGTAATCGTTCCCATTGGAAGGAACGCAGAAGAAAGCACCTGCATTTATCTTTTCGGCATCGGCCGGAATTGTGACTTTTGTGCCTTCGACGGCATTGAAGCCCTCCGCAAGAGTCGTATCGATCTGATTTTCGGAAATGTCGGAATCATCCTGAAGGTAATCCGGCAGACCATCCTCGGTATCAGAAGCGGAAGAATCTCCGGAAGGAGTGTCGGCCGGTTCCGTCTCCTTGGAGGTGTCGGATTCGTCGGTCGAAGATTCGTCTGATGTGTCATCCGATGTATCCGATTCGGATGATATTTCGGTTTGTGCGGTTTCTTTATTGCTTCCGCATCCTGTGAAAACGGCAGCGGAAACAAATATACATAATAATACAGATAATACTTTCAGCTTCATTTTTCTCCCCTTATGATTTATAATAATACATGTGTTTCAAATATTATGTGAATTATATCATCTGTATGTGAAAATTCAATGTTGACAGAGATTAAAATACTGTTAAATTACGGGAAAATATTGTTAATTCCGCTTTTTTGCTTGACTTTGAATGCTTCGGATGGTACATTATGAATGTTGTGAAAATAAAGCAGAGTATCCGCTCTCACCCCGGAATGCGGAATGACGGGTGTTAATAAGATCTTAAGAGATTTTTTTTGATGAGTGGATAGCTGTGGCTGTCTGCTTTTATTTTTGTGATTTTGAGTTTTTTGTTTTTTAAGGAGGGTAAAACAATTATCAATTTAATGATTAACGGTCAGATCCGTGATAATGAAGTGAGAGTTATTGGTGAAAACGGTGATCAGCTCGGAATTATGTCATCGGAGGAGGCACTTGCTAAGGCTGAGGCTGCCGGACTTGATCTTGTTAAGATCGCACCAAAGGCACAGCCGCCTGTTTGTAAGATCATTGATTATGGAAAGTATTGTTATGAACTTGCCCGCAAAGAAAAAGAGGCAAAGAAAAAACAGAAAACTATTGAGATTAAGGAAGTAAGAATGTCGCCAAACATCGACACAAACGACCTTAATACAAAGGTGTCTGCCGCAAGAAAATTTATTGAGAAAGGTCACAAGGTGAAAGTAAGCATCCGTTTCCGCGGTCGTGAAATGGCACACACGAACGACAGCAAGCCTATGCTTGATGATTTTGCGGCCAAACTTGAAGATATTGCGGTCGTTGAAAAGGCATCGAAGATGGAGGGACGTTTCATGACTATGTTCCTCGCAGAAAAACGTTGATAGATAAAGTAGAGAGGAGATATATATTATGCCAAAGGTAAAAACTAAACGTGCAGCTGCAAAGCGCTTTAAAGTAACCGGCACAGGAAAACTCAAAAGAATGAAAGCTTATAAGAGCCACATCTTGACAAAGAAGGATCGTAAGACAAAGAGAAATCTTCGTCAGGCAACGATCACAGATTCTTCAAACGTAAAGGCTATGAAAAAGATTTTACCGTATCTTTAATCTGAGGGAGGAGAATAAACTATGGCAAGAATTAAAGGTGGCATGAAAGCCAGAAGAAAACATAATAGAATCTTAAAACTCGCTAAGGGTTATAGAGGAGCAAGATCAAAACAGTACAGAATTGCCAAGCAGGCAGTTATGCGTGCTCTCAATACAGCATATGCAGGCAGAAAGCAGAGAAAGAGAGATATGCGTAAGCTCTGGATCGCTCGTATCAATGCCGCAGCAAGAATTAACGGCATCTCATACAGCCAGTTTATGCACGGCCTTAAATTAGCGGAAGTAGACATCAACAGAAAGATGCTCGCTGAGATGGCAGTTAATGATGCAGAGGGATTTGCAGCACTTGCAGAGATCGCAAAATCAAAGGTTGCTTAAATAAAAACAATGACACGAAACTGCTGCGTTTTGATATGCGGCAGTTTTTTTGATAGGAATTTTCTCCGGAAAATAGGACCTTGGATTCATGAAATTTCATGTGGGAGAAAAAATGGATCTATTTGATTATATCAGAGAACAAAATTCGGAAAAGGAATCACCTCTGGCTTCAAGAATGCGTCCCCGTACCCTGGATGAGGTGGTCGGTCAGGAACATATAATAGGAAAAGGAAAGCTTCTTAACAGGGCAATCACCGCAGATAAATTGAGTTCGGTTATTTTTTACGGGCCTCCCGGTACCGGAAAGACTACCCTTGCCAGAGTGATTGCAAACACTACCAGGGCAGAATTCAGACAGCTGAATGCAACCATGGCGGGAAAGAAGGATATGGCTGAAATTATCGATGAGGCCAAGAGAAATCTTGGGTGCTACGGGAAAAAGACGATATTGTTCATCGACGAAATACACAGATTTAATAAGGGTCAGCAGGATTACCTTCTTCCTTTTGTTGAGGACGGAACCGTGGTCCTTATCGGAGCTACGACAGAAAATCCTTATTTTGAGGTAAATTCCGCTCTGCTCTCGAGATCGACGGTTTTTGAACTGCACCCGCTTTCTCCGGAGGATATAAAAAAGCTTATTCGCAGAGTGATAGAGGATAAGGACAGAGGACTGGGAAGCTATAATATTGAAATTACCTCCGAGGCAGAGGACTTTCTTGCGGATTATTCCGGAGGAGATGCCAGAGCGGCACTAAAAGCATTGGAGCTTGCGGCTCTTACAACGGAGAGAAACGAAGAAAATAAAATATTCATCGATCTGGACACGGCCTCTGAGTGCATTCAGAGACGCGTAGTGGCATATGACAAAGACGGTGATCAGCATTATGACACTATCTCTGCGTTTATAAAGAGCATGAGAGGATCGGATCCTGATGCTGCCGTGTATTATCTTGCAAAAATGCTTGCGGCGGGAGAGGATATTAAATTCATTGCAAGGCGTATGATGATATGTGCTTCCGAAGATGTCGGAAATGCGGATCCGATGGCCATGGTGGTTGCTTCCAGCTGCGCCCAGAGCGTGGAGCGCGTGGGAATGCCTGAAGCACAGTTAATACTGGCGCAGTGCGCTATCTATATTGCATGCGCACCAAAGAGCAATGCGTGCTGCAATGCAATTTTCGCGGCGGCTGGTTCTGTAAGAAATGTGAAAACTTCTGTACCTGTCCATCTGCAGGACGCACATTACAACGGACATGAGATGCTGGGAAAAGGGATCGGATATAAATATGCTCATGATTATCCTAATCATTATGTAAACCAGCAGTATCTTCCGGATGAGATAAAAGACGAGAGGTTCTATGAACCTTCGGACATGGGATATGAAAAAAAGATAAACGATTATCTTAAAAATGTAACCGGAAGGAAGTAAAGACACTGCCCTTAACTGAGCAGTGTCTTCATTACCGTCATATATAATGACTGGCTTTTTGACTTGAAATCCCGGTATATTTTGTCAACATCTTCCTTTGACATCACATTTATGGTCATGTCGAATATTACTTCATCAGCCTCAATTATTGAACAGTGAACGGCATATTCGCCGCTTAACGTTTGCTTATAGTCCACCCTGACTCCGGATTCGCTGCGTAAGCTGAATGAATTTTCCTTCAGGTAGTCATTGATCTCCCTTTTTATTCCGGGATCTATCATGTCAGACAGCAGACGGATCGTTTTCTGTCCCTCGGATGTTATCTCGTAAAGGGTAGAGGCTATGTGTTCTTCGGAATGGATGTGATTTGCCTCATTGAGATCGGTCATTGCCTCCTGTACATGGAAATAATCGGTGTATCCGTGATTTAATATGAAATCAACGATCTGGTTATTTGACAGGGGATATGATACCTGATCAAGCATATATAATATCATTAGCTTATAAAGAGCCTGGCCTGAATACGCCATGTTTACCTCCCGGACGAATACAAATTTGCATTGAAATGCATATGGAAAACTGATAAAATCCTATTGATAGTTTAACACTGTAAAATTTTAAAGTGAAGTGTTTTTATTCAGGCGTTTGGGGTTGATTATGAATAAGAAATTGCATAATAAAGCTGTAGATCTGTTTTTTGATGCTGTACTTTCCCTTGAGACCAGGGATGAGTGTTATAAATTTTTTGAGGATGTGTGCACAATTAACGAAATATTGTCTCTGTCCCAGAGATTCGAAGTAGCGGATATGCTTCGCAAAAAGAAGACATACATGGAGATCTCCGAGGAAACAGGGGCTTCCACTGCTACGATAAGCAGGGTGAACAGGTCATTTATATACGGAAATGACGGTTATTCTATTGTTTTTGAAAGAATGGATAAGAAAGAATAATGGGTATTACATTTAAAGAAAAACTTAACGCTGAACAGCTCAGAGCTGTTCAACATGTAAACGGTCCGATGTTGATTCTTGCGGGTGCGGGTTCCGGAAAAACCAGAGTGCTCGTCAACAGGACCGCTTATTTGATTGAAGAGGCCGGAGTAAATCCCGGAAATATCATGGCCATTACATTCACAAATAAAGCAGCAGGGGAGATGAGACAAAGGGTAGACGATCTGATAGGCTTCGGTTCCTCTCAGATCTGGGTATCTACTTTCCACTCATGCTGCGTGAGAATTCTGAGAAATAATTGCGAGCGTATAGGCTATGCCAGAAATTTTTCTATCTATGACACTGATGATCAGGTTAAGATCATGAAAGAGGTTTGCTCGACTCTCGGCATCGATACAAAAAAATACAAGGAGAAAATGATCTTATCCCAGATATCCAAGGCTAAGGATGAGCTTATAGATGCCGAAGAATATGAAAGAAATGCCGGAGATGAATTTGAAGAGCTGATTGCCAGGGCCTACAAAAAATATCAGGAAAAGCTTCTTGCAAACAATGCGTTCGACTTTGATGATCTTATCGTAAAGACTGTTGAGCTTTTCAGAAAATATCCCGAGGTACTTGAAATATACCAGGACAGATTTTTGTATCTCATGGTTGACGAGTATCAGGATACGAACACCGCACAGTTTGAACTGGTGAGGCTTCTTGCCTCAAAATACCGGAATCTCACTGTTGTAGGTGACGATGATCAGTCCATTTATAAATTCAGGGGAGCAAATATTATGAATATCCTGAATTTTGAACAGCATTTTCCGGATGCGGAGGTTATCCGCCTGGAGCAGAATTACAGATCGACAAAAAATATCCTTAATTGCGCCAATGAAGTGATCGCAAATAACATCGGAAGAAAGAAAAAGACTCTCTGGACTGACAATGAAGAGGGTGAGAAGCCGAAATTCAGAGTATTTAATAACGGGTACGAGGAGGCGGAATTTGCAGCATCGGATATCGCGTTGAAACACAGGACGGAAGGCGTAAATTACAAGGATTTCGCTGTACTTTACAGAACAAATGCCCAGTCCCGTCTTTTTGAAGAAAAAATGCTGATGGCAAATATCCCTTACAGGATCGTCGGCGGTGTAAACTTTTATTCCAGGATGGAGATAAAAGATATCATCGCTTATCTTAAGACCATCGACAATGCGGAGGATGCTCTTTCGGTGAGAAGGATCATAAACGTTCCGAAAAGAGGAATAGGAGCTGCCAGCATTGCAAAAATTCAGGAATTTGCCGATGACAACAATGTCGGATTTTTTGATGCAATGACCTGCGCAAAAGCCGCCGGACTGGCGGAAAGAGCCGCTTCGAAAATAGATAAATTTGTTGAATTTATTGAGGATATGAGAGAGGAGATTTCAGACAATCCGGTTTCGGAGGTCATCAAGATGATCCTCGATAAAACCGGTTATGTTGAAGAGCTTCGTGCAAAAAATACGCCGGAGGATCAGGCCAGAATAGAAAACCTTGACGAGTTCATATCTAAAGCGGTATCCTATGAGGAGATGAATGAGAATGCATCTCTTTCGGGATTTTTGGAAGAAGTGGCATTGGTTGCCGATATTGACAATGTTGAGGATTCTGATAACACGGTTCTTCTGATGACGCTTCATTCTTCAAAGGGACTTGAGTTTCCGTATGTTTATCTTACAGGAATGGAGGAAGGCGTTTTTCCGGGCTATATGTCTATGGAAGATGACACCGAGCTTGAGGAGGAGAGGCGTCTTGCTTATGTGGGCATAACAAGGGCGAAAAAATCACTGACACTGACTTCCGCGGCCCAGCGAATGATCAGGGGAGAGGTAGTCTATAATCCGGTTTCAAGATTTATAAGAGAAATACCGAAGCAGATGCTGGATCTGGGAGTAATCAAAGAACGGGAAAGACCTGTGTCATTTACACGGGGAGGAATGTCTGAAATGAGAGAAGCAATTTCCGGGGATTCAAGAAGTACCGGCACGGGCAGAAGCTTTGCATCTTCTGCCACAAGAAAGAGCAGTACTAATGTTAATTCCGGCAATCCGTACTCTTCGTCATCCCGAAAATTCGGAGTAAATGCAGGAGCCGGAAGCCTGGATTATTCTGTCGGCGATACAGTTATTCATAAAAAATTCGGTGAAGGTATAGTAAGGGACATTGTCTCGGGCGGCCGGGATTTTGAGGTAACTGTTGATTTTACCGGCGTAGGAACAAAAAAGATGTTTGCATCATTTGCAAATTTGAAAAAGAAATGAAAAGAGAAAGGCAGGGTTTGTTATGAACAAGATGGATGAATTACTTACCAGGTTGAGAGCTGAGCAGGCAGCACCGAAGAAAAAAATCAGTCCTTATACCATTATCCTTGCTGTAATTGGTGGGATCGTTGTTGTCGGAGCAATTGTTTATGCGATATACAGCATTTTTGCTCCAAAGGTAGTTGAGGAATATGAATTCGATGACGACGATTTCGAAGATTATGATGATTTTTTCGAGATCGAAGACGATGCCGAGGATGAAGAGGCAGCCGAAGAACCGGAAGAAGCCGGAGAGGAAGCATCCGAGGAATAATTCTGAGGTCAGTCTTTAAGGTTCAACAATAAAAAATATTACGCAGCCCCGGCTGGACCGGGGCTGTTTTTTGAATTATAGGAAAGTTTTATGAATTTTCAATAATCCGCAAAAGTCTCCGCGGCGGATTGGGTAAATCTGATTATTATTTTAAGGAATATAAATATGTTGAAAAAAAATCAGGAATCTGTTGGTTATGTCTATAAAGTCGATTATCCGAACCGGGGAAGGATAATAGGCGGTGAAGGTGAACGAATTACGGTAAAGAATGTAATTCCCGGCCAGAAGGTAAAATTCAGGATAATAAAGAGAAAAGGCGAGAAAATGCAGGGAAATCTCGTCGAGGTTGTAGAAAAGGCGTCGCTTGAGGAAGACAAAAAGTGTGATGTTTTTCCATATTGCGGAGGCTGTCTTTACCAGACCCTGCCTTACGAAGAACAGTTGAAACTAAAGTCGGGCCAGATCCGGGAGCTTTTTTCTGATATTGTTGACGAAAATACTGTCTTCGAGGGAATAATTCCGAGTCCGGAGCCGTTCGAATACAGAAATAAGATGGAATTCACTTTCGGAGACGACAGAATAAACGGGCCGCTCAGGCTGGGACTTCACAAAAAGAACAGCAGCTATGATATTCTTATGGCTGATTCGTGCAAAATCGTCCACAGGGATGTTACAAAGGTTTTGAGATGTGTCTTTGATTATTGTGAAGAAAAAGGGTTTAAGCATTATCACAGGGTGAGGCATGACGGCTTCTTGAGACATCTCCTGATAAGAAGATCCCATTCCGGAGGCGAGCTTCTTGTATGTCTGGTGACGACTTCTGCGGTAGAGCATGATTTCAGGGAGCTGGCGGACAAGCTGATAAATCTTGATATAGAGGGCTCTTTTGCGGGAATAGTGCATGGAATAAACGACCTGCCGGCTGATATGGTGCAGTATCAGACATCCGAAATCCTTTACGGCAAGGATTATTTCTATGAGGAGCTGCTTGGACTGAAGTTTAAGGTTTCGATGTTTTCATTCTTTCAGACAAACACCGCGGGTGCGGAAAAGCTTTATGAAAAGGCAAGAGAGTACATTGCACCGGAAGGAAAAAAATATTCTGTGGTGTATGATCTGTATTCCGGAACAGGAACAATCGGGCAGATGATGGCGCCTGCCGCAAGGAAGGTTTACGGAATAGAGATCATTCAGGAGGCGGTAGATGCGGCAAATGAGAACCGAATTCTGAACAATATTGAAAATTGTGAATTCCTCTGCGGGGATGTGGGAAAAACGCTGGATAAAATTCCGGAAAGGCCGGATTTCCTGATCCTTGATCCCCCGAGGGAGGGGATTCTTCCGAAAACACTGGAGCAGATAATGTCGTTTGACGTGTCGAAAATGGTGTATATTTCGTGCAAGGCATCAAGCTTTGTGCAGGATATGAATACTATGGCAAAATACGGCTGGCGTATCGAAAAATATGCGCTGGTGGATATGTTTCCGCATACGCAGCATGTGGAGACTGTATGTCTGATGTCTAGGAAAGAAAAATAAATAGCGAAAAGTGGCGTATTTACGGGCTTTTTTGAGGTTAGGCAATAGCTCATGAAAGTCCGTATTTCTTATATTGAAACATATCTACTGTAAAAACAGTCAGAGGGTTTAGGCAGTGGATTAGATGTCGTGGGTTGTGGCACTAGGATAGATGTTATCTAGGGTGCAAACTCAATTTGAGTGAGTGATTTAGATGTTGTCTAATCCGGCAACTCGACTGTTGATAATATAGCAGGAAGTGGATTAGATGTTATGGAAGGAGTGAGTTCGTGGCCAATGTTATAACTAGCATCAGAATAGTATGCGCCTTAGCTTTGTTGTTTTGCCCAGCTCTCTCGGCTCCTTTTTATATGTTGTATATAATCGCTGGCTTTTCAGATATGCTTGATGGTACTGTAGCAAGAAAAACAGGAACCATCAGTGAATTAGGTTCTAAG
>JBMNQZ010000048.1:0-12014 GCA_050944395.1 Lachnospiraceae bacterium
AGGGTAACAGGTGCCGAAAACTCAAACGCAAGGATCTCGGGATCATAGTCCTTTACCTTTCCCTTTTCCGAAAGAGCCCTAAAGTAAAATGCATTCATATTCACGACTCCCGTCAGATGGTGAAGCGTAGCCAATTCCTTTAATTTGGCGTTTCTGAACTGTTCCATTGCAAGGAGCCTGCGAATCTTTATTATTTTGGGATCATGAATAGTAAACTCTATCCTTGCCAGCGACATTTCAATGAACTCGCTCATTGTCTCCGGAACCGTCTTTTCATTTTCAGAAATTCCAAAATTTTTATTGTAATATCCCGACGCCTCCCCTATCAGCTCGTTCAGGATCGCCTCTTTCCCCTTAAAATAATGGTACAGAGCCGGGCCTTTCATACCGACCGCATCGGCAATCTCGTCCATACCTATGCCGTCATAGCCTTTATCCGCAAACAATGTGAGGGCTGCATCCAAAATCTTTTCTTTTTTTGATTTTCTTCTATCCATAAATGTCTCTGTTCTATCTTATGCTTGTCCGCAAAAGCATGCTCCGTCAGACTGCCCGGATAAAATCGACGCTCACCCGCACTGCGGGTGGTTAATATTTCGCACACTTTGCGAGCTCAATCGGGTCACAGCCCATAATTTAACGCTCGTTAAATTAATTATATTTAACGAGCGTTAAAAGTCAATTCTATTTTTTAATCTTATCAACGTTAAAGTGATAAATAACCGGCTGTTATTTCCCCTGTAATATCCCTTATATCTTCTATTACGCAATCCGCCTCTTCAAGCTCCCCGGGACCCCCGTAACCGTATGCGCACCCTACTGACTTTATCCCATGGCAGGCAGCTGCAAAAATATCGCTCTTTCTGTCTCCAATCATCACATATTCTCCGGGAAAATCCTTTTTTATCTCGTAAAAGATCTCCTCCTTAGGTGCGTTTCCGTATGCCTCGGAACAGTAATATCCGGAAAACCACCGGTCCAACCGGTGTGCGCTTCGCTGTGCATCCATATAGGAAATGGTGCAGTTTGAAAGAATGACCGGAGTGTGCCCTCTTTGCCGAAGCGTATCAAGGACTTCCTTCGCGCCTTTATATAAACGGGATCTTCCGAGAGATATTCCCTCCCTCATATAAAGACCCACCTTTTTAATAATAGCCGAAACATCCTTTTCATGAAGCCCGGGATAAAAATCCTTCCACATATCCGCTGCATTCACTCCAAGATAACATGAAAGTTCTTCGTCCGAAGCTTTCAGCTTATCCTCCGGAACCTGAAACGGCAGTTCCCTTAAGGCTCTCCTTACCGCGTATCCGTATATTGCATCTGTTTTGTGAAGAGTGCCGTCATAGTCAAATACCGTGATCATGCCTTAAGCTGCATCAGGACATTGGCCATCTCAATTGCCCCCAGAGCACAGTCATATCCCTTGTTGCCCGCCTTTGAGCCTGCCCTCTCGATCGCCTGCTCGATATTCTCGGTTGCAAGAACTCCGAAAAGAACCGGAATATCGGAATTTAAGCCTACCTGCGCGATTCCCTTTGTGGTTTCGTTCACTACGAGGTCATAGTGGGAGGTTGATCCTCTGATCACTGCGCCGACGCAAATTACCGCGTCATACTTTCCGGAGGCAGCCATGGTTTTTGCGGCAACCGGTATCTCGAATGCGCCCGGAACCCAGCATGCATCAATATTTTTTTCTTCCACTCCGTGGCGAACCAGCCCGTCTATAGCTCCGTCAAGAAGCTTTTCAACAATAAAGCTGTTGAAACGTGATGCGATAATGCCGACTCTCATTCCTTCAGATGCTACAACATTTCCCTTGATCAGATTTACGTTCATTTTTCTTTCCTCCTGCTAATTAAAGATCTATGGATTTAAATATATGTCCCATTTTATCTTTCTTTGTTTTAAGATATTTCTTATCGTAAACTCCCGGCTCTACCTCAATCGGAACCCTCTCAATTATCTCAAAATCAAACCCCTTAAGACCGTAGATCTTACTGGGATTATTTGTCATGAGACGTATCGTCTTCGCCCCGAGATTCTGAAGAATCTGAGCTCCGTTCCAATATTCCCTGAGGTCGGGTTCAAAGCCAAGCTCAACATTTGCCTCAACGGTATCACGGCCTTTTTCCTGAAGCTCATATGTTTTCAACTTATTGATAAGGCCTATTCCTCTGCCTTCCTGCCTCATATAAAGAACGATTCCTCTGCCCTCCTTCTGAACCATTTCCATTGCCTTATGCAGCTGTTCCCCGCAGTCGCATCTGGCGGATCCGAACACATCTCCCGTCAGACATTCGGAATGAACCCGGCATAAAATATCCTTTCCGTCCCCTATCTCTCCGCAGATAAGTGCCAGATGATGCTCCCCGGTAATATCATTTACATATCCCTTCATTCTGAAATCGCCGTAGGCTGTCGGAAGATTTACATCCGCCTCGCAGATCATATGGTTTTCATTTCTGCGAATGTAATCCTGAAGGCTCTTGATCGTTATGAATACAAGGCCGAATCTCTCACTCAGCTCCTGCAGTTCGCGGGTGCGCATCATTGTTCCGTCCTCTCTCATTATCTCGCAGCAGATTCCGCACTCGGTCAGGCCGGCAAGTCTGCAAAGATCCACCGTGGCCTCGGTATGTCCGTTTCGGGTCAGTACCCCTCCCTTGCGGGCAATGAGCGGGAATACATGTCCGGGCCTTCTGAGCTCCTCGGGTTTTGTGAGGGGGTCACAGCACTTTCTGCAGGTAAATCCTCTCTCCTCCGCCGAAATGCCTGTCCCCGTTTCCACATGGTCGATGGATACGGTAAATGCAGTGGAATGATTGTCCGTGTTTTCCGCAACCATCGGCGGCAGATTTAATCTGTGTGCGATCTCCTGTGACATTGGTGTGCAGATAAGCCCCTTTGCATAGGTTGCCATGAAATTAATATTTTCCCTTGTCGCAAATTCCGCCGCGCAGATCATATCTCCCTCGTTCTCCCGGTCAGGGTCGTCGGTACACATAATTATCTTTCCCTGTCTGAGCGCCTCAAGAGCTTCTTCAATTGTATTGTACTTAAATTCCATTTTGCTTCTCCTTTACATCTTTATCTTTTGTCAAAATCCGTTTGCCGAAAGGAAATCCAGGGTAATCCTGCTCTCATTTTTCTCTTCGACATCGGGATTCATAAGCCTTCTTACATATTTTCCCACAATATCATTTTCAAGATTTACCTTATCCCCTTCTTTTTTATCCAAAAGTATCGTATTTTCTGATGTATGCGGTATTATAGATACCCGGAATTCATTTTTTGAAACATCCGCGACCGTCAGACTTATTCCGTCGATCGCAATAGAGCCCTTCTCAACTATCAGGCCGATTATTCCGGCTTCGGCCGAAATGGTGAACCAGACCGCATTTCCCTCACTCCTTATCCGTTCAATTTTTCCGACTCCGTCAATATGTCCCGAAACAATATGTCCTCCGAATCTTCCGTCCGCCGCCATGGCTCTCTCGAGATCCACTTTTTCTCCGGCAGTAAGGGTTCCGAGGTTAGTCCTTCTTAAGGTTTCAGGCATTACATTTGCCGTAAAGCCATCCGGCATGAGCTTTGTGACCGTGAGACACACTCCGTTGACCGCAATGGAATCCCCGATCTTAGTTCCCTCAAGTACTTTTCTCGCTCCTATCCTGATCTCACCGTCCACCGAGCCTGACAAAACGCCCTTTACGGTGCCGACTTCTTCAACAATTCCGGTAAACATTACTTCTCTCCCTCATTTTTTACTTTTGCTTCTATTAATATGTCCCCGCCGATTTTCGAGACCTTCATATCCTCAAGCCGCATCGCCTCATCTACGGTTTCGATCCCCTCTCCCGCGACAGGAGTCATTGCACCGGAGCCTCCGAATATCTTGGGCGCAATGTAACAGGCAACCTTATCTACAGCTCCCGCTTTTCTGAATGAATCATGAATCTTTCCTCCGCCCTCAACGAAAATACTGTCGATCCCCTCATCACCCAGATATCTCAAAAGCTTTTCTATCGAAACTCTCCCGTCTTTTTCATCCGACAAGAAAGCGAGGCGGACATTTTTTTCTCTTAGTCCGGCAATCTTTTCGGAACGATCCGGATCCTCCGGATCCACTGCCGTCACAACAAGTGTGGGGAATTCCGGCGCCGTCATCACTATACTGCTTTCAAGGGGAATCCGAAGTCCGGAATCCAAAATAATCCGAAGGGGCTGGTGTGCCCCGGGAATCCTGCAGTTTAACATCGGGTCATCGGCAATAACAGTCCCTATTCCCGCAAGCACGGAAGCATACCTTCCTCTTAAAAAATGCACATGCTCCCTGGCCTCATTCCCTGTTATCCACTTTGATGCGCCTGTTTTTGTAGCAATCTTTCCATCAATAGTCATGGCATATTTCATCAGAACATAGGGCCTCTTTGTCGTGATATAATGGAAAAAAATCTCATTTAAAGCATCACATTCTTCTCTCAGAAAATCCTCAACAACCGTAATACCGTGATCCCTTAAAATCTTTGTTCCCTTTCCGGCAACCAGGGGATTGGGATCTCTTGATCCGATGAACACCCTCTTAATCCCGTTTTCGATGACAGCCTCGGTGCACGGAGGCTGGTTTCCGTAATGACAGCACGGCTCCAGCGTCACATACATATCCGCTCCGCGGGCGGATTCCTTCAGAGATGCCAGGGCATTCCGCTCGGCATGCTTCTCTCTGTATTTTTCATGAAATCCCTCTCCTATTATCCTGCCGTCTTTTACAATTACTGCTCCGACCAGAGGGTTAGGCGATGTCCATCCGGCTCCCTTTTTCGCCAGAGATATCGCTCTTCTCATATATTCATGACTTGCGGTTTCCATTATTTCTCCCTCCCGGAATTCAAGCTCTATGTGGAGCTTGTGTTGCTTTAATGCCCGGCAAAGCCGGGCTTTGTATTACATTAAAGTCATAGGATTTTCCTGATTAATATTAAAAATGAATTACGCTTGCGAGATTCTTGCGCCGGTTCGGATGCCTTGATTTTTGATTCCCGGCCTGGCAAGCATGTTCTTGCGCCGGTTCGGTGTTCTTCGCGGTTTATTAGCTGTCTCGTCAGAGAATTTCCGTAATTCTCCGACTTAACGGAGAAACTGTCCGAATCGCCTGACATCACATTCCCGATAATCAAAAAAGAGCCCGGCAAATTTGCCAGGGCTCATTATCATGTGATAAAAAAAGCACCGAAATGAAATACATTTCAGTGCGATCAAATCAAAATGACTTTAATACTTCTTCCATCCAGACTATACTGTCGGTTTCGGAGTTTCACCGAATCATGCCTAAATAAGGCTCGCGGACTATACCGCCGGTGGGGAATCACACCCCGCCCTGAAGCAGATTATTTAACTAAATGCATGGTACCACATTATTCTTTTCCTGTAAAGAATAGTTAATAATACATTGAATTACCCGTGAATGCATTGAAACAGCAATTGTTTATCCGAATATCAGATAAATGGCAACAGACACTACAGTGCTTGTCAAACCTACCAGCGCTTCAAACGGAATGAGCCTCAATCTGTCCCTGAACGCCATTTACACACAAACAAGGCTGATGCGGATGCGGCAGGGAAAATATCACACTTTCTGAAAAAATTTTTTCAAAAAGAAAAGACGGAGCTATCTGTCCGTCCTCCCCAAAATATTCTATCCGCGGCCTTATTTCATGAACCGGTTACGATTTCTCCCGTCCAGTCATTGATGCCGCCGAATTCAACAATATTCGTATATCCAAGCTTCACCAGCTTTTCCGAAGCCTGTTTACTTCTGTTTCCGCTCCGGCAATACACTAAAATCAACTGCTCCTTATCCGGAAGCTCAGATATCTCCTCCGTCCCGATACTTTCATTCGCAACATTTATCGCACCCGGAATATGCCCGCTTTCAAATTCCTCTGCCGTACGCACATCAAGGATAATATAATCACTTTCTTTTTCCATCATGGACACGGCTTCATCCATTCCGATACTGCGATAGCTGTTTTCCTCTTCCTTCGAAGCGCCGCAGCCCGCCAATAAAAATGCAAACACTAAAAATGGGATCAGCTTCCTCATTTCATTTCCTCCTTTTCCCGCAGTAAATGCCTTTTAAAAAGAACTGCGGAAAGCACCCGTACTTTCACAGTTCTCATATTAATTTTTAACTCACCTTCCGCGTGACACTCCCAGGAAGATCACAAAATGCAGAGCCAGCATGAGCGGAATACCGATGGCAAAATATTTCTTTCGTATTTTATGCCGAAACAGATACATTCCCGCAATTCCCCCTACCGAGCCTCCGGCAAATGCCAGTCCCAGGAGAACCTTTTCCCTTATCCTCCATCTGTGCCTTACAGCCGCCGCCTTGTCAATTCCGAAGGCAATAAAGGTGACCGCATTTATGATAACAATGTACCCGATAAGCAATCCATGTCCTGCTGTCACTTCACTTTAATGTAGTTCTGCGGCTCCGCAAGAACTACCCCGCCTTCCTTTACTTTATTTGTCCAGAAAGCTTTTACATTTTCTTCGCCCTCTGTAAACTGACGGCTCTCCTCTTCAAGGAAAGGTGCAACGTCATGCAGTGAAAATCTGCAGCATGTGATAATATCCGGTAATTTGCCGTTTTCATTCACAAACTTATAAAAGGCTTCCTCCTTAGCATTGCTCCCTAATCCGCAGCCTGCGAGCAAAGCCGCAACCATAATAAGACTCAGAAACAGACAAATACATTTTCTCCTCATTTTGTTTGCTCCTTGTTTTTCATTAGATTCCCGGCTATTGCAAAAAAGCAGCAAAAAAGCGCACTGCCTCTGTTGTCAGATCTTAAATAATCCTGCCATCGTACCCTTCAACACCCTGATATCCACCGGCTTGAAAAGATGTGCATTCATTCCCGCCTCTTTTGAATTTTTGATATCATCCGAAAAGGCATTCGCAGTCATGGCAACGATTGGAATGTCCCCGGCATCGGGCCGTGAAAGCTTTCTTATCGCCCGGGCAGCCTCATATCCGTTCATCTCAGGCATCTGAATATCCATCAGCACCGCATCGAAATAGGACACAGGACTTTTCTCAAACATTTCCACCGCTTCCCGTCCGTTGACCGCACACTCACACGCCGCGCCCTCCATCTCAAGAAGTGTCATGAGGATCTCGGCATTAATTTCATTGTCCTCCGCCATCAATACCCGAAGCCCTTCAAAGGAAAATTCCGATTCTTTACTTTCGGCAATGGTGCTGAAATCCAAAGCATCTTTTTCGCTTTTTTCAGCCACAACACTGTAATCATAAGCTTCTTTCCCGTTTTCCTTCGTTTCGGCAATGCAATCAGAAGCCTCTTTTTCTCTTTCCCGGGAGGTTATACAGCAGGAAACCTCCCTTTTAAGGGTCGACATTGCAAATGGCGCCGGCAGAAAGCCGTTTACTCCCGCATTCTTTGCATCCTCCTCAATGGCGATCCAGTCATTGTCAATGAGAATAAGGGCAGGCTTATTTCCGTATCTTTCGCGAATACTCCGGACAGACTCCAGAATTTCCATATCCGGAAGCACCCGATCCAGGAGGATAAGGTCATATTTTACATCATTTTGGGACTCAAGCGCTTCCTTTCTATCGGTAATATATCGAATGTCCACACCGGTCCCGCTCATAAGATCTCCGATAGACCCGCATATTTTCTCATCAGGACCCAGAATAAGTGCGGTTGAAATGCCATGCTCCATCCAGAACTCAGGCTCACCGCCTCCGTCGGTCTCGCGCAGTTCCAGCTCCACGTTTACAGTGGTGCCTTTGCCACGGACACTCTCGACAGATATCATTCCTCCCATCAGGTCAACGAGACTCTTTACAATGGTCATTCCAAGACCGATTCCCTGAATTCCGGAAACCGTGCTGTTGTTTTCCCGTGAGAAAGGGTCAAATATTTTTTCTGCAAATTCAGGGCTCATTCCGATCCCGTCATCCGCAACTTCAAATCTCAGATGGGCAAACCCCTTAGAATTTTTTTCCAGACCGTAAACGGTAAAAGAAATCTGCCCGCCCTCTCCGGAATAATTAATGGCATTGGACAACAGGTTGCCAAATACCTCACTCAGGCGCATCTTATCACCCAACAGGCGGTCCTCTGTCACGTCAAATACCCTCATGCGAAGGTGCTGCCCCTTTTTATTAGCCTGAGGCATATATACGGCGTTCAGATCCTCAACAAGATCCGAAAGAGCAAATGCCGACAGATCCAGTGATGTCTTCCCGCTCTCTATCTTTGACATGTCCAGGATCTCATTTATCATTGCCATGAGCTGCTGACCGGCGGCATTTATCTTTTGCCCGTGGGAACGGACCTTCTCCGGATCACCGGCATCTCTTTCCAAAAGTCCGGAAAGACCGATTACAGCATTCATAGGCGTCCGCATGTCATGACTCATATCAAAGAGGAATAATCTCTTTGCATCATTGGCAGCACTTGCAGATCTGTATGCATCCTCTATTGCGGCGCGGCTGCGGATCTCCGTCTCTTTCATCTGCGTCACATTCTGAACCGCCATAAGCACCGAAGCCGGCACCCCTTTATTCCTCTTAAGGCACATAACAGATATCTGCGCCCATTTGACATCATTTTCATTGACATGCTTTTCGAATTGCAGGTACGGAATATCCTCAGTAAGATTCTCGCGGATAAAATCACCGCGAAACTGCTCCCGGCCGTCCCCGTCCGGATCCTTATCCGGCATTTTTTTACTCCAAAAATCACATAATTCGGAATAGACGCCGTGCTCTGACAACTCTCCGGTCTCTGTAAGATCCTTGTTCGTCAGGCTTACATAGGTATCATGCTCCAGATCGACCAGAATATACCTTATAAAAAGCCCGGATGTACTGTTTACTATATCTTTCAGCTGATCCTTCTCCGAAGACAGCCTCTTGTTTTCCCGCCCGTTTTCCAGAAGTATCAGCAATATGTAAACTGCCGACAGTGCCAGAAGCCACAATAACAGATAAAATGCATCGTCTCTTGCATTTTTGAGCATAGTATCCGTGACACTCATCGGAAAGACCTGCAGCATCATCCATTTACTGTGGGAAAGTCCGGTCACGCATGCCGAGTTTGACCCGTACGAGTTGGAATAAGTAAAACTAACCGATTTTCCGTTCGTCAAAGCGTCTGTAAGGATTTTAAGTGCTTCCTTATCCGCTCCTTCGTTCACACTCAGGTCATCCAGGATGTTTTCCGGCTTTTCCTCATTGGAGCTGGCTATCACCGTCCCGTCCGAAAGGCAAAGATAGGTATTTGCAGGCTCTCCGAAATATGTTGAGGTAATAATCTCACTCATCTTCTGCTGCCGGTATCTTCCGGACAGAATTCCGACTACTTCCCCATCATCTCTTACCGGAGCATAAAAGATCACCAGATCCTCGCCACTCACCCTGCCATTAAAAACCATGTCCATACCGGTATTGCCCTTCATGCCTTCCCGGTAATAATCTCTGTCCGAGACATCTGCCTGAAGACCTCTGTAATCCGTATAGATACCGTCGGCATCGACATATCCGATATAATCAAAAACCGTTGACTCCGTCAGCATTTCCAGCATCTTCACATCCGCCTCTGTAGGATCAAGACACTTTTCATACATATCGGCAATAGCATTGATACTGTTTTCGGCACTCACCAGCAGGTCATCGATTCGCTTGGCTGTCTGATCGGCCGCATCTTCAATATACTTTGCATTCCGTTCTATCGTTCTATTACTTGTGACATTCAAATACACGGAAAATCCGAAAATAATCAGCACCAAAAATATTAGAGCCATAATCATCCGGCGCCACATTCGATATCTCTCATGCATATTTACATTCCCTTTTGCTGAAAAATCCATTTTATCTTACAACAAACTTTTACGCTCAATATCAACAGACCGAATTTTCTGTCCGCAGATCAAATACATCAAATATTAAATAATAAATGAGTGATTTTTCATTATTCAATGTAAAAAGTATATTACTACGAAGCCAAAAAACAAGATGCCATTAAGAAAAACAGACATTTTTCTCAATGCAATCTTAATTTTGGAAAAAAACGCGGCTCTCCGTTTTTCAATATACACCTCTACAATATACACTGAACGATAACCATATAAACAATGGTGCTAACCGCAATGCTGAGCAGGGTATTTCTTTTAAAATTTTGAAAAATCATGGCGATCCCCACACACAGTATTTCGGGAATGCCGTGATCTCCTTTTGCAAAGTCGATATTTCTCAGGCAGTACACCAAAAGCATACTCATTATCGCAGGCGGCAGAGCTTTTCCCAGAAAGACTATGCTGCCCGGCAATTTCTCTCCGCGATCAAATACGATAAACGGAAGAAATCTCAAAAGGATCGTCACGACCGCCATAACCGCGATCACCGCAATAATATATCCGTTATTCATCGCATCCCTCCCTCATCAGCGGTTTCTTCATACACAATAAAAAAACTGATATTACGATCAGCGCGGGAATAAGGAAGCTGTCTGCCCCGAAAATCATCAAGGAGACAACAGTGATCGCAAATCCCGCCAGAGCCGGGATATGGGTTTTATTATTCTTCCACTGTTCAACGACAAGAACCGCAAACAGCGCGGTCATGGCAAAATCTATTCCGGTCGTGTCAAAGGGAATAATGCTTCCTACCACCGAGCCCAGTACGCATCCCAGAACCCAGTACATCTGGTTCATTAATGTCACGGCAAAGCAGAAGGCCTTATCATCCATCCCCTCGGGAGTCCTGTATCCGGTCAGCAGAGCATATGTCTCATCCGTCAGCCCGAAAATCAGGTATATTTTCCTGATTCCCGCTCCCCGGTATTTTTCTATCATAGACAAGCCATAAAACAAATGTCTGAAATTAAGCAGAAAAGTGAGCAGGGCGACATGAATAAGATCCGCCCCCGCAGCCAGCAATTCCACCGCAAGGAACTGTGCCGATCCGGCATAAATAAAAAGGCCCATGGCAAATGCCCAGACCGGTCCGTATCCTATTGATTGCAGAAGCAATCCAAAGGCGATCCCCAGGGAAACGTACCCTGCCATAACGGGAATCGTCTTCGGAAAAACCTGTTTTATTATTGATTTCATATATTACAAAAGAGCAGCGGCTCAAAACCTCCTATTCATGCATCAGATATCCTGTATCCTCAGATCATCCGTCGTGATCGCAAAGCATGTGAATTCAAAGGATCTTTTCGCTCTTAAGGTTTATGCATTCCTTCTTAATAAGGCTGTAAACATGATCTATTTCATCATTTTCTGCATAGACGGTACTCGAAATAAGAAATCCCCCGAAAGAAATATAGTGTTTTTTCTTATTATATTTTATATGCTTAACATCCCTGAGTGCAAAAAACGATCCCATTTTTCCATTGACGATTATCTCATCCGTATCCGGCAAATAATCTTTGTAGATCTGAAGATTACCGTTTTTCAACGTGTAGTAATAAGCATAGCCTTTTCTGTAATATATAAAAGAAATGACGACCGCTAATGCAAAGATACCCAATATCATCCATATTACCCAGAAATCCTTTTTGAAGGTTGCGATGAAATCACCGGAATTTGCAAAAAGAAGAGCCAAAAAAATCACTGCGATCGCTATAAATGCCACACAGCAATATCTGATTATCCAGTCATGATTTTGGGTCAATGAATAATTGTAACTCCAGCGATATGTTTCTTTCTCCATATCCTCCCCCCGATTCTTATTTCAGCATACACACAATTCGGCATGCTCATTGTCAGTGAACTACCCATCACCTAAAGGTAATGGGCTTCTAAGAGCCTAACGGCTCTATTTAAGAAGTTTGATATTTAAGTTTCCACCTGAATGTTCAGGCAATCCTTATTCTTACAGGCGTGTCCACTTCGCCTCTACTGTATAGGATATTCATATCCACAACGCTACTTTTACGCATGATGTTCAGTGCCCCATTTACATCAGCATTA
>JBMNQZ010000049.1:0-11948 GCA_050944395.1 Lachnospiraceae bacterium
AATATTCCCGATTTGTTTTTGTAGAATGAATTTCTGCTTCTTGTTGAAAAAAAGAAAATAAGAAAGTTTGCCAGGGAAGCTATCACCGCAATTCCTCTTAGCAGAAACATCGGATTTTTTGTCATAATAAAATATCTGACATCGGTAAATATGTCATATCCGATAAATATGCAGTATACGATGCCGAGCCATTTTACCTTTAGAGGAATGATAAACCACAAAAGCACTCTGGCATCAGGAAATGTGAACGCAAATGCCAGAAGTATCGACATACAGATATAATATGTCGAAAACATTCCTCCGAAGATGACCGGGGTTCCGATTATCGCAGACGCAGCAAAATAAGATATAAAGGCTGTAACTATACTGATAAGCATACCGCTTGCAATATAGACATTATATCTGAAATCGCCCCATGCCCTCTCGAGAGATGTTCCTATTGAAAAATAGAAAAACAGCATAATTATCGTGAAAATATTCATGCTGTCCGGGGGCACAACAATCCATGTCACCAGCCTCCAGATCTGACCGTGAAGTATATAATACGGATCCAGATACATGTACCCAAGAATATCCGAATTGATCATGGCGATCACATATCCAACGATATAACATCCGATGATAAGCATCGTCAGGTGAGAGATCGCATACCTTCCTATCTTTCTTTCAAGTCTGTTCAAAAAATTGTTCATTCTTATCTGATTCTGTCAGGGAAACCTACCTTTCTCTGAACCTTTCTCAATGTTTTAGTAGCATAGTATGCTGCTTTTTCGGCATTATTTTTGATAATGGAATCAATATATCCTTTTTCCTTGTCAAGTCTTGCAAGTTCAGTCTGAAGAGGTCTGAGAATATCGCAGACCGTCTCTCCGACTGCTGTTTTAAATTCACCGTAACCTCTGCCGTCAAACTCTTTTTCTATCTCGGAAGAAGTTTTTCCGGTACATGCAGCATAGATATCGATAAGGTTGCTGATTCCCGGCTGTTCCTCGGAATACTTTACAACTCCCAGTGAGTCGGTAACCGCTCTCTTGAATTTACGCATTATCGTATCGGGATCATCAAGAAGATATATGCTTGCGTTTGGATTCTCGTCGGATTTGGACATTTTCTTTTCAGGTTCCTGAAGACTCATGATCCTGGCACCCGCCTTACCGTAGTATCCTTCCGGAATGGTAAAGACATCTCCGTAGATATTGTTGAATCTCATTGCAATGTCTCTGGTGATTTCAAGATGCTGCCTCTGATCGGCTCCTACAGGCACCACATCCGACTGGAACAATAAGATGTCAGCTGCCATAAGGACCGGATATGCAAAAAGACCGACATTGATATTATCCGCATGCTTGGCACTCTTATCCTTAAACTGTGTCATACGGTTCATTTCGCCCATGTATGTAAAGCAATTTAAAATCCAAGCAAGCTCGGCATGCGCCGAAACATGGGACTGATAATAAATGCAGGCCTTTTCGGGATCGATCCCGGCTGCAATATAAAGCTGAAACAGGGATCTTGCCCTCTTTCTTAGAGTCGCGGGGTCCTGTCTCACTGTTATTGAATGCTCATCGACAACACAGTAAAAGCACTCATACTCATCGACAAGCTGAACCCAGTTTTTTAAAGCCCCAAGATAATTGCCAAGGGTCAGGTTTCCGGTTGCCTGCATACCGGAAAAAAGAATTTTTTTATCATTTATCATAATTTAGGCTCCAATTATTTTAACTTATGAATAAAAAGTCCGCTCCTGAGTTTCGGTTCAAACCAGGTGGACTTGGGAGGCATGATGGCGTCATTATCCGCAATATTCATCAGCTCCCCGACCGTTGTCGGATACATGGCAAAAGCTATGGCCATTCCCGAATCAACTTCCTTTTGCAGTTCCGAAAGGCCTCTTATGCCTCCGATGAACTTAATTCTCGAATCGGTTCTGGGATCGCCTATACCTAATACAGGTGCAAGTATCTCATTATAAAGTATTGATACATCAAGCATCTGAACCGGATCTTCAGATTTTAGTATCTCCGGTCTGGCTTTCATCCTTCTCCATTTTCCGTCAAGATAAAATGTCATGCTGTGAGGCTCTTCGGGACCGGCGCAGCTTTCCAGCTCCTCGACATAGAATTTTTCGGAAATAAGCTCAAGGACTTCCTCGGCAGAATGCCCGTTGAGATCGGCAACAACTCTGTTGTAATCAAGGATCTTCAGGTCTTTATCCGGGAAAAGTACCGAAAGGAAGAAATTAAATTCTTCCTTTCCGGTATATCCGGGATTTTCCTCACGGCGCTTTAAACCCACTTTTACCGCTGAAGCGGATCTGTGATGCCCATCAGCGATATAAAATGCCGGAACAGCTTCAGTAAGCTCTTTAATACGCGCAATGACAGACTCATCGTCAACGACCCATACAATATGGCTGATGCCGTCCTCCGATACAAAATCATACGCAGCAGTTTTTCTTTGACACCAGTCATTTATGATCCGGTCAAGTTCCTCTTCATTTCTGTAAGTCAGAAAAATGGGTCCCGTATTCGCATCACAGTAATCAACATGATTTATTCTGTCGATTTCCTTATCCTGTCTTGTGAGTTCATGCTTTTTAATAACGCAATTAATGTAGTCGTCAATGGAAGCGCATCCGACAAGTCCTGTCTGGCTTCTGCCGTTCATTATCTGCCTGTAAATATAATAACAGGGCTTTTCATCCTGAATGAAGATTCCGTCAGTGATCATCTCGTTCATTTTACCGGCAGCTTTCTCATATACGATCTCAGAATAAGGATCGGTATCATCGGGAAGATCGATCTCTGCTCTGTCAATATGAAGAAATGAATACGGATTCTCTCCGGCCATTTCCTTTGCTTCTTCCCTGTTCATTACATCATAAGGCAGAGCCGCAACTTTGTGTGCGAGCTCTGCTGTAGGTCTTATCGCTTTAAACGGTAATAATACTGCCATAAAAACTCCTACTTATTTGCCTCGGCAAACTCTTTCATGTACTCAACGAGAGCCTCAACTCCGGCTTTCGGCATAGCATTATAGATAGATGCTCTCATTCCGCCCACAAGTCTGTGTCCCTTAAGATTTGTGAAGCCTTTCTCAATAGATCCGGCAACAAACTTTTTGTCCAGCTCTTCGGAAGCGGTGCGGAATGTTACATTCATCATTGATCTGTCTTCGGGATTTACTCCGGACTTATAGAAGTCCTGAGAATCAAGATAATCATAAAGGATCTGTGCCTTCTCGGCATTAATCTTCTTCATATTCTCAAGTCCGCCGATCTCATCTCTGATCCATTCAGTGACAAGCTTTATAAAGTAGATGGGATATGTCGCCGGAGTATTGAGCATAGAGCCTTTGTCAGCTTCCTTAGCATAGCTCCAGATCTTAGGAGTTATTGCCATTTCATTGCCGATAAGATCCTCTCTTACAATTACGATAGCAACACCGGCAGGAGCAAGATTTTTCTGAACGCCCGCATATATCATACCGAATTTGCTCACGTCAACCGGTTCACTTAAAATAGAGGATGACATATCTGCTACAAGCGGAACATTTCCGGTATCCGGTATGTATTTATACGTAGTTCCGAAAATTGTATTGTTCCAGCATACATGTACATAGTCAGCATCCGGATTAAGTGTGAGTTCGTCCTGTTTCGGAATATGACTGAAGTTATCCTCCTCGGATGTAGCGGCAACTCTTGCATCCTTGAGATATTTTTTGCCTTCCTTGTAAGCGCCTCCGCTGAAATTTCCGCTGATAATGTAATCTGCGGCACCTGTCTTGTTTCCGAGATTCATTGCAAGAGATGCAAATACTCCGGATGCGCCTCCGTGTAAAAACAGAACCTTATAATTATCGGGAATATTCATTACCTCCCTGATATTTGCCTCAGCGGATTTAATGATATCATCATATACCTTTGATCTGTGGCTCATTTCAAGAACAGACATTCCAGAACCGTTATAGTTCATGAATTCCTGCTGTGCTTTCTTTAATACACTCTCCGGAAGCATTGATGGCCCCGCTGAAAAATTGTAAATACGTCCCTCAGTCATTTTAAAACTCCTTGTTAAAAATTTTATATTATTTCTTTTCATTAGCAGCTTCTATAGCAGTCATAAGCTGCTCCCAGTCGGCAAAATGCTTTCTGAAAGCAAGCAAAAGCGATTTGTTCCACATAACCAGCCTGTCAAACATTCCATTCTTTTTTGACAGAGAATAGATTGCCGAATAAAAATCCTTTGCGATCTTAACCTTCTGTCTGTCCGGTGATATCTTTCCGAATCCAAGCAAAAACGAATTGTACTGCTTATCCTGCTGGCAAAGCTCAATATAGAAAGAACCTGTCGCCTCAAGTTCTCTTCTGTAAAGTTTCTGATAATTCTCATCGGCTTCAAGTGCATTATCGTATTCAATAAGTTTGAAATCGGAATCTATGGTTTTCTTTACAAGCTTTTCGCTGGTAAAACCGGATTTTTTGGATCCGAAATAAACACAGTCAAGGAATACTCTGAGAAACATATCCGCATACTGTATCTTCATTCCCTTTCCTGCGGGTTTATAACGTATCTCCAATATTTTTTTCCGGATCTTGTCATCCTCGGTTGCAAACTCGGAAGCAAGAACGGTATCGAGCATCTGAAAACGTTTTTCCGGTTCAGACTCGGCATAAAACATTTCGGGCCATGATGCCTTCTTTACTTCTTCCTTTTTTTCTTCAAATAAAAAACTTGCGTCCATCTTTCAAACCTTTCCTGATAATATATGAAACCGCGGGACTGTAAGCCGGGTTATGTCGTGTGTGACCATCTATCTAGATCTTCCGTTACCGGAAGACTCAAGCGACCTACCCGAAACACAGCGAGCAACTGTATGGTTTCTATTCGGTCTTGCTTCGGATGGGGCTTGCAATGCCTTACCTGTTACCAGGCAAGCGGTAGTCTCTTACACTGCCATTTCACCCTTACCCTTGCGGGCGGTATACTTTCTGTTGCGCTTTCCCTAAGGTTTCCCCCGCCGGACGTTATCCGGCATCCTGCCCTATGAAGCCCGGACTTTCCTCGTCTGGAGCCTTTCGGCTGTTCCAGCCGCGGCCACACATCCCGCAGTTCATTTCAAATTAAATAATACTATAAGCCTGTTCTGTCAAGTCTTCAACAACAATTATTTCCGGAAAACTGCTTCTTATAAGATTTGCCATGTCAGGTACAAAACACATTTCTGTTCCGAAATGACTTCCGTCAATAACAGAAATTCCCTTCATCACCGCATCTATAGCGGTATGGTGATCCATATCGCCGGTAATAAAGACATCCGCCCCCAGACGAAGCGCATCATCCAGAAAGCCTTTTCCCGAGCCGGAGCACATCGCGGCTCTTGATATAAATGAATCCGGATCTCCGTATACCCTTATTTTTTCAAGATGATAAATCTTTTTCAGCTTTTCGGCAAATTGACGCAAAGTGCATCTGCTCTCAAGATCCCCTGCAAAACCGAATCCGTACGGTTCTCCGTTATCATCTGTTCCCTCCGCTTTTAAAACGGTGTCAGGTTCAATGTTCATTTCGGAGGAATTAACCAGGGACATTCTCAGAATATCGTAATTCGTATGAAGTGAAAAAAGAAACATATTGTTCTTAATAAGCTTTATAATTCGTTTTCCGAAAATATCGCGGTCGGTTACACTTTTTATCGGAGAAAAAATCATAGGATGGTGAGTCACTATCATATTGCACCCTTTTTTCAGTGCCTCATCTATAACTTTCCCGGTACAGTCAAGGGCCACATAAATACCCTTAACGTCACATGAGGTTTCCCCGCACTGCAGTCCTGTATTGTCCCATCCTGCTGCAAAGGACGGACTGTAAATATCATCAAGTTTTTTTATTATATCAATTGCCTTCATATTCGGATAATACCTCGGAAATATATTTCAGCTCTGATTCTATCTCTTTTATTTTCAGTTCATCGGCATTGCCGTTATCCCCCGATATTCCGCTTCTTATTCTTGAAAGAAGACTCTGTCTGAACTCGAGATACGAAATAAAAACTTCGGACTTTTCGGAAATATTTACCGGCCCGAATATCAGTTCTCTTTCCGTCAGGCTTTGTTTACCCGGAACAGCTTTTATAATTTTGTAGTATTTGCCATCCTCGAAGACCATTTTTTCGTCGATTATTGCAAAACCGTTCCCAGAAAGATATGCTCTCACATCTGAGTCCTTTGACTGGGGCTGAATAATTAACCGGCTGAAGCCTGATAATTTCGCTTTGTCCTTATCAAGAATCCGGATGATCAGCTGTCCTCCCATACCGGCAATTATCAAAGTATTATTATCTGAGCCCTTTCTCCTTAGAAAATCGGATATTTCATCATTTGACAATCCGTCGCTTAATATGGTTTCTATCTTGTCTTCAAGATCGTGAAGAGCGATATTATTCTTTGCCCTAAGGAGAGGCTCTTTGTTTACATCACAGGCAGCTGCACCTTTGATGACCGAATTTTCTGTAAGCCATATGGGAATATATCCGTGATCGCATCCGACATCGACCACCGTACTTCCCGGCTCCGCCATATCCGCTATTGCCTGCAGTCTCAAAGAGAGTTTCATGATCAGTTGAGAAAATCCTTTAATTTTCTGCTTCTGCTCGGATGACGGAGTTTTCTCAGGGCCTTTGCCTCGATCTGACGGATTCTCTCCCTTGTGACATTAAAAGTCTTTCCTACTTCCTCCAAAGTTCTTGATCTTCCGTCGTCAAGACCGAAACGGAGTCTCAATACCTTCTGCTCCCTCTCTGTGAGGGTGTCGAGCACCTCATTTAACTGCTGTTTTAAAAGCGTAAATGCAGCGGAATCTGCCGGTGTGGGCACTTTATCATCCTGAATAAAATCACCGAGATGACTGTCCTCCTCCTCGCCGATAGGAGTTTCAAGTGATACCGGTTCCTGGGAAATTTTCTGGATTTCCCTTACCTTCTCAACAGAAATTCCCATAACCTCAGCTATCTCCTCGGGAGTAGGCTCCCGACCAAGCTCCTGGAGCTTCTGCCTTGAGATTCTTATCAGCTTATTGATGGTTTCAACCATATGAACAGGGATTCGGATCGTTCTGGCCTGATCGGCAATAGCTCTGGTAATTGCCTGTCTTATCCACCATGTGGCATAGGTACTGAATTTAAAGCCTTTTCTCCAGTCATATTTCTCAACAGCCTTTATAAGTCCGAGATTTCCCTCCTGGATAAGATCAAGGAAAAGCATTCCTCTTCCCACATATCTCTTTGCAATGGAAACAACAAGACGTAAATTTGCCTCGGCAAGCTTTTTCTGTGCTTCCATATCACCGTTTTCCATTCTCTGGGCGAGCTCTATCTCTTCTTCCGCCGTCAGCAGGGGCACTTTTCCGATTTCCTTCAGATACATGCGCACCGGATCTTCCACGGAGCTGATATCAGATACACTGATATCTATATTCTGAAGTTCAACATTTTCTTCGTCGTTGATGCCGTCATCATCGTTCTCCGGAAGAATATCATCATCCAGGTCTGTTTCGGATATTCTGAGAATATCGATTCCGTTGTCCTCCAGAAAATCAAGAATTTTTTCAAGTTCTTCAGGATCCGCATTTACATCACTAATGTGATCTTCAACTTCCCTGTACTCAAGAACATTTTTCTTCTTATCTGCCAACTGCAATAATTCAGTTATTTTTTCAGCAAATAAAATCGTGTCCTTATCCATTTAGAATCCTCCATCGGTCTTACGCATCTGTAAGCGTGAAAACCTTCCCCTGCAATTTATAATTCTCGGTTAAAATCTTTATTTCCATCAGCCGGCTGAGATACTCAGCACCGCTGTTATCCGAAGACATTTTTGAATTAATACTCTCATTCAAAAATTTTATCACGGTATCGGTGAAGGCTCTCTCCAATTGCTCCTTTTTTTCGATACCGAGGTTTTCATTAAATGCTTCAGCTGCTTTTCTTTGTTCCTCGAGATCATCAAATTCATCGACGATCCCTGCAGCATTTATCTTACCTTCTTTAATCTGATCAAACAAAAGCTCCGCAAGCTTCCTGTAGAAAGGATCCGTAAAATCATCCGGACCCACCAGATCTTTTACTGCCTCATATGCATCTTTATAGTTTGACAGATAATAGATCATCATCTTCTGTGACAGTGTTCCCGCATCTTCAGCTTTCACAGAGAAATTTGAAGATTTAGGTCTTTCATATGTGACCTGATGAACGCCTCTCATTGCAAGAGAAGCAACCCTTCTTGCCATCAGATCTCCGGGCAGCCCATATCTTGTACATATTGACTCAAGATAATTCATTCTCTCAAGTTCATCTTCAAACCTCAGTAGAAGGCCTGCCGCCTCATTCTCAAACCGCGTCTTTTCCTGCGGATCATTCAAATCATAGGAAGCGGCGAGATTATCTATTATGAACAGGAAACCGTTTTGGGCATTTTTTATTCTCTTTTCCAGCTCTTCCGCACCGAAACTTTTAATAAACTCATCCGGATCTTTCGAAGGAGTAAGCTTTACAACTTTGGTTGCCAGTCCGGCTTCACTTAAAATCGGTATGGCTCTCAGTGCGGCTGAAGTCCCTGCTCCGTCACTGTCGTACATGATAAGAACTTCCTTCGTATATTTTTTCAACTTTACCGCCTGCTCCGGGGTGAGCGCGGTGCCCAAAGACGCCACCGCATTGCGAAAACCCGCCTGGTGCATTGAAATAACATCCATATATCCTTCGCAAAGAATAATATTCTCTCCGGAAGCATGTCTTGCGATATTCAGTGCAAAAAGCTGCCTTCTCTTGTTAAATATCTCCGTCTCGGGTGAGTTGAGATACTTGGGTTTTGCATCGCCCATCACTCTTCCGCCGAAGCCTATTACTTTTCCCCGCTCGTCGCAGATCGGAAACATAATCCTGTTCCAGAATTTATCGCTGACTCCATACTTTTCATTGTAAGTAAAAAGCCCGCTGTCCTTTAAGTCGCTGTCGGTAAAGTTCCTGCTTTTAAGGTATCTGTAAAGTTCTCTGCTGTTGACGGAAGAATATCCGAGTCCAAACGCCTTTATCGTTTCATCACTCAGCTTTCTCTTTTTGAGATAAGCATTCGCTTCGGAGCTGTCTTTGCACTTGAGCTTGTAATGGAAAAAAGCAGCAGCCTGTTTCATTATCGCAAACTGTTTTTCACGCCTGTCTTCATACGCTTTCTGCTGCTCGGTCTTCTCCGCTTTCGGCAGTTCAATATGAGCTCTGTCAGCCAGTATTTGCAAAGCTTCGGAAAAAGTACTGTTCTGATACTTCTGTATAAAAGTAAACACATTTCCCGCCTCGTGACAGCCGAAGCAGTAATACAGCTGCTTATCTTCGCTCACCGAGAACGAAGGCGTTTTTTCACTATGAAAGGGGCAAAGGCCGATATACCTTCTGCCGTTTTTTTTGAGTCTGACATACTCACCGATGACATCGACAATATTATTATTATCTCTGATCCTCTCAATGAGCTCATCCGAATACCTCATTGTTTCCCCTTTCTAATATTTTTCCCAGGATTTCGGTACAAAATATTCGTTAAACTTTGATATACAGTACTGGTCGGTCATCCCCGAGATATAATCACAAATAACCTCTTCCGGATTCTCCCCGGACCTAACCGCACGAAGATATTCTCCGGTTAATTTTTCGGGATTTTCTCTGTAATAATCGAACAGCTGTTTAAGAAGAGTAAAGGCTTTTTTCTCCTCTTTTTTTGCAACGGGATTTGTATAGAGATTTTCAAACATAAACTTTCTGAGCCCGATCATGGCAGTTTCGTTTTCCAAGCTCATACGGATAACATCCCTGTCTCTCGAGTTCATTATCACGTCATGAACCATAGTGTCCAGTCTTGCCTTTACAGAATATCCGAGGCTTGCTCTGATATTCCTGGGAACGTCCTCCTCATGAAGGATCCCGGCCCGGATCCCGTCATCCATATCATGGTGAATATAGGCAAATTTGTCAGCCAGACGCACAACCTGACCCTCCAGCGTTGACGGCGATGAGGAAAGCCCGTGATTCAGAATACCGTCTTTTACCTCCCGGCAAAGATTGAGACCTTTTCCGTCTCTTTCCAGACGTTCGACTACTCTTATACTCTGCTGCGAGTGTTTGAAGCCTGAATCACACAGAGAATTAAGGGCTCTCTCTCCGGCATGCCCGAAAGGCGTATGCCCTATATCATGTCCGAGCGCAATGGCTTCCACAAGATCCTCATTAAGCATAAGCGCTTTGGCGATAGTCCTGGCGATCTGAGAAACCTCAAGGGTATGCATCAGCCGGGTTCTGTAATGATCTCCCTGTGGAGACAAAAAAACCTGGGTCTTATCCTTAAGCCTGCGAAATGCTTTTGAGTGAAGTATCCTGTCCCTGTCCCTCTGGTAACATGTTCTTATATCGCAAGGCTCCTCGGTGATCACCCTGCCCTCGGAACATGCAGAATGGGCGGCATACTTTGAAAGAGTATCAAATTCCTTTTTTTCAATCTCTTCTCTGATAAGCATATATTCACCTGCACGAAAAATATCTCTAAATATATTATTCTGCAAAAGACGCGGATTTCTTTTTTAATTCTGTCTGTAAGTAGAAAGAAATCTTTCAAGCTTCTGTACGCTCTCCTCAAGAACAGCAATCCTCGGAAGATATACCACTCTGAAATGGTCAGGCTCCGGATAATTGAAGCCTGTTCCCTGAACAAGAAGAACTCTTTCTTTTTTCAGGAAATCAAGTGCAAACTGCATATCATCGGTAATATTAAATTTTTCAACATCTATTTTCGGGAAGCAATAGAATGCCGCCTTCGGCTCAACCACCGATATTCCCGGAATAGAATTCAGGGCATTTACTATATAATCCTTCTGCTTTGTAATTCTTCCATCGGCATTAACATATGTTTTTACACTCTGATATCCCCAAAGAGCCGTCTGAACTATTGACTGAGCGGGAACATTTGAGCACAATCTCATGGATGAAAGCATCTTAATTCCGTCAACATAATCTCTGGCAGCAGCCTTGTTTCCCGACAATACCATCCAGCCGATCCTGAATCCGGCTATCATGTGTGATTTTGAAAGTCCGGAAAATGTAACGCAGAATAGATCGGGAGCCACAGCCGCCATTGAAGTATGTACAACATTATCGAAGCAGAGTCTGTCGTAGATCTCATCCGAAAAAATTATAAGCTCATGGCGTCTTGCAATATCCGCGATTTTTTCAAGAATTTCAACAGGGTAAACGGCACCTGTGGGATTGTTGGGATTAATTATTACTATCGCCTTTGTCTTATCGGTGATCTTTTTCTCCATATCTTCAAGATCCGGATACCACTCAGACTTCTCATCGCACATGTAATGAACAGGTTTTCCTCCTGCCAGATTTGCGCATGCGGTCCAAAGCGGATAATCGGGTGCCGGGATAAGAATTTCGTCACCGTTATCAAGAAGAGCCTGCATGGAAAGATTAATGAGCTCCGATACTCCGTTTCCTGTATAAATATCCTCCATGGAAAGCTCCGGGAAATTTCTGATCTGACAATACTGCATAATCGCTTTTCTCGCAGACCAGATTCCTTTTGAATCGGAATATCCCTGGCAGGATCTCAGATTGGACGCCATATCCCGGATCACCTCCTCCGGTGCATTAAAACCAAAGGGCGCCGGATTTCCTATATTAAGCTTGAGAATCTCAAGACCCTCCTGTTCCATTCTTGTCGCTTCATCAACTACAGGTCCCCTCACGTCATACAGTACATTATCAAGTTTTGATGACTTAGAAAAAGTTCTCATAACTGCCTCTTTTCATAACTAAAAATAATCTGATATATAAAAATCCACTTTGCCGATTAAGTCATATATTATACTACTGTCAATTTTTTTCTGCAACCATGAAAGGAT
>JBMNQZ010000050.1:0-11354 GCA_050944395.1 Lachnospiraceae bacterium
GATCCACCTTCACCTCTTAAATATGCTTCCACTACTTTTTTCTTAAATTCAAAACTATATTTTGGCATAAAAACACCGACCTCCCAATCGTTAGATTTTTGGTCTAACTTTTGGGGGTCGGTTCATTTGTGCATGAGCCTGTCCCTTTTTTACCTAATAGCATAAAAAAGCGGAGCATGAACTGTCAGCATCAGCCACTTTCATGCTCCGTTTGATTTTGTCGATAATTTCAGGCCTTACCGGAAGCCGTCACAGGGGTGGGTCTTGCAGGATCAAACACATCGTTGACATTGAACATGTCCTCAAATACATTGACCTTTGCCTGACCGGATAAAGCACGGTACATCTGAATACCGTCGCAGTCTATCCTTCCCTGACGCAGATAATCGGAAGTCTGCTGTACCCAGCTCTTTGCGGAAGCGTCAACATTACAGTAGTAGTTGTATCCCATACCTTTGAAATATGCGAAAACCTCGTTTGTTTCCGCATTATAAGGATGCCAGTCGCAGATATCGTTGCCGTGGGCAAAAATTATGATATCGGTCTTTCCTGTGATATTGGCAACCGTATTCTGCCATTTTTGCTGATCTTCGGATAAAGTCTGGACACTTAGACCGGTGACACTCAGATGGCCCCAGGTATGACATGCAAATTCCCATCCCGATTCCTTCACCGCATCGGCAATTTTTGTTGCTTCTGCCACATCTTCTTCCCAGTCGAAATCCGGGTGGGCATCCAGCCATTCCTTCTGATCCTTGCTGAGCTTTTCTCCGGTTTTGTAAGCGACATCGGTGCGGTATCCGAACACACCGTTGTAGCCTGTGAGAGCGATCATTCCCCTTGCGCCTTTATATGACGCATCCGGATGGGATTCCATAAATGTGTTCAGCCTCGGAACCACATCGTAATCCCCGATATCGGTCACTCCATCGGCATCGGTGTATAGGCATTTTACCTTACCGTTTTCATCGAGAACCGCTTTTTCGGCATATCCCTTTCCGGAATATGAATGGTAATAACTCCAGTCATCTATGGAAAGTACATACGGATGTTTGCCGGGAGGAAGTTTGAGCTCGTCGTTTGGGACAAGCGTTACCGTTCCGTCGGCATTTTTTGTTTCCTTTACCAGATCTCTCATTCGGACAAGCACATAGCCGTTATCGTACATTTCCTGAGTGATCTTATCAAATTCACTTACTGTGGTCATCCATGCATTGATGCCCGCAACTTCATCTGCGGACCAGACGGATTCATCAAAGGCTCTGTCGGTGTCCACTATGAGAGAGTGATAAAAGATGTGCGGGACAGTGGTTATGTCAACCGGCTCCAGTGTGGTTTTTATAGAATTAATCTTTGCTATCTCGTCTATTATCTCCGTATCCGTATCGTGCCCGGGAATAGCTTCAAGCATCGCAATGGCTTCGTCATAGTAATATCCGCTGATCATTTCCTCGGCTTTTTCTATGGCTTCTCTCCGGGCGTTTAATTCATTTTCCTCGGCCGTTATCTTTGCTTCAAGCTCGGATTTTTTGCGGGCTTCCGATTCGTTTTTTCTCTTTACGGCGTTGGAGGTTATGAAAATTGCTATCGCGGCAGCGGAACATACCATTGCAATAATGGTACAGTTAACGACGAGTTTTCTCTTTTTCTTTCTGCGGAGACGTATTCTGTCTCTCAGTTCGATGTCTTTTTTATTAAGGTCTACGTTCATGATAAAATTTGATATTATTTTGACAAATGAAAATTGTACTAAAAAAAGAACAATTTAATTTTATTGAAAATCTACAAAAAAACAGATGAAAATTCCCGATTTTAGTGCAAAATATAAAAAGTTTGTTTTTTAACTACCAAAAAAATCCGCTGTTTATTGAATGTTCACTTTTTGATATTATAATAGCATAAAATCATTATGTTGTGTAATTTTAAGGAGGGAAATTATGGCAGCAACAGTATCTTCTGTTCCTTTTTCTGGAACTGCGGAGCAGATGGAAGAGCTTATCGGAAAATTATCCGCTCTGAAAGACACTAAGGGTGCCCTTATTCCGGCACTTCAGGCAGCACAGAATATTTACGGATATTTGCCTATCGAAGTTCAGACAGTAATAGCTAAAGAACTGAATGTGCCGCTGGAAAAGGTATACGGGGTATCCACATTCTATTCTATGTTCCATCTTCAGCCGAAAGGTAAATATCAGATTCAGGTATGTCTCGGAACAGCTTGCTATGTAAAGGGATCCGGCGATGTTTATACAAAGCTTCAGGAACTCCTGGGAATAGAAGGTGGCGGGTGCACACCGGACGGTAAATTCTCACTTGACGCATGCAGGTGCATCGGTGCCTGCGGTCTCGCACCGGCTATGATGGTTAACGGAGAAGTTTACGGAAGACTTGATCCGGATCAGATGAGCTCACTGCTCAGTACATTTAAATAATTATGATGCCGGAAATTGCTATGAGCATACTTGATGTGGCCGAGAATTCAACGAGAGCCGAAGCATCACTGGTGAGGATAGAGATCGATATCAATACGGCCTCTGACAGGATGAAGCTGATAATAGCCGATGATGGATGCGGCATGACGCAGGAACAGGTCGAAAGAGTCACGGATCCTTTTTTTACCACGAGGACAACGAGAAAAGTCGGTCTGGGCGTACCGTTTTTGAAACAGGCTTGTGAAGCGGCGAACGGAGAGTTCACAATTGATTCGAAGAAAGGTGAGGGAACCGAAGTGACGGCGGTGTTTGAATATTCCAACATCGACCGGATGCCCATCGGGGATCTTTGCGGAACCATACAGCAGCTCATAGTATATCATCCTGAAATAGATTTTTTGTTCAGATATTCTTATGACGGAAATGAGTTTGTTCTGGATACCAGACAAATGAGAGAGATCCTTGGGGGAATCCCGCTGGATTTGCCGGAAGTTGCCGCATATATATTGGATTATCTCGAGGAAAATAAAAGGGAAGTTGACGGAGGAATGGCAGTTTAACTGATCGAAAGGCGGAAAATATAATGAAAAGTTTAGAGGAACTTAGAGCAATCAGAGAAAGAATGCAGGGTACTATCGGTGTAAGAGATGAGAAAAATGCATCGACAAGAGTACTCGTAGGCATGGCTACATGCGGAATAGCAGCAGGAGCAAGACCGGTTCTTCGCACGATCGCAGAAGAAGTTCAGGAAAGAAATATTCCTGATATTATGGTTAGCCAGACCGGATGTATCGGCCTTTGCCAGTACGAACCGATCGTAGAGGTTTTTGAACCGGGAAAAGAAAAGGTTACCTACATTAAGATGAATGCCGAAAAAGCATTAAAGGTCGTTGAGGAACATCTTGTTAAGGGAAAACCTGTAGCTGAATATATGCTTCACAAAGATAATATCTGATAGGAGGGTTGGTTATGTATCGTGCGCATGTTTTGGTCTGTGGTGGAACAGGCTGTACGTCTTCCAACAGTTTAAAGGTAATTGAGGCTCTTGAAAAAGAGATTAAGAATAATGATCTGGCGGAAGAAATCGACGTGGTTACAACCGGATGTCACGGTCTTTGCGCTCTTGGACCGGTAATGATCGTTTATCCGGAAGGCACACTTTACACAAATGTTAAGGTTGAGGATGTTCAGGAGATCGTTACCGAGCATCTGTTAAAAGGAAGAATCGTTAAACGTCTCGTTTATGATGATACAGTTACCGATGACGGAATCCGTTCACTTGACGACACTGATTTCTACAAAAAGCAGACAAGAGTTGCTCTCAGAAACTGCGGTGTCATAAATCCGGAAAATATCGATGAGTACATCGGACGCGGCGGCTATGAGGCACTCGGAAAAGTTCTTACCGAAATGACTCCTGATGATGTTATCCAGACACTTCTCGATTCAGGACTCAGAGGCCGTGGCGGCGCAGGTTTCCCGACAGGTCTCAAGTGGAAATTCGCTAAGGGCAATGATGCAGATCAGAAATATGTTTGCTGTAATGCCGATGAAGGTGACCCGGGTGCATTCATGGATCGTTCTGTACTTGAGGGTGATCCGCATGTTGTACTCGAAGGTATGGCAATTGCCGGCTATACGATCGGTTCAAATCAGGGTTATATCTATGTACGTGCCGAGTATCCTATCGCAGTTGAGCGTCTTGAGATCGCTATCAAGCAGGCTCGTGAATACGGTCTTTTAGGAAAGGATATCTTCGGAACAGGATTTGACTTTGATATTGAGATAAGACTTGGTGCCGGCGCATTTGTTTGCGGCGAGGAGACAGCTCTTATGACTTCTATTGAAGGCAAGAGAGGCGAGCCGAGACCGAGACCGCCATTCCCGGCAGTAAAGGGTCTTTTCCAGAAGCCTACAATCCTCAACAACGTTGAGACATGGGCAAATATTCCGCAGATAATCCTCAGAGGACCGGAATGGTTTGCTTCAATGGGTACAGAAAAATCAAAGGGAACAAAAGTTTTCGCACTTGGCGGAAAAATCCACAATACAGGTCTTGTTGAGATTCCTATGGGAACAACTCTTCGCGAGGTTATTTACGAGATCGGCGGAGGTATCCCGAACGGAAAGAAATTTAAGGCGGCTCAGACCGGAGGACCTTCAGGCGGATGTATTTCAGCTGAAAACCTTGATATTCCGATCGATTACGATAACCTTGTAGCTATCGGATCAATGATGGGATCAGGCGGACTTATCGTTATGGATGAAGACAACTGCATGGTTGATATTGCAAAATTCTTCCTTGAGTTCACAGTTGATGAGTCATGCGGAAAATGTGCTCCGTGCCGTATAGGAACAAGACGTCTTCTCGAATACCTTACAAAGATTACCGAAGGTAAGGCAACTCTTGAGGATCTTGATAAGATCGAGGAGCTTTGCAATGCTATCAAGAGCAGTTCTCTTTGTGCTCTCGGTCAGACAGCTCCGAACCCGGTTATTTCAACAATGCGCTACTTCAGAGATGAGTATATAGCTCACGTTGTTGACAAGAAATGTCCGGCAGGCGTATGTAAGAATCTTATCAGCTATCATATTGACGCAGCTAAATGCAAGGGCTGTACCGCATGTGCAAGAAAATGTCCTGCAAATGCAATTAAGGGTACTGTTAAGAATCCTCATACTATTGATACCCAGGCTTGCCTTAAGTGCGGTGCCTGCGTAGAGACATGTAAGTTCGGCGCTATTTACAAAGAGTAATGGAGGAGAAGAATTATGGCAGATGTTAATTTAAAGATCAACGGTGTTGATGTTACGGCACCGGAAGGCTCTACTATTTTAGAGGCCGCTCATTTAGCTAATATATATATTCCTACTCTCTGCTTCCTTAAAGACATCAATGAAGCAGCTGACTGCCGTATGTGCGTTGTCGAAGTAAAAGGCGCAAGAGCACTCATGGCAGCATGTGTTTACCCTGTTTCTGAGGGTATGGAAGTTTGGACAAATACCGACAAGGTAATAAATGCAAGAAAGAAAACTCTTGAGCTTATCTTATCAAACCATGATCAGAAATGTCTTTCCTGCATCAGAAGCGGAAACTGTGAACTTCAGGAAATGGCCAGAGATATGGGAATCGAAGATTCACACTACTATGAAGGCGAAGTAAGCGTTTATGAAAAAGATGAATCATCTATACATATGGTTCGCGACAATAATAAATGTATCCTTTGCCGTCGCTGCGTAGGCGCTTGTGAGAATTCACAGGGTATCGGAGTAATCGGACCGAACAATCGTGGATTTAAGGCACATATCGGATGCGCATTCGACCTTCCGCTCGCAGAGACAAGCTGTGTTCACTGCGGACAGTGTATCGTGGCATGTCCTGTTGGTGCTCTTTATGAGAAGGATAATACAGCTGAGGTTGAAGCCGCTCTGGCTGATCCTGATAAATTCGTAGTTGTTCAGCCGGCTCCGGCAGTAAGAGCCGCACTCGGCGAAGAGTTTGGTTATCCGATCGGAACCGATGTTGAAGGAAAGATGGCAGCAGCTGCAAGAAGACTTGGATTTGACCGTGTATTCGATACAGATTTCGCCGCTGACCTTACTATCATGGAAGAAGGTCATGAGTTCATCGACAGAGTTCAGAACGGAGGAGTTCTTCCGATGTTTACATCATGTTCTCCGGGATGGATAAAGTTTGTTGAAGAGTATTATCCGGAAATGAGAGAAAACCTCTCTACATGCAAGTCACCGCAGAACATGTTCGGTGCTGTTACAAAGTCTTACCTTGCAGAAAAACTCGGAAAGTCTCCGGAAGAAATTTTCACAGTAAGTATCATGCCTTGTACAGCAAAGAAATTCGAAGTATCCCGTGAAGAGCTCGAGACCAACGGAGTACAGGATGTCGATGTTTCGCTTACAACAAGAGAGTTTGCAAGACTTATCAAGAAGCACGGTATTGATTTTGCATCTCTTGAGGATGAAGGATTTGATCATCCGCTCGGAGAATCAACCGGTGCTGCCGTAATCTTCGGTGCTACAGGCGGTGTTATGGAGGCTGCTCTTCGTACGGCTGTTGAAGTTCTCACAGGCGAAGCACTTCCTTCTGTAGACTTTGTTGAAGTTCGTGGTATGGAAGGTATCAAGGAAGCAACATATAAGGTTGGAGATCTCGAGGTAAATGTAGCAGTTGTTTCAGGTCTTGCAAATGCCAGAAAGGTGCTTGATGCTATCAAGGCAGGAGAGAAGAATTATCACTTTGTTGAGTTCATGTGCTGTCCTGGCGGATGTATCAACGGAGGCGGCCAGCCTATCGTTTCCTCTAAGATCAAGAACTTTGTTGATGTTCGTCAGCTCAGAGCGAATGTACTTTATTCAAATGATGCTGCGAAGGTTATCCGTAAATCACATGAGAATCCTTCTATTCAGAAGATTTATGAGGAATACTTCGGTGAGCCGGGCAGCCACAAAGCTCATATGATCCTTCATACACATTATATTAAACGTGATGTTGTGAAATAATTTCCTTTAATAATTAATAGATTTTGACCCGAAATTTCCAAAAGGAAAGGAGCCGCATATGCAGCTCCTTTTCTTTTTGGGGAAATAGTGTTATTTATCTGAAACCGTATGTCCTTCATTAAGGAGCAGGTTCAGGGTGTCGGAATCGGTGTAGAATATAGAATCCTTTATGAGATTTGACGAGCTCTTTGCAATAATATCGTAGTGATAGTCCATCTCGAAACCGCAGTCTGTGTAGTCGGAATAAATCAGCTTGTCAGATACTTTATTTATCACATCCTTATCGGTTATCTCTACTACCTTGGTATTTTGCAATTCTTCGTCATAGATGTTGATGGTCAATGTATCGATATTCAGTTTTGAAAGCATTGAAGCCGTAACATCGATACCTTGAATCTTAAGATAGTCGATTGTGTTTTTAAAGGAAGGATAGATATAATAGCGCTCTGAATAAACATCATCGTTATCTTCCTTGTGTGAAATCTCAATTACGCCTAACGGGACTGTGGATCTCATTTCACTGTATGTGAGTGTTGAAAGTTCATCGGTATATGTATTGATGAATTCCGCCACCTCGTTGCTGGCCAGCTTTACCGGAGTGCTTGAAAAAGCGTCAATAAATTTGATCTCTGTGATTTTATTCGTATCTGCGGTATAAAGCGAGCAGAACTGGCTTCTGAAATTTCTTTCAAGGAATAATTCGTTCAAATTATCTTCGATTTTATCGACATCGAGATAATAGCGCCTTCCTTTTAAAGATCCGTTTTTCATATTATATTCAATCGTGATCCACACCGCCTCATCTATCTCATCATCGGGGGAAAGCTGCGCCTCGTTGATCATGTCTATTACTTTAGTAAGTGTATCTCCCTGAATTCCCGCGTTTTCTGTCCCCCAGCTGCTGTCCTGCGGTCCGGAGAAATCACTTTCCGCATGTATTACAGCTGACTGGATGTTCTCCTGCGTCGGGATCCATCTGTTGTACCCGCCGAAGTCGAAAGCAAAGAAGAGAATAAATACCAGACATATTGCAAGTTCAATCAAAGCCTGAAGCTTGTGATCGAGGATCGCGCGGATATCGAATCTGTAAATACATTCAATGATTGCATGGATCGCCAGAACTCCAAAGATACAGCCGACAAAGACCCAGATCGTATTTCCGGAGTTTGATATCATTTTTAATATTAATCCGAGATATAAAGCTGCCGGAATAAGTATCAAATAGCGAAGAGGAGTTTCTGTTGCTTTAAATGCCATGGCTCTCCCCGCAGCTTCGGAAGGCCTCTTTTTGTACAGCCATGAGTTAAGCGCTGTTATCAGTATTATCATCACAACCGCTGCAATGATTTCTCCTACATGCTCCGATGCCAGCCAATGGTCGGTGTTGAAATCCAGCATCTTCATTGCAATCGAGAAGGGAGACAGATAATTTAAGGCTTTTCCCGGGACCGATACCTCATAGTAGCTCCAGAAAAAGATAGAAGCGTATGAGGGAATCAGAAATCTTATCAGCAAAGGAAAGTAAACCGAGATCACACCAAACCCCAGAGCTGCGACAAAGGTGTTGCCTGTCAATATCATTGCAAGTGATGCAAACGAGTAGAATATTCCGAAGGTGAGTACCGATATTACCAAGGTTAAGACTAACCCGGCAAAAAGAGCAGCGCTCATATATCCCGTTATGATAAGAACCAGGCTTTTGAAAATAAGCATAAATACGGGCATTCCGATGTAGATTATAAAAGATCCTGTGAGAAGACCGAAAAACTGAGTGCTTCTCTTTATCGGAAGGCAAAGGAAAAAGTCCGTTTCTCTTGACGAGTGAAGCCTTTTAAAGCTGCTGTATCCAAGCAAAATACCTACCAGACCCGAAAAAAGTATATCTGTTGAGGAAAAGCTGGGATATATGATGTTTCTTATATGTTCGGGCATTTTTGCCGGTAAAATATCAGAATTTATCACATTGTTTTGAAACATGATCAGGAATACCACCAGGCTCATTACCGTGAGGAGAATTATCATCAGGGCATAGCTCAGGTTATTCTTTATATTCTCTTTTAACATTTTAGATGATGAGATTTTTGATATCATAGCCGACTACCTCCGTCTCGCAAATAAATATTTCTTCTAATGACAGTGGAAGAGACTCACAGAAAAGAGGTTCGAGTGAGTGTACCTTTCTCAGTATTTCTTCGGGATTTCCCCGCACTATCATTGTGACCAGTTTGCCCCTTCTTTCGAATTTGACTATGTCCAGTGAATTGTGGATCAATTTGTCGAGTTCCGATGGAAGGACAGCCTGGATCTTAATAAGGTTGAGCTTCAAAGATTCAAGGTCTTTTGACAAAAGAATGCCTCCTTTGTGAAGGATTCCGACGTGGTCACAGATATCCTCAAGCTCTCTTAAGTTGTGTGATGCAATTATAGGCGTAAAATTTCCTTCGTCTATTTTTTTTGCAAAAATGCTTTTTACAGCCTGTCTCATCACGGGGTCGAGTCCGTCAAATGTTTCGTCGCAAAGCAGATATTTCGCACCGCTTGATATTCCGAGAATAATAGAAAGCTGCTTTTTCATTCCTTTTGAGAAGGTTCTGAGCTTTCTCTTTTTGTCCAGACCGAATTTCATGAGATATTCATAGAATTCCTTTTCGTCTAAATTCGGATAGTATACCTTGTAGAATGCTGCGGCATCCTCCGCGGTAAGATTTGAAAAATAATACTGATCATCGGAAATAAAAAATAAATTTCCTTTTGCCGCCGGGTTATCCCAGACCTGATTTCCGTCCAGAGTGATCTCTCCTTCGTCCGGCTTCAGTATTCCGGCAAGCATTCGGAGCATCGTACTTTTTCCCGCTCCGTTTGTTCCGAGAAGACCGAAAACAGTCGTGTCGGGAAAGGAAAGGGAAATATTATCAATTGCCTTAATATTCCCGAATGATTTATGAACATTTTTTATCTCAATCATTTTGTTTCCTCCTTTGAGTTGATGTAGATGCTGTCGATGCAGCTGAGGATCTCCTCGCGCCTCACGCCTGATTCTTTGCATGAGATTAGCAGTAACCTTAGGTCTTTCAGTTTTTTCTGAAGCTGAATTTCGGCAAGGGCGGAATCATTTTTAACAAAATTTCCTCTGCCGATGACGGTGTAGATATATCCACGCCTTTCAAGTTCCGCATATGCGCGCTGGATAGTGTTTGGGTTGATGGACAGCTCCACTGCCAGTGACCTGACTGAGGGGAGCTTTTCGTCCGGCTCCAGTGCACCGCTTATTATGAGGGCTTCAAAACGATTGACGATCTGTTCGTAGATGGGGTGTTTGTCATTATAGTCAATCAGTATCAAAAATGCCTCCTTCCGACGCAACAGGCTGCAAGCGGCGTCGTTCCGGAAAACCGGGACACATGTCATTTGCAGCAACATCGTCTAAAGTATTTAGTGTACTAATATAAATAGTACAGTTGATACACTAAAAATACCAATCATTATTGCATTTGTCAAGTGAGATTGTGAGATTTGGTAGCGAGATTTGGTAAAAAGATTACAGCTTTCCGAGTTTATTTATAAGCTGAATCCGGGAGCTGACACCGATTTTGGAATATATATTTGCGATGTGGCGCCTGGTTGTCCCATAGCTGATGGAGAGGTGTTCACCGATCTCATGGGTCTCCATTCCGGAGCAGATAAGCTTTGCAACATCTTTTTCGCGCATAGTTAGAGAGACAAAGGGATCGTCGAGGGAGGATTCCTTGTTTTCGGAAGGTGATACCGGCGAATCAATGCGGACTGAATTGTAGGCTTCTCCGTAATGCTTGTCACACCACGCCCTCATAAGATCCGTGACAAGTCCGAAGATCCTGAGTTCTTCGTCGGTGTAATCCCCGTCATTTTTGGCGCGAAGGATAGTCAGCTCTCCGTAACGAACCCCGGAGGTTTCATTCCGCACAACATTTCCGCAGAGATAATACATTCCCATCGGAGATATCCAGTTTCTGAAAATGTCGGTTTTTTCCATTAATTCAGAGGAGATTATGTCTGAATCCCTGTAGACATGAATGTCTTTCTGATTGAGATACCAGGTGGTGTAATCAGTTTCTTCATATTTATCCAGATATTCCTTTTGAATAGCTTCAGGGATAGTAAGGGATCTGATGTGGGTACGTCTGCGCCTGGATCCGATGGCGGAAAAGGTGAAAAAAGACTTGCTGTGCCGGATGAGGTCGGGAAGCTGAGTCATTACAGCCTCTCCCAGCGAATTGAAATCGTAGGCTTCAAATATTGATATTGCCATTTTGTTGAGGGATTCGAGCATTTTATACATCTTAGGACCTCTCTGAAGTTTTAATTTCCTAAATAGTATACATCAAATGGTGTATATTGTTAAGATACATCAAAAGTGAAGTTGCA
>JBMNQZ010000051.1:0-10381 GCA_050944395.1 Lachnospiraceae bacterium
CCTTCACCTCTTAAATATGCTTCCACTACTTTTTTCTTAAATTCAAAACTATATTTTGGCATAAAAACACCGACCTCCCAATCGTTAGATTTTTGGTCTAACTTTTGGGGGTCGGTTCAGTCCGCGGTGCCTTTTTAATTAAAGGAAAGATTGTATTCGGTAATTTCTTGTACCTTTACAGGCAAGACTGGGGGAGATAAGTATTTGCCCAAATGATTAGGCGAAAAATTGATTGCAACTTCCAGAAAATAATATCCAGTCATCATGGGTTATAATAGCCGCCGGATGATTATGAAATCGACATGAAAAATAGCTGTCAGATGATTGTGGAATCGGCATAAAAAAGATATAATTATGTAAATAATTGCCAAAAAAAACGGAAATCCATGAGATGAAAAACACAGAGAAAAAAGGTTTTCACATTCGTGATGCCGGTCATTATGCTCATACTGATAGTGGTATTTTGCATCCGGTATTACTTTTTTGTGTCGGAAACAATATATACGGAAAGTGTGACTCATCTTGCAGAAGTCTATCATCAGTCGAACGAGTCGATGAATGAGCTTGTGCGTAATAACTGGGCAAATCTGCATCTCTGAACCGAATATCTCATGGATGTATCCGACGCGGATGCGATAGATGATTTCGTAGAGGAAGCCGGGAAAGAGACGGGATTTACCGATTTTTATTTCATTAACCGAGAGGGAAAATACCGCACAGTTAACGGGAATACAGGATATCTTAATCTCGGAGATGAGCTGCCCGGGCTTTTTATCGATGAAAAAGATCTCGTAGTCAATTCGGTCATTCCCGGAAAGCCTCAGATAATGATATTTGCCTCCTATGCTTTCCCGGGAAAATACAGGGATTTTCAGTATGAGGCAATTGCGGTCAGCTTTGATAATTCCAATATGATAAATGTCATCTCGACTGCGGCATATGAAGGGAATGCTATAAGTTATATGATGCACACCGACGGGCGTGTGATTTTCGAAAACGCTCCCGATTCGGAGAAAGAAGTCTTCAATTTTATTGCACATTTAAAGAGCGACTCGGATCTTGAAGCATCTGAAGTTGAAAAGATAAGGGATGATATGAGCAGGATAGAGAGCGGAAAGATACATCTGGAGTCTAACGAATTTTTGTAAACGGAAAAAATTTTTACTGGAGCGGGTTTTATGGTTTCGGCGAGAAATATAAGAGAAGCAGATAAGAAACTTGAATTGCGGGAATTCTGCGATATGGATCAGCTTTATAAATTGCTTGAAAACTGGTCCAAATGCTGTGGGATAGCTGCAGTTATTGTGGATGCGGAAGGAAAGCAGATCACAGAAGGCTACGGAATGACGGAATTCTGTAAAATGGTACAGTCTTCCGAGAGGGGAAAAGCACTATGCGAGGCAACCTGGGATTCGGAGCTTGACGGCTGTTATAACTGTCCCTTTGGCTTTCTGGATTTTTCTGTTCCGATAATCCTTCCGGACGGGCAGTTCCTTGGAAAGGTCCTGGCAGGGCAGGCTATGTCTGCCGGACAGCCCGATGAAGTTATCATCGAAAAAACAAAAAGCGCAGGGATAAGTGAAGAAATTACCCGGGACGTGCTCTCAAGGGTGAGAAGAAAAACCGATACCGAGATGGAGGGAGCCTACGGTCTTCTCAGGGAGACCCTCGATTTCTTTATTCAGAAAAGTTACAGTATATGGAAGACGTCAAATGAGCTGAAGAAGGGTCCCTCGAAAAAGGACAGGATACTTTCCCAGATCACCCGCATCATGTACAGCTATAATCTGACAGTGGAAATTGATACCGGTGAGTATACGCTTATTACCGGAACGGGAATGGAGCGCACCGTTGAAGAGTACGCAAAGCACAATAAATACAGTGAGCTGAGAAGCTTTCAGAAAAAAATCATTCATCCGGCGTATGTAAAAAGGTTTGATGAACTCACGGATCTGGAACGGACTGACATAGGAGGTATCCGTGCGGGCTTTAGGGGAACCCTGGAGTATCCTGTTCTCTATCCGGGGGATACTGAATATGAGTGGCATGAGATAAATGTGTTTGTTGATGTTGAAGAAAACGGGGTGCGGGTCGCAAACATCCTCGGAAGAGATGTCACTGAGGCGCACAATTCCCAGGAAAAAAACGCAAACGAGCTTCGCGCCGCTTCTGCAAAGAATGAGATATTGTCCGAGCTTACCAGGATGCTTTACAGCTATAACCTGACTTTGAATCTGAGAACCGGAAAATACAGCATGATTATAGGCAACGGAATGACTCAGTTCATGGAGATATTCAAGTCGACTGATGATTATGAGACAGCCTATAACAGGAAAATAGCATATTTGGATCCGGGAAGCGTCCAGGAGTTTGCCTCTCTTGCAAGTCTGGAATCTCTTCGTGCCAGATCTGGTGGAAACGGATTTATTGGAAGCCTGGAGTACGGCGCATTTACCGAATACGGCGAAGAATGGCATGAGATAAATGTATTTTTGAGTGCGGATGAAAAGGGAGTTCCGATTGCTAATATCCTCGGAAGAGATATTTCCGAGCAGCATAAGAGGCAGAAAAATAAGGAAAATCAGGTAAGAGCGGCCATGGCAAGGGATCAGCTGCTATCGGGTATTACCAAAATGCTTTACAGCTACAACCTTACCGTCAATCTTGAAACCTGGAAATATTCTCTTATCACGGGAACCGGAATGAATGAAGTTCTTGACCATATGGAAAAGACGGATGATTATGTCCTCATGTGTGCAAGACTTCTTCAGGATATCATCCCGGAGGACAGGGAGGAACTGGAAAAACTGGTCGGGATCCGTGCGCTGAGGGAAGCTGACGGAAAGACCGGATATATAGGAAGTTTAAGCTGCAGGGTTGAAAGCGGGGGAAAATACGAGTGGCATGAGGTAAACCTCTTCATGGGAACGAATGAGGAGGGTGTGCCGGTGGCGAACATTCTGGGCAGAGATATTACCGAGGCGCATGAAAAGGCGGATACAAGGGCTCAGCTCGAGATCGCAAATGCGTCGAATGCGGCAAAATCCGCATTCCTTTTCAACATGTCCCACGATATCAGAACGCCGATGAATGCGATAATCGGATTTACGGAGCTTCTGGACAGGCATCTGGATGATAAGGAGCTTTCAAGAAAATACATAAGAAAGATACAGAATTCAAATGAGTTCCTGCTGTCGCTTATCAATAATGTCCTGGAGATGGCCAGAATTGAGAGCGGAAAAATGACTCTGGACGAGTCTTCAGGCAATGTTTACTCGTTTGTTGATTCGCTTTATTTTATGTTTGATTCCCAGATGAAAAAGAAGGGAGTTGAATTTACAAAGAGCTGCAAAGTGGATCATCCGGATGTTATATGTGACGAGACAAAGCTAAGAGAAATATTCCTGAATGTTCTGAGTAATTCAATGAAGTATACCCCGACCGGCGGCAGGGTCGACATGAGAGTGACCGAGATTCCGTCAAAGGATCCCGAATATGCCGTTTTCTGCACCGTTATCGAGGATACCGGAATCGGAATGTCGGAGGAGTTTCTTCCGCATCTTTTCGAGGAATTTACCCGGGAAAGATCCAGTACCGAGAGCAGGCTCAACGGGACCGGACTTGGAATGCCAATAGTAAAGAAGCTGGTTGAACTTATGAAGGGCACCATTAATGTCACCAGCAAGGTGGGAAAAGGAACGGTCATCACTGTAACCATTCCGCATAAGATCGTTGTTGACGCCGATGAACAGAATGTCCCGGAAAATATAGGGGATTATGATATTTCCCTGTTTAAGGGCAAGAGGATACTTCTCGCCGAGGACAATGAGCTGAATGCGGAGATTGCAGACACAATACTTTCCGAGGCGGGATTTGAAGTGGAACGGGCTGAGGACGGTATCATATGTGTGGATATGCTGGAAAAGGCGGAACCCGGATACTACGATCTCATTCTTATGGATATCCAGATGCCGAACATGGACGGATATAAGGCAACGCGAACAATCAGAAAGATTTCCGATGAGAAGAAGGCGGGGATCACCATAGTTGCAATGACCGCAAATGCTTTTGATGAGGACAAAAAGATTGCATATGAGGCGGGAATGAACGGCCATATCGCAAAGCCGATATCCATTAACGCGCTGATGAAAGCGCTCAGTGAAGTGTTAAGAGGCGGGGAAACTGCGTAAAGTACTTGCTTGTTTCAATTGCATCCGATAAGAAAAAGTGATATTTTGAATTGGAAATATTTTAAATGTGATTTTTGATGTAACAAAAGAATGAAAACAACAGAGATTATCAACATTGTATGTGACAAAACGGGAATAACAAAGGCCGATCTTGCAAGGGAGATGGGAATTTTCCCGTCATCCTTTTACAGAAAGCTCTCAAGAGAGAGCATGACCTTTGAAGAATTGCAGAAATGCCTGGATGTTCTGGGGGTTACCGTTGAATATGATATTAAATTTCCCGACGGAAGCAGTCAGAATTCTCAGAATAATTATGAGATACTGCTGGAAAGATCCAGGATGCTTGAGGCAGAGCTTGAGGCCTCGAAAAAAACAGGTGATTTCCACAAAAAGACATTAAAGGAGCTGCGCACCGAGCTCAGCAATGTTGTGGGTTATACCGAGCTTTCCGAAAGAGAAGGAGCGGATCCGGTCTACTATCTGGAGAAGATCCGGACAGTGCTGGAGAAAATGGAGAAAACGGTATCTTATGCGCTAGGGGATGTTTCCACGGAAGAAATTGACGAAGAAGCTGCCTTAGATGCAGAGTTTCTTGCCGGGCAGAGGGTGCTTTTGGTGGATGACAATGAAATGAACAGGGATATCATGAGGGAGCTCCTTGTAAGATGCGGACTTGAAGTCACGGAGGCCGGAAACGGACTTGAGGCGGTAAATTCATTGAAGGTGGAGAACCCGGGATATTTCAATTATATTCTGATGGATATAGAAATGCCGGTCATGAACGGATATGAGGCGACAGTGGCTATAAGGAGACTTCCGAACAGGATAAGGGCGAATGTTCCGATAATAGCGATCACCGCAAATGCTTTTCATGAGGATCGGGAATTGGCGGCCGCTTCCGGAATGGACGATTTTATTTCAAAGCCCATGAGCACAAACAGGCTGCTCAGGTGTCTTATGAAGTATCGTTAATAATACACAATATGTCCCTTACGGGGCAGAGAAAGGAGAAAGATTATGGCAGCATGGAAATGTAGTGTATGTGGATATGTTTTTGAGGGAGAAAATGCACCGGAGAAGTGCCCCTTATGCGGACAGCCGGCTGAGAAGTTTGAAAAAGCCGAGGCTGAAAAGAAAAATCCATATGCGGGAACAAAGACAGAAAAGAATCTCTGGGAGGCTTTTGCGGGTGAGTCCCAGGCGAGAAATAAATATACTTATTTTGCTTCGGTTGCAAAGAAGGCAGGCTATGAGCAGATCGCCGCATTGTTCCTTCAGACTGCAGACAATGAAAAAGAGCATGCGAAACTGTGGTTTAAGGCGCTCGGTGAGTTAGGCGATACAGCGGAGAATCTTCTGCATGCCGCTGAGGGAGAAAATGCCGAGTGGACAGATATGTATGACAGAATGGCAAGAGAGGCAGAGGAAGAGGGCTTCACGGAGCTTGCGGCTCAGTTCAGAGGCGTGGCTGCGATCGAGAAGCTTCACGAGGAGAGATATCGCGCGCTTCTTAAAAATGTTGAGACTATGGAAGTGTTCAAAAAGAGCGGAGTTACTATCTGGGAGTGCCGTAACTGCGGTCACGTGGTAGTTGGCCTTGAGGCTCCGGAGGTATGTCCGGTGTGCAATCACCCGCAGGCATATTTCGAAGTGAGAAAAGAGAATTATTGATATCCGTATATAATACAATAATATCAAAAGTAGCGGAGAAAAAAGGAACGCCGGCAGTCTGCCGGTGTTCCTTTTAATAACAGAAAGATTATTATATATACGGACCGCTTCTTTTTTCAAGACCCGAGTCCAGAAAGCTTATAAGCTCATCTTTTGAAATCTCAACATCCCTGTGAGAACCCGGAGAGAACATGCAGTGAAGGAGTATGTTTTCCCTGCAGGTGATTTTATCTGCTATTTTTGCAGCGGAAAGATCGATTTTCACGGGATATCCGAAGTATACCAGGATCCTCTTTACAGTATCGGCACAGCATTCCCTGGAAATCCCTGATTTTTCAAATGCCAGAGTCTGTGCGGAGAGAGCTATCATATAAGCCGTCCCCGGGGTTATATGCTTAAGGTCGGGATCTTCGAGACTGCATCTATAAACGGCTTCACCGATGGGATCTTCTGCATTTATCAAATGCTCTGCAGAGGCCGCTTTGAGACACAGGTTTTTCAGAGATTTTCTGTCATTAAAAATGGGAGGGAGATCTCCCGGAATGCTGTTATGTTGTAAAATCCGGATCGGTCCTCGCATATGAGAATACAATTACCGGTGATCAGCGCATTTATAATATTATGGACAGCGGGTCAATGTTCATGGAGGAACTGGTGCTTTTTGATAAGCCCTCTCCGGTGGTATTTAAGACGATTACTAATTGTGTCCTCATAAAGATTGATAAATGTGCCATGAAGAGAGTGATGAAGCAGGATATAGATGTGGTTCTGGATATCTGTGAATCTATAGCGTCAAAGTTTCTCGTGGCTATGGACTATATCAGGTTCGAGCCGCGCTCCAGCGCAGAGAACAAAATATGCAAGCTGCTCCTGATGTTTGCCTCTCATGACGGCGTTCATACCGATGACGGAAAGATAGTATGCAACAGAAAAGTGAGCCAGCAGATGATTGCTGATATACTTGGAATGAACAGAGTGACAGTGAGCAGGAAGATTAAGGAGTTTAAGGATAATAATCTTATATTATCAATTGATACCGGAGATGGGAAAAGATATGTCTTTGATATCGATGAGATGGAAAAATATTTGAGCGAGCTTGAGAGCTGACGGGTAGACTCGGCGTCCCGGGAATCAGAACGAGGCCTGAACCATATCTACTTTCCGTAGGTGGCATGTCATGAGAAAGCAGGTTATCATATCGGCATGGAGGTGAGAAAAATGAATCAGTATCTGACCGGAAGTGTGATAAGAGAACTTCGCGAAAAGAATAAATTGACGCAGCTTTCCCTGGCAGACAAGCTTGGGGTGAGTGATAAGACTGTTTCAAAGTGGGAAACGGGAAAAGGTTATCCGGACATTACACTGCTTGAACCGATCGCGGATGCATTTTCTGTGTCGGTTGCGGAACTTTTATCCGGAAGTACGGTGAAAAATGCCAATGTTTCGGCAAATATGCTCAAATCAGAATTGTATGTCTGTCCGGTATGCGGAAATGTTATCTGCAGTGTCGGAACAGCAGTCGTTCAGTGCCACGGCGTTATGCTTACACCGTGCGAAGCGGAAAATCCTGATGAAAGGCACGGCTTTACGGTTGAGAAATCGGAGGATGAGTATTTTATCAGCATAGAACATGAAATGACAAAGAGTCATTACATTTCATTAATTGCAGCGGTATCATCTGACAGAGTACAGATAGTAAAGCTCTATCCGGAGGGAAATGCACAGGCGAGATTCAAAATAAACGGTGTCCGCAGGATATACTATTACTGCAACCGGGACGGGTTGTTTGTATTTGATCCCGTAAAGAATGTCAAAAAATAGAGCATGTCGGATAAAAAAATATTGGTTATTACATGGCCTGGAGTCCCGCAGATATTACGCGGGAGATCCAAGCCATTTTTTCAGTTCCGGAAGAAGCTTTTCCGCAGTGCTTCTGCCGGTTGTGTATACTTCTCTTAGTTTTTCGGGATTCTTTTCAATTTTTCCGATATTAAGAGGCGCTTCGGGGCGTATGACAAAAATATTGCCCAGAGCTTCCTGCTCTTCGATAAATGAGAGCGTTTCGTTGTACATTTCATGACGGACATTCATAGCTTCTACAAGCTTAGGGTATTTTTTGTACACGACAGAGATGAGCGGGACCAGTGGATTTTTTTTCTTTAGATATCCTCTGGGTTGTGTGAGGACGACGACATTCTTTGAGTAGCCCGATTCCATAAAAAATCTGACAGGAATGGAATCGGCCATGCCACCGTCCAGCAGTTCAAGACCGTCTATTTTCACAATTTTTGAGACCAGGGGAAGGGATGCCGACGCTCTTATCCAATCGAAACCATGGTCGGCGCGGCCGAGGTATTTGTGATATACGGGCTTCCCGGAATTGACATCGGTACAGACAACATAAAACTCCATGGGATTCTTTTCATAGGTCTCGAAATCAAACGGATCATATTTAAGCGGCACATCGCCGTAGGCAAATTCCGTGCTGTAGAGATTCCCCGTCTTAATAAGGCAGCCCAGTCCGCTGTAGCGTTTGTCGGAGCAAAACCGTGTATTGTATCTGAGCACTCTTCCTATCTGTTCCGATTTATAATTGCATCCGAAGGCAGCTCCGGCGGAAACACCGACAGCTCCGTCAAATTTTATTCCGTTTTCCATCATGACATCGATGACTCCGGCGGAAAATAATCCGCGCATTCCACCGCCTTCAAGTACAAGTCCTGTTTCCATAAATTACTCCTGATAGAATTATCCGATCGTATGGATATGCAAGAAAAAGATTAAATAATTTCTGAAATTCCTGAAGCTGCTGTAAACAGCTGTTATAAGCAGCTTCGTTTACCTGCATTGTGTATTATCCTAGACCTTAAATCCGGTGAAGTCAAATATACAGAGCGGTGTTTACGGTATCGTGAGAGGAATCCGAAGGAAGCCGGATGTGGGAACAGACTAACCACGGGCAAATCTCTGGTCTGACGAACAGAAACCACATATAAGGTCTTTCGTGAGGGTAAGACTGCATACCAGGCCGAAGCCCAATCACTGCGCGAAAGCACGGGGGGATAAATGTGGGAGATGGATGGAGAGAAAGAAACGTGTGGCACCCGGGGAGTGCTTTTATGATTTATCCACAGCATACCGGCCTATGCACGTCAACTATTGAAACCGCCTCCTACTCGATTTGTACCTGGCACCTTTTTAATGGCCAAGGGCGATCTCTTTGTAAGCCCGGATCCTGTCGGCCCGTTCCGGATATCTCGCTTTGATCCTGTCGGATATTATGCTGTCTTCAAGATCTTTTTCCGCCTTTGTCTCATGGCCTATCAATGCCCATGTGGAGTCGTTGAAAAAGACTCTGTCCTCCTCGGATCTCTGGGAACATATGAAACCCTGTCTCGGCTGATTGATGTCCTCACCGCTCACTTCAAACATATCGTACTTTTTGCAAAGTGAGCGAAGACGCACGATCTGATCAGGCTTGTTTCTTGTAGGTGCGTAGCTCATTGCCCTCATATCGCAATTATTGAAGCATACAAATAATTCATCGAGAATATCATCCTCAAACTTCATGCTCTTTTTATCGCCGGTCACCGATACCCCGCGGATGTCCCCCAGATATGTGTAAGTCGGAATGCACCCTATTGAATTTAAGTAGGGAATGGCCGTGCGGATATCAGGAGTTTCGTCCAATGTAGTCGGAATGTACATTTTTTCTGAGAAAAATCCTTTTAATACATTCAGAAGGTCGTACTCGTATATCGGGCTTTCTGTGTCGGAAAGATATGCCTGTGCTTTTTCCTGAAGAGGGATATCCATGTCAATTTTCAGGAAATCAATGATCTGATTGCCCCTTTTGCATTCCTTCAGCATGGCTTTTGCCGTCGCAAACAAAATATGACGCTCGGTAATTGAACCGTTTTCATTCCAGTTTGAAAGCGGAATGATATCGCGGTCAAAATCAAGCTCCATTCCATAGGGACTTATGATCTCATTGATGACGGAAGTCATTCGGCGGTTCCTCAATTCACGCGCATGGCGGATGGGTTTAAGGAATTCGCTCACCTTGTCAAGGGAGCGAAGCGGAATTCCGTGTACGGGGAAGTATCCGATTCCCGGCTGTTCGGGATTGTTCAGCATCTTTCCTTTTATTTCGGTATTGTCCATGCTGAGACGGATCTCAAAACCTATGGTCGGAATGATCCCCAGAATCTCGCAGGCCTCCCGGAATTCAAGGCATCCGGCAACGGATTCATGGTCCATGATTCCGCAGGTGTCAAGTCCGGCAAGATACGCCCTCCAGGCGATCATTGACGGGCTGTAAGGTGAAAATGAATATTTTGAATGAACATGATTGTTGCACTCGTCTTTTCTCGGAACGGCGGGAATTGTCCCGTCATTGATTTTTGATCTTAATATTCGAACAGCCTCCAGACGGTCGCTGCGGTTTTTCGAATTAAGCATATCCTCGGTTTCTTTTAAGTTGAAATTATTCATGGATGATTCCTCTGTGTTTGTTTTTT
>JBMNQZ010000052.1:0-10150 GCA_050944395.1 Lachnospiraceae bacterium
GCGATCTCAGCCGCTTTTCCATAACCTACTATACCCGGAACATTCTCGGTTCCCGCTCTTCTCTTTCTCTCCTGGGCGCCGCCGTGTACAAAGGATCTTATCTTAACGCCCTTTCTTATATACAGGAATCCGATTCCCTTCGGACCGTTCAGCTTGTGAGCGCTGGAGCTGAGCATATCAATATTTTCTTCATCAACATTGATCGGAATCTGTCCGAACGCCTGAACCGCATCCGTATGGAATAAAATGCCGTGGTCGTGAGCGATCTTTCCTATTTCTTTTATAGGCTCGACAGTGCCGATCTCATTATTTGCGGTCATTACCGAAATAAGTATTGTCTTGTCTGTAATAGCCTTTTCAAGTTCGTCAAGATCAACAAGACCGTATTCATCCACATCGAGGTAGGTTACTTCGGCACCGTTCTTTTCAAGATATTCACAAGTATGAAGTATTGCGTGGTGCTCGATCTTTGTCGTGATAATATGATTTCCCTTTCCTTTGAGAAGCTCGTAGGCGGCCTTCAGAGCCCAGTTATCCGCTTCGCTTCCTCCGGCGGTAAAGTATATCTCCTCCGGTCTGGCCCCTATAACGGCAGCGATCTTTCCTCTTGCCTCATCAATAGCTGCTTTAGACCTGGAACCAATCTCATAGATTGCCGATGCATTTCCGAAATTTTCCGTAAAATACGGAAGCATAGCATCAACAACTTCCTGTGAAGTTTTTGTTGTTGCAGCATTGTCTAAATAAATCTTAGTTTCCATAGTTCTTCCTCGATCCTTTATAAAATAAACATAAAATGCTTTCAGATACTTAGTTATTACATGCACTGGTATCAAGATTTTCGCTTGATCTTAATTCTTTACTCTTGTCCACAAGCTCTTTGATCGATATACCGTCAACGGCTTTTTCAATCGCTTCGTTTATCCGGTCCCAAACAAATCTTGTTGCACAAAGATCGGCCTGGGAGCATCCGGAATCGTTTTCGCCGGTGCACACAACCGCCTTAAGATCACCCTCCAGTGCCCTTATTGTCTCTCCTACGCTGATCTTTTCAGCAGGTTTAGCCAGAATATAACCACCGTTGGCACCACGTTGGCTTTTGATCAGCCCTGCATTTCTCAAAAGTCTGAGCAGTTGTTCAAGATAGGTCTGTGAGAGATTCTGCCGTTCGGAAATACTCTGAATGCTCACGGGGTTCAAATCGCAGTTTTCAGCGATATCAACAAGAGCTCTCAGTCCGTATCTTCCCTTAGTCGATAATTTCATAGCCCCTCCTATACCCGAGTATTTTACTATGGAATACGATATCATTCCCTAGTAAAATTGTCAAGATAATATAATTGTGAAGTATTTTTGATTTAAGATGAACTGTAATGCCGAAATTTTATTTTCTCAAATACCCGGCTGTTATGGTTTTTCCGTTTTCAATTATTTATTTAGGCGTACCGGCAAATATAGGCTCTGCCATTTTGTATCTCCTTTTAAAGAACAGATGGCTTTGGGTTATCAGCCGGTGTTTTTATGAAGCAAAAAATGTTTGTTGCCGCACCTTACGGCAGTTGCTCTTTATAAATACTCCTGTACAAAAATATAACGGTGCAGCCCTCACGGGCCGCACCGTATCCGGCATTTTACCGTCCTTAAGAGTACAACTCTAAAGAAAATTTATTATAATCATTTTCTGGGATGTGATTTATTATAAACATTCCGCATGTGGGAAAGACCGATGTTTTCATAAAAATGCGTCGTGGAAATATCCGAATGTCCCAGCATTTCCTGAAGGCTTTTCAGATCGGAGCCGTTCTGTATCATATGCATGGCAAAGCTGTGCCTTAAAGTATGCGGTGTGATATCGCCTGAAATACCCGCCTGAAGAGCATAGCTTTTTATCACCTTCCAGAATCCCTGTCTGGTCATCATGGAACCGCGGACATTTGTAAACAGATATCCCTCGTCGGCTGAGCTGTCTGTAATAATCATATCTCTTCCTTTTGAAAGATATTTTTTCAGTGCAGCCTTTGCGGTACTTCCGAACGGAATGATTCTCTCCCTTGTCCTCTCCCTGCATACAACATAATCCATCTTAAGATTGAGATCGTTTACTTTAAGAGATATAAGCTCAGTAACTCTCATTCCTGTGGCGTAAAGGAGCTCAAGCATTGCCTTATCGCGAATTCCCTTTGCCGTCTTTACATCCGGAGCAGACAGTAATTTGTCTATTTCATTTACCGAAAGAATCAAAGGAGCTTTTTTTTCAATTTTCGGCGGCTTTAAAATAAGCGAAGGATCCTCGCCTACAACCCCCTTTGCCGTCAGATATTTGAAAAAAGCTCTTATTGATGCAATGCTCCGGCAGACCGTAGACGCTGCAAACCTGCTTTCAAGAAAAAGCATGTATGAATTCAGATTTGTCTCAGTGACATCTTCCCAGTATTTTAACGAATGCTCTGTCTCAAGATATTTCGCCAGCTTTTTTAAATCACGCTCATAAGATACTTCTGTATTCAGAGATGAATTTTTATTATTATGTATTTCTTTAATAAATGATTGAATTGCTTCCTGCATACAAACATGTACCGTCTTTCTGATAGATTAAGCAATTCACCCTTCAATATTGAAAGATTATACTAATAAATTTACATAAAATCAAACAAATTATGTTAATAATCTGATATATTTTTCAGCCCATCAATATGTAGAAATTCAAGTAATCACAGTCACAATATCTAGAGACCAGTTGTTTACATAATCAGATATTTTTTACGTTAAATATACAAAAGTATTTACAATCGCCATTGCTTTTTATCCCCGGATATTGAGCCCGGGATATTCAAAAAGAACTTTTATTAAACAAAAAAATAAAACCGTTATGCCGGCAGCGGCATAACGGTTATTTTCTATTTTGCGTAATCGGTAACTCTGCTTTCGCGTATTACATTAACCTTGATCACACCAGGATACTTAAGCTCTTCTTCAATCTGCTTTGAAATGTCTCTTGCTAGCAGAACCATTTCCGCATCATTAACCTGTTCAGGAATAACCATGACACGTACTTCTCTTCCTGCCTGGATAGCATAGGATTTAGAAACACCCTTGAATCCGTTGGAAATTTCTTCAAGCTTCTTTAATCTGTTAATGTAAGTGTCCAGAGTTTCTCTTCGAGCACCCGGTCTTGCGGCCGAGATTGCATCGGCTGCCTGTACTATGCAGGCAATAAGTGATTCGGCTTCAACATCTCCGTGATGAGCTTCAACTGCATTGATAACCTCTTTGCATTCATTGTATCGCCTGCAGAGATCTGCTCCGATAGCAATGTGTGTTCCCTCAACTTCATGATCGATAGATTTTCCGATATCGTGAAGAAGTCCTGCCCTCTTCGCCAGTCTCACATCACAGCCGCATTCCGCTGCGATAAGTCCGGCAAGTGTAGATACTTCTATTGAATGCTTAAGTGCATTCTGTCCGTAGGAAGTTCTGAACTGCATTCTTCCGAGATACTTAATAAGTTCCGGATGAAGATTGTGTATGCCTGCGTCATAAGCGGCATTCTCACCTGCTTCCTTGATGCGTTCATCAACTTCTCTTTTGGCTTTTTCAACCATTTCCTCAATTCTTGCGGGATGAATACGCCCGTCAACAATGAGTTTCTTAAGAGCAATACCTGCGATTTCTCTTCTGATCGGATCAAATCCGGAAAGTACGACTGCCTCAGGTGTATCATCAATAATAAGATCGATACCCGTAAGAGTCTCTATGGTCCTGATGTTTCTGCCTTCTCTTCCGATGATTCTGCCTTTTATGTCATCATTCGGAAGCTGGACCACAGATATAGTTGCCTCGGCAACGTGATCGACAGCACATCTCTGGATCGCATCGACAACAAATTCCTTTGCTGTTTTTGCGGCGTCGTTTTTAGCTTTTGATACAAGATCCTTATAAAGCTTGGCAACATCAACCTTTACATCATCTTCAACTGACTTTAAAAGATATTCCCTCGCCTCATCCGACGTCATTCCGGAGATTTTTTCCAGTTCCTCGAGCTTTTTCTTCTCAAGATCGCTGACTTCCTGCTCTTTTTTCTTTAAATCTGCTTTTCTTGCATTGTAGTCCGCTTCACGTTTTTCCATTGCATCGGCTTTTTTATCCAACGCATCTTCTTTAGACTGAATTCGTCTTTCCTGTTTTGAAATTTCGGCTCTTCTGTCCTTAATTTCCTTATCAACCTCATTTTTTGCGGCAAAAGACTGTTCCTTAATTTCAAGAAGTGATTCTCTCTTTTTTGCCTCGGCGGTTTTGATAGCCTCATCAATGATACTTCTGGCCTTCTCCTCCGCTGTACCAATCTTTTGTGCATCCTCTTTTGTTTTTTTACTGATAGCTGTTTTATAAGTCACAGGAATTGAAATAGCGAGAGCGACTACTGCGATAATAGCAATTACTACTGTTCCCACAGGAGCACCTCCATATTTAATTTTCATTGTGCAAAATATACAACATTTAAATTCTATATTGTTTTAATATTTATGTCAAGTATTTAGATAGCACCTCATTGATATCAGATAGACAAAATCCTTTTCCTGCAAGATAAGATTTAACTTTCTGAAGCTTCATATAATCAGGCATCTCACTTCCCAGCTTTTTTTGCGCCAGTTTTTCTATTAATTCTGTCTCGGAAAACGGCTCGCAATCCTCAAATGCACCGAGGATCACTTCTTTTGTAAGCCCCTTACCGCGAAGATCATATTCTATTTTCTTTCTGCTTTTTTTATTTCTTGACGATTCAATATAAATCCGCGCATAGCGGTCGTCATTTATATAATTATACGACTTGACGAAGTCAATGGCTTCATTGACTTCGTCATCACTGTAATCTTTATCTTTAAGCTTTTTGCGCAATTCACTTTCGGTTCTGTCCATTACCTCAAGAAAGCGAAGTGCCTGATTTTTAGCGTCCGGTTTATTTTTCATTTTCATCCTCGGGCGAACCTGATGTGAATCCGTACGCAGCCCTCACCGATGCCTCGATTTCGGAAAGCATATCCGGATTGTTTTCAAGAAGATTTTTTGCATTATCTCTTCCCTGTCCGATTTTATTTCCGCCGTAAGAATACCAGGAGCCGCTTTTTTCAACAATTCCTTTTTCAACGGCAAGATCAAGGATGTCTCCTGTTTTTGATATTCCTTTGCCGAACATAATATCGAACTGACACTCCTTAAAGGGCGGGGCAACCTTGTTCTTTACGATCTTGATCTTTGTTCTGTTTCCAATCTGTTCTCCGCTGTTCTGAAGAGTCTGGATCCTTCTGACATCCATTCTTACAGAAGCGTAGAATTTCAGAGCGCGGCCGCCTGTTGTCGTCTCAGGATTTCCGAACATTATCCCGATCTTTTCCCTGAGCTGGTTGATGAAAATAACTATACAATTGCTTCTGTTGATAGCAGCGGTAAGCTTTCTGAGAGCCTGACTCATAAGTCTTGCCTGAAGTCCCACGTGAGAGTCACCCATCTCGCCGTCGATCTCGGCTTTAGGAACGAGGGCCGCAACAGAGTCAACTACCACAATGTCAACCGCACCCGAACGGACCATAGTCTCTGTTATTTCAAGAGCCTGTTCTCCGGAATCGGGCTGTGAAATATAAAGATTTTCTATGTCCACTCCGATATTTTTTGCATAAACAGGATCCAGGGCATGCTCGGCATCAATAAATCCCGCAATTCCCCCGCGCTTCTGCACTTCGGAGACCATATGAAGCGCCACTGTAGTCTTACCGCTTGACTCGGGACCGTAAACCTCTATAATTCTTCCCTTCGGAATGCCGCCTACTCCAAGTGCGATATCCAGTGAAAGGCATCCCGTGGGAACTGCTTCGACATTAAGCTTGTTTTCCGAATCCCCAAGCTTCATAACAGCGCCTTTTCCGTACTGCTTTTCTATCTGTCCGATTGCTGCCTCAAGGGCTTTCATTTTATCATTGTTTAATTTTTCAGCCATGATTTCTCCTATAGTTATTATTTACAGAAAAATATTTATATCGTTTTATTATGGTCATTATAGTATAAATGGTGTCCGATATTCCGGACAATATAACCATTTTCAGGAATTATTTCTTCATTTCGCGGGCCGCCGCTAAGGTCTGATCGGTTATTTTTGCGCCTCCGATCATTCTTGCGATCTCTTTGACCGACTCTTCGTGATCAAGCTTCCTGATATTGGTTTTTGTGCTTGAGCTGTCCGAGATCTTTTCAATGAGGAAATGGGTGTCCGCGGCAGATGCTATCTGCGGAAGATGTGTAATGCAGATGATCTGTCTTTTTTTTGCTATGTCACAGATTTTTTCAGCTACTTTCTGTGCCGTAACACCGCTTATCCCTGTATCTATCTCATCAAAAATAATGGTGCGGGCTTCTTCCTTTGAGGCGAACAAAGACTTGATCCCCAGCATTATTCTTGAAAGCTCACCGCCGGATGCAATGTTTTTAAGTGGTCTGGGCTCTTCGCCCGGATTGGTTGAAAGCATAAATTCAGCGCGATCGCATCCATTGGAAGATAAGTTATCTTTTTTATCCAGCTTTATTGCAAATCTTATCTGATTGAAATTCAGACCCTCAAATTCTTTTGAGGCACTTGCGGTAAAGTCTTCAGCCGCCTCTACTCTTAAAACGGACAACTGCCCGGTAAGTCTTTCAACTTCCTTTTTGCACATTTCCATCTCATTTCGGCATTTTTCCTTCAAAAGATCATGATTATTAAGTCTGTCAAGCTGCTCTCTTTTTTCATCAAGACTTTCCAAAATGGCATCTATACTGAATCCGTACTTCTTTTTTAGGCGGTTTATCTCATCGATCCTTCTGTTCAGCTCATCAAATTCAGCTTCATCGAAAGCAAAATCATCACAATACGAAGAAATTTCGCGGTTAATATCTCCCAAAAGAGCATCAATTTCGTTTAGTGATGAATATATATCCGATAATACGGTATCAAGATCGGCAACCTGAGACAGATTTTTAAGAGCTTTTCCTATCATTGCTCCTGCTCCGTTATCATATCCGCATACAGAACCGGCCGCATAAATGTTTTCTATGATCTTCTGGGAATTTGCCAGGATCCTGTACCTGTTCTCGGCCTCTTCATCCTCTCCCGGCCTGAGTGATGCATTCTCAAGCTCGTTTATTTCATATTCCAAAAGATCTTTTTGCCTTATAAGTTCATCAGAACCAACCGACATTTTTTCGTACTCAGCCCTAAGACCGGAAAAAGCTCTGAATTTTTCACTGAGATCATTTTTTACCGGCAGTATCTTATCCTCCCCGAAAGAGTCAATGATCTCCAGCTGCTTTTCGTTGCTGAGCAAAGAATAGTGCTCATTTTGTCCGTAAATATCGATCAAAAGAGGGCTGATGCTTTTCAGGAAAGAAACATTGAAAGTCTCTCCGTTTATTCTTACCTGGTTTTTATTTCCTGTAATCTTTCTTGTAACGACAAGAGTGCTGTCCTCGAAGGGAATATCCATGGATGATAATATCTTAATAATTTCCTCATCCATATCAAATTCAAGTTCTACAAGGGAATAATCCGTGTTGCTCCTCAGCATATTTTTATCGACTTTTCCTCCGAGTCCCAGAGAAATAGAATCGATAATGATAGATTTTCCGGCGCCGGTCTCTCCGCTCAATATATTAAGTCCGGAGCCAAGTGAAATATCCAGTTCATCTATCAGAGCAAGATTTTTTATATGAAGATTTGTAAGCATAATATCCTCACTTATTGATTATCTCCAAAATTTTTGAAGCAATTGATTCCTCGTCAGATGCTTTCCTCATAACACAGATAACAGTGTCATCACCGGCAATACATCCCAGAAGTTCGCTCCAGTCAAAAGAATCAAGGGCGGCTGCCGCTGCCATAGCCATACCCGAAACCGTATGAAGCACCATTATATTTCCCGAAAAATCCATTGAAACATATGCTCCTTTGAGAACAGCAATATGCCTGCTCCTGATATCTATAGAATTTTCATGGGCGACAACATATTTTTGTCTGCCGTCGGGAGTGTGCTGTTTCTGAAGCTGAAGCTGCTTGATGTCTCTTGATATCGTAGCCTGAGTAACTTTGAACCCCTTTTCGTTAAGCAGTCCGGCAAGCTCTTCCTGTGTCTCGATATCCTTTTCCCTGATCAGAGATAATATCTGTTGATGTCTCACATTTTTCATTTTGTGACCTTCCTTCTCAGAAACGATATTATCAGTAATTCATCTTATGGCTGAGTGTTTCGATAAAGCTGTGTTCGTTCAAACGGATCAATTCTGTCTTTTCAGGAGATTTTTTTATGATAAATCTGTCGCCGATCTCCAGCCTCTCGTGTTTATCACCGTCACAGATGACCTCTGCATTGTTTTCCGAGTTTCTTTTCCCCTTGGTGATATTTATTTCTACAGAATCATTTTCGGAGAATACGATGCTTCGTGAATTCAGCGTATGTGCCGCCATGGGAGTCATGACCATTATCTTTGCGGTAGGAGAAACTATGGGTCCGCCCAGAGACAGATTGTATCCGGTTGAACCTGTAGCCGTACTGATCAGAACTCCGTCTGCAAGATAAGTATTCATATACTGTCCGTTCAGATAATTTTCAAAAGCAAGGCCGGTAAGAGGTCCCTCTCTTGTGATCTGGAACTCATTTACCGCTGTCATCTTGAACAGCCTGTCCCCTTTTCGATAGCCTTCACCCGTAAGCATCATCCTGTCTTCAATGATAAAGTCATTTGAAATAAGACGTTCAAGCGATTCATACAAATTGTCGGTGGTTATCTCGGTAAGGTATCCTAAAGTCCCCATATTCACCCCGACAATCGGAATTTTTTTGTGTCTGGTCTTCCGGGCAGCCCGAAGTACGGTGCCGTCCCCGCCAATAACGATCATACAGTCATACTCTTCAGTCACTTCATTTCCGTCATTGATCATGATACATTTTTTTCCGCGACCGGTCAGGTATTTTCTGATATTTTCAGATATTTTTCCGCCGACATCTTTTTCGGCGTTTGTTAAAATATAAAAATTATCCATAAGACTGCCCTGCTTTTTGATAATATCATTTATCAAGATCTTCGTGAGCTTTACTCACAACACCGGCAACCGATTCCAAAAGATCGTCCTCTCGTCCGGTTTCCTGTTTGAATAAATACAAAAGATATTCAATATTTCCTTCCGGCCCTTTAACCGGAGAATATGACAGCATTTCGGGATACAGACCAATTGATTCGGCAAACTTTATTACTTCGTTTATAACTTCCTCATGCACCTTGGCATCCCTTACTACTCCGTGCTTTCCGACTTTTTCCCTCCCGGCCTCAAACTGCGGCTTGATAAGACACATGATGCGGCCGTTCTCCTTCAGAAGATCTCTTACGGGGATCAAGACCTTTTTAAGCGAAATAAACGAGACATCTATGCTGGCAAAATCGCACTCTTCACCGATATCTGCGGGCACAACATACCGAATATTCGTTTTTTCCATGCACCTGACCCTGGGATCATTTCTGAGCTTCCACGCAAGCTGTCCGTAGCCTACATCTATTGAGTATACAAATTTTGCTCCGTTCTGAAGCATACAGTCGGTAAATCCACCGGTTGATGCACCGATATCAAGACACACATTTCCGGACAGAGAAATACCGAATTCCTTAACCGCTTTATCTAATTTCAAACCTCCGCGGCTTACAAACGGAAGGGTCTTTCCTCTGACTTCGATCTGTGCCGTCTCTTCAAAAGACATACCGGGTTTGTCCTGCTTTACTCCGTCCACATACACTATTCCCGACATTATCACAGACTTGGCTTTTTCTCTTGAATCAGCCAGTCCATTTTCAGTAAGCAAAATATCAAGTCTTTTTTTCATAGATCCCCAAGAACCCCGTTTTCATCAATTATTTTTATCTTTTTTTCCACGTCATCGATTCTTCCGCTGACATCCTTAAGCATGTTCATGGCTTTTTCGTAGATTTTAAAGCTGTCTTCAAGAGAGAGGTTTCCGTTTTCAAGCAAAGCAGCCATCTCTTCAAGTTTTTCAAAAGACTGTTCTATTGTCAGATTGTTTTCGTTTTCCATATTCCGGTCACCTTTGTTTTTACTTTTCCATCCTTAAATGTTACG
>JBMNQZ010000053.1:0-10101 GCA_050944395.1 Lachnospiraceae bacterium
ATACAATAAAGTGTCACGGCTATGGCTGTCACTGGAAAGAATAAATCTTCCGCCGGCAGCTTTAATATAGTTGATGATGTTTTCATCCGGATAGGGAGATGTCCGGTACCCCCTTGAGATAGCTCCCGTATTGATCTCAAACGGAATATCATATTTCAATAATGTGTCGGCTGATTTTTTCCAGGCCTCGATATATCTCTCATTATTGATATCGAAAAGAGGATCTATATCTATAAATTTCGTAATCAGGTCAAAATGGCCGATAATATCGATATCGAATTTATTCGGAAGATCGGCGACAGTATTGAAGTATAATTCTGCCATTGCATAGGGATCACCGCTGAAATGATCGGCAACGGCATCTCGGAGCAGCGGAGCGCTTTCGTCCACTGAGAAATATTCTCCGTCCTTGAGAAGATAATGGACGGAGCCTATCAGGTAATCATACTTATAATCCGGGGCAGGGGAGTAGTAATCCTGCTCAAGGCCGCATCGTATTTCAATTTCTCCGCTGTATTTTGCTTTCAGTTCCTCTATCTGCTTCCGGTACTTTAGTTCATCCTCCCTGTGCATGCAGCACTGAAGATCGAAGGGAGAGTATGAGTGTCCGGAGAATCCAAGAACGGCAAGCCCCTTTTTGACAGCGGACATCACCATTTCCTCCGGTGTGTTTTTTCCGTCGCAGTAACATGTGTGGGTGTGAAGATCGGTCAGAATCATTGTTGAGGCTCCTCATTTGTCCATACCGGGTATTCAAAGCAGGAGAATGTTCCCTTATGGCATGCAGGTCCGTCCGGACGAACAATAACGACAAGAGCGTCCCTGTCACAATCTGCGGTTATTGAGACAATGTGCTGATAGTTGCCGCTGGTCTCTCCCTTCAGCCACAGCTCGGATCTTGAACGGCTCCAGAAGCATGTAAGCTTTTTTTCCATCGAAATGGAAAGGCTTTCCCGATTCATATATGCAAGCGTGAGAACCTTTCCGGATTCTTCGTCTACAACGACAGCGGGAATAAGACCGCGTTCATCAAACTTTAAATCATTTATGTCAATCATTTTGTCACCTCTCTTAAAACCGGGGGTCATAATCTGGTGGAAATTCCCCTGGAAGCCATTTCCTGTTTTAAATCGTTTATTGAGACCTCTCCGAAGTGGAAGATAGAGGCGGCAAGACCTGCGTCAACCTTCGGAAGAGTATTAAAAAGATCGATGAAATCATCAATGCAGCCTGCACCTCCGGATGCAATGACCGGAACGCTGACAATATTGCAGACCGCCTCCAGCATTTCGATATCGAAGCCTTTTTTTACTCCGTCGGTATCTATTGAATTCACAACGATCTCTCCGGCGCCGTTATCAACACATCTTTTTATCCAGGACAGAGCCTCCATTCCGGTATCCACCCGTCCGCCTTTTGCGAACACGCGGAACTGACCGTCGACACGCTTGATGTCAACGGAAAGAACAACGCACTGATCTCCGTAAAGCTTTGCGGCTTCGCTGATCAGATCAGGATTTTTTATTGCACCGGAATTCACGCTGACCTTGTCGGCACCGCATTTAAGAACCCGGTCGAAATCATCCACGGTATTAATCCCTCCTCCGACTGTCAGAGGAATAAATACATTTTGAGCAGCCTCGCAGAGAATGTCGGTAAAGATCCGCCTTCCCTCCGCCGATGCCGTTATGTCATAAAATACAAGCTCGTCAGCCCCGCAGCTGCTGTAGTATTTTGCAAGGTCTACCGGGGACGCCACATCGCCCAGTCCCTTGAAATTAACACCCTTGACAACGCGCCCGTCTTTTACATCAAGACAGGGAATTATTCTTTTTGTAATCATAGCAAATACCTCAATAGTCTGTGTCAGACGGAAAGTCCGATGGCTTTCTTCAGATCGATATCGCCTGTGTAGTAGGCCTTTCCGATGATGGCCGCATACAGGTTCATTTCTTTTAAAGCGATTATATCGTCGAGGGTAGACACGCCCCCGGAAGCAGTGATCTTAACATTGAATCTTGCAGAGAGATCTCTGTAAAGGATCCTGTTTGTTCCCTGCATCGCGCCGTCTCTGGAAATATCGGTGCAGATTATTGTTTCGACTCCGAAAGACTGCATTTTTTCGAAAAAATCGTATGCGGAGACATTTGATTTTTCAACCCAGCCTTTTATGGCAACATATCCGTCCTTAAGATCCGCCCCGACGGCAATTGCGGGACCGTATTTTTCTACGGCAGTTCTGACAAGATTTTCGTCGGAAATGGCCGCGGTTCCCAGAATGACCCGGTCGATGCCTGCATTTATATATTTATCTATCACATCCATTGACCGGATCCCGCCGCCTATTTCACAGAAAAGACCGGTTTTCTCCTTGATTTTCACTACGGTTTCAAAATTCGGGGTCTGTCCGTCCTTTGCTCCCTCCAGATCGACAATATGTATATTTTCGGCTCCGCAGGAGAGGAAATCCAACCCTATTCCGGGGGGATCATTGCTGTATACAGTCATTTTACTGTAATCTCCCTTGAAAAGGCGGACTGCCTTTCCGTCATACAAATCTATTGCGGGAAATAATTCCATAATAAATACTCCTTGTTTTTAAGAATACTAAAGCTCACAGAATGCTCTGAGTATTGCCAGACCGACATCACCGCTTTTTTCCGGGTGGAACTGGCATCCGAACACATTGCCCGAGGATGCCGCCGCCGTGAGCTTGGCACCGTATTCAGCCGATGCGATAATGCTCTCGTGACAGTCTGCGGCGTAGAAGGAATGAACGAAATAAACGCAGTCACCTTCTTTTATATATTTGAAGAGCGGAGATTCCTTCTCAAAAATGAGTGAGTTCCACCCTATATGAGGAATCTTCAGATCTTCGGGGATCACATCGGCTATAGGTTTTACCGAACCATGGATCAGTCCGAGACCTTCGTGGATTCCGTATTCATAGCTCTTATCAAACAGCAGCTGCATGCCCAGACATATGCCCATAATGGGCTTTCCCTGTGCCGCCTGGGTCTTTATCACCTCATCAAGGCCGGTGGCACGAAGCTTTGCGGCAGCATCGCCGAATGCCCCGACTCCGGGGAGAATAAGCTTGTCTGCCTTTTCGATTTCTTTTCTATCTGAAGTAATTACGGCTTCTTTTCCTATAAAAGCGAAAGAACTTTTGAGCGAAAAGAGATTGCCGACTCCGTAATCAATTATTGCTATCATCAGAGAACGCCTTTCGTTGATGGGATTTCTTCCGAATATTCGGTATCTATGGCAACAGCTTCCTTCAGTGATCGTGCTGCCGATTTAAATGTCCCTTCTATAATATGGTGAGAATTTGTTCCTTCAAGCTGTTTTATGTGGAGATTGCAAAGTGCATTACGGGAAAAGCCAAGCCAGAACTCCTCGGTGAGCTCTGTGTCGAATGAACCGACCTTTTCTGTGGGAATGTTAAGACCGTAATTGAGGAACATGCGTCCCGACAGGTCTACGGCTGTCAGGATCAATGCTTCATCCATCGGAAGAGTGCAGCTTCCGTATCTCCTTATTCCTCTTTTATCTCCCAGTGCATTTTTGAATGCCTCGCCTAAGGCAATTCCGATATCCTCCACCGTGTGGTGGTAATCCACATAGGTGTCGCCCTTGCATTTGAGATCGATATCGAATCTTCCGTGCCGGGAAAAGAGCGTAAGCATGTGGTCAAGGAATCCGCAGCCCGAATCAATGGAGCTTTTTCCGGATCCGTCTATGTTAAGAGTGAGTTCAATATCTGTTTCATTTGTCTTTCTTTTTATTACCGCGCTCCTCATGATTCCTCCTTAAGTATTTTATCAATATTTGTCAACAGTATATCCATCTGTTCCCTGGTTCCTATGGTAATGCGGTTGTATTCGCATATAGAAGGTTTTGAAAAATGACGAACGAGCACACCGCGCTCCCTGAGCTTTTTGTAAAGCTGTTCGCCGCCGATTTTGGGATGCCTTGCAAAAAGGAAATTAGAAGAGGAGTCGGTTAGGGAGAATCCCATTTTTTTCAGGGTTTCTGCTGTGTAAGCCCTGTTTTCGATAATCGTTCTGCAGTTTTTATCCGTGTATTCGGGATCCGAAAGTGAGCCGATTCCCGCAGCCATTGTCATACTGTTAATATTGTATGGATTTGTGGAATACTTTATCGTATTCAGATCGGCTATTATCTCCTTGCAGGCAATACCGAAGCCCAGCCGGGCTCCCGCCATGCTCCTTGATTTCGAGAATGTCTGAGTCACCAGAAGGTTGCTGTATTTGTGAATGAGCCCGGCGGCGCTTTGACAGCCGAAATCAACATAGGCCTCATCGATGACTACGATATTGTCGGGATTTGAGGCCAGTATCTCCTCAATCTTATCAAGGCTGAGTGCAATTCCGGTGGGGGCGTTGGGATTTGCTATGAATATAGTTCCGCCGATACTTTTGTAATCATCTGTGTTGATCGTAAAATCACCGGACAAAGGAATCTCTTTGTAGGGAATATGGTTGATATCGGCAAATACCGGATAGAAGCCGTAGGTGATGTCGGGAAAATACGCGGGAGTCTCTTCGTCGCAATATGCCATAAAAGCGAAATTCAGTACCTCATCGGAGCCGTTTGTAAAGATAACTTCGTCTTTTCCGACGCCGAAGCATTCCGAGAACTTTTCGACAAGCTTTGTGCATTCCGGATCCGAGTAGAGGCAGAGAGTCTTCGCAGCCTCCGCAGCCGCCTCCTGAGCCTTTGGAGACGGGGGAAACGGGGATTCGTTGGTATTTAATTTCACGTATTTCATGTCCTTTGGCTGTTCGCCGGGAACATAGGGTACGAGATTACTGTTTCTTTTACTGAAATATGAACTCATTGATCCTCCTCAAGACGAATCAGGGCGCTTTTAGCGTGTGCTGTAAGCCCTTCCTTCTTGGCAAACATGGCAACATCTCCGGCAACCTTTGCCAGTGCGTCGCGCGTATAATATGTGTATTGTGTCTTCTTTACAAAATCATCCACAGACAGCGGGCTCGAAAATTTTGCGGTTCCGCTGGTGGGAAGAGTGTGGTTCGGGCCTGCGAAGTAATCTCCGAGCGCTTCCGGGCAGCTTCGTCCCATGAAAACAGAACCGGCATGGTGAATTGAGTCAAGATAGTCAAACGGATTGTCCACGCACAGTTCAAGATGCTCGGGAGCAATTTCATTTGAAATATCTATTGCCGTGCGAAGGTCGTCCGCAACGATGATCTTTCCGTTGTTATCTATGGATTCCCTGGCGATTGCTGATCTTTCGAGAAGCGGGATCTGGCGTTCCAGCTCTTCGCTGACCTTCTGTGCAAATTCAAATGAGTCGGTGACAAGTACAGCGCTGGCAAGCTTGTCATGCTCTGCCTGTGAGAGAAGATCGGCAGCGACATGCGCGGGATTTGAGATACTGTCTGCGACAATCAGTATTTCACTGGGACCTGCGATCATATCGATGGATACTTTTCCGAATACCTGCTTCTTTGCTTCTGCCACAAAGGCGTTTCCGGGACCGACGATCTTGTCAACTCTTGGAATTGTCTCGGTTCCGTAGGCAAGGGCGGCGATAGCCTGAGCTCCGCCTACCTTATATATTTTGTCCACACCGGCAGTTTTTGCGGCGGCAAGGATTGCCGGGTTGATCTTTCCGTCTTTCCCCGGCGGTGTTACTATGACAACCTCGCGGCAGCCTGCTATCCTGGCCGGTATTGAGTCCATAAGAACCGTGGAAGGGTATGCGGCGGTACCGCCCGGCACATAAAGTCCCGCCCTGTCCACGGGGATGACTTTCTGACCGCATAAAACGCCGTCTGTATCATTTATTATGAAGCTGTTTCTCACCTGGTGTGAGTGAAATTTTCTGATGTTTGAGGCGGCCTTTTCGAGAACGCGGAGAAATTCCGGCTCTACCTTGGCAAGTGCCTCTTCGATCTCTTCCTCGGTGACTGAGAGACTTTCCAGGTCGGCTCCGTCAAATTTTTTCGTATATTCCAAAAGAGCGGCGTCGCCTCTTTTTCTCACATCATATATGATATCGGCTACTATATCCTCAACATTAACTGACGGCTGGACTCTCGCGAAGATCTCATCGTTTGAAACTTCGCCGTATTTCATGATCCTGATCATATTATGCCTCCTTGAGATTTTCTACTTCCCGGACGATTCTGCTGATTATCTCGTTTTTAAATTTAAAGCTGGATTTGTTTGAGATCAGCCTTGCACTTATCGGTATGATCTCTTCAAATACCTTGAGATTGTTCTCTTTAAGTGTGGTTCCGGTCTCCACGATATCAACGATAACATCCGTAAGTCCCAGAATAGGGGCTATTTCGATGGAACCGTTAAGGTGAATGATATCAATATTTCTGCCCTTTGAAGCGTAGTAGTTGTATGCAATATTTGAAAATTTCGTTGCCACAATAAGCGTCCTGTCGATATCGTCGACAAATTCTGCGGGAGCTGCCACACACATTCTGCACTTTCCGATATTCAGATCGGAGAGCTCATATACATCGGGTTCGTATTCAAGAAGAATATCCTTTCCGGCAACGCCTATATCCGCAGCGCCTCTTTCAACGTAAATTGCGACATCTGATGGTTTTACCCAGAAATATCTTACGCCCGCCTGTTCGTTTTCGAAGATGAGCTTGCGGTTCTCTTCGTGTATTGACGGGCATTCGAAGCCGGCCTTTTCGAAAATGTTGTATACTTTTTCGCCGAGACGTCCCTTGGGGAGAGCAACATTTATCATGTGGCGTTCTTTTTCAAGCTGCATTATTTCCTCTTCGGTGGGAGATTCGTCCGAAGTAAGGCCGGAATCGCCGAGTCTTTCCAGAACATCGAGATATACGGCAAAACCTACCGCTCCGGACTTTTTGTGCATACGCTTCATCAGCTTGTCGTACTGTCCGCCCGAAAGGACGCTGTCGGGAATTCCCTCGATAAATCCCTTAAATACGATACCGTTATAATATGCCGTGTCGCTTGCAAGGGAGAAATCAATAACAACATTTCCGTCGGGAACATTGCTGCGGAAAAGATTAACGGCTTTTTCAAATGAGTAAACCTCCTGCGCCGCACCGTTTTCGGCTGCTATCGTTTTCAGCTCGGGCATAACCTCCTCGGGAGTTCCGTAGAGACCCAAAAGAGTGATAAGAGGAGAAGCCTTACGGGGATCGATCCCGTTTGCTGTGCAGATAGACTCGATTTCATGAATATTTTTGGCGGTCACGCATTTAAGAACTGCCTGCCTTATATCATGATTGTCGGAAATAATATTCAAAAGCGAAGTTAGGATGTCCATATCGGATATTTCCAGGACATTTTCCCGGGAAATAAGATCAAGACTTTTTGAAGCCAGAACCAGTACTTCCGATATGCATCCGAAATCGATATTCCCGATACATTCAAGACCGGTCTGCATGATCTCCTGGAAATTATTGCTCCCCTTGGATACTCTGTACACATTTTCGTTGTAGTAGAGCTTCCGCACATTTCTGAAATCATCATCGCTGTTTTTTATTATTGATAAGGTCACATCCGGCTTAAGTGCAAGCAGTTTTCCGTTGGTGTCCGTAAAAGTGATGACGCTATCGGAAATGAGGAAATCCTTGTTTTTTCCGTAGAGATCATATTCTTCGAATTTACTCATTTTATACGGAATATATCCGTATTTTTTATACAGTGACCTCAGCGAAAAAATGATCTTTTCACTGCTGTCAAGAACACTGTAATCAATCTGCATTTTCTTCTCCTTTTAATTCCTTATATCTCTCAATTACCGTTGTATATCCGTTATTCCCGTAGTTAAGGCATCGGCTCACCCGGCTTATGGTGGCTGTGCTTACGCCGATTTCCTTTGATATAGCCTGATAATTTATTCCTTTGTCCAGCATAAGCGCGGTGTCGAACCTCTGAGCGATATCCTGGATCTCGGTTATGGTACAAATGTCACTTAAAAAATTTTTGCATTCTTCTTTATCTCTAAGCAGAAGTATTGCCTGTGCAAGACGGTCTATTGAATCCGAATTGATATTTTTCTTCATTGTAGCGCTCCGAATAATTATTCATACAAAAAACAGTGGTTTTGATTTCATAGATTAGCACTTTATCATGATAAAGTCAAGAAAAACCAAAGAGATTCCGGTAAAGAAAAAGGATCCTGTGATCGGCAGGATCCTTTGATATTTATAATATGATATTTTTTGATGATCATTCTCCGGCAACAAGCATCAGTATCTCATTGCTCCTCTTCAGGAACTCAGCCATCTCATCCTGAGTGAGGCTTCTGTGAGAGAGAACTGCAAGATCATAGAGCTGCTTGCAGATGATGGAGGCATTTTCGCTGTCCTTGTTTGCAAGGAGATATTTTACAAGCTTGTTTCCTCCGTTGAGTACGAGAACTTCCTTTTCAGCGAAATCAGGCATTCCGTCAAGATTGTACATCTTTATGAGATCCGCCATACGTCTGCTGTCCTCGGAGAGAGTAAGAACTGCGGCAACCGACTTATCCTTCATATTTTTTGCTTCCACAGCAAGCTCTTTCTTTTTCAGTGCCTTGCGGAACATCTCGGTAAGAGTCTCGACATCCTCTTTTTTGACCTGTTTTTTGTTGGTGAGATCATCGTCAATGACCGCATCCACACGGAAGAATCTGAGATCCTTGTTGACCTCTTCCAGCTTTGTTATGAACTGGGTATCAATAGGATTGTTGAGAATAACAGCGTCCTTGTCTCTCTTTTTGAACATATTGATAAACTGGGCCTGCTGAACCTTGTCCGAAACATAGTATACGGTTGATTTTTCCTCTGCCTTTTCCTCCTTCGGGCTGTCGGCTGTTTCGGAAGCATCGGAAGGCGTCTCTTCGGAATTTTCTTCTGCATTGCCGGCTTCAGCTGCCAGGTTATTCTTTTCCTTGTATTCGGGAAGAGTGAGGAACTTTCCGTCAAGGTCTTCAAATAACATGTTGTTGAGCATCTTGTCTGCAAATTTGTCGTCCTTGAGACAACCGAACTTGATGAACGGAGAAATATCATTCCAGTTCTTCTCGTAAGACTCACGCTCGTTCTTGCAGAGACTTACAAGCTTATCCGCAAACTTTCTGCTTATATAATCAGAAATTTTTCTTACTGATCCGTCGTTCTGAAGAGCACTTCTGGAAACGTTGAGAGGAAGATCCGGGCAATCGATAACTCCCTTGAGAGCCATCAGAAACTCCGGAACAACTTCCTTTATATTGTCGGCGATAAATACCTGGTTATTGTACAATTTGATCTCGGCTTCGAGAGAGTCGTACTGTGTATTGAGCTTCGGGAAGTACACGATTCCCTTGAGGGAAAGCGGGTAGTCCATATTAAGGTGGATCCAGAAGAGCGGTTCCTTATAATCATGGAATACTTTTCTGTAAAATGCCTTGTAATCTTCATCTGTACACTCACTCGGCATTTTAGTCCAGAGCGGATGGGTGTCGTTTATCGGATGCTTCTCGGCTTCTTTGACATCTTTATCGGCATCCTCATTGACTTCCTCTTTTGCATTGGAAGCTTCCTTGACTTCGTCGGAAAGATATATTTCAACGGGAACAAAAGAGCAGTATTTCTCTATTACGGTGCGAACACGATATTCATTGCAGAATTCATAGCACTCATCATTGAGGAAGAGAGTTATCTCGGTGCCGCGCTCGGTCCTGTCACCTTCTTCAATGGTGTATTCGGATTCACCGTCGCTCTCCCAGTGAACCGGTGAGGAACCTTCCTTGTATGAGAGAGTGTCAATGTGAACTTCGTCCGCAACCATAAATGCGGAATAGAAACCGAGTCCGAAATGACCGATTATCTGATCGCCGTCCGCAACATTTTCGTACTGCTCAAGGAATTTTGAGGCGCCCGAAAAAGCAATCTGGGTAATGTACTGCTCAACTTCCTCGGCTGTCATTCCGATACCGTTGTCAATAAACTTAAGCGTCTTTTCGTCAGGGTTAACGATCACCTGAATATTGTATCTGTTTCCCTCGGGAGCTGAGTATTCGCCTATTCCCTCCAGTTTTTTGAGCTTTGTGATCGCATCGCATCCGTTCGAAATAATTTC
>JBMNQZ010000054.1:0-9725 GCA_050944395.1 Lachnospiraceae bacterium
TACCTTTCTTTTTTTCAAATTAGGATGCGGATTATTGTAGGCGGAATTGCGTCTGCGAAACAAACCTTTGTTTCATTTCAAGGAGGAAAATAAAAATGAATAAAAAGAAGATATGCAGAATTATTATTTCTGCTATAGTTACGCTGACTTTGTTAATGGCAAATTGCGCCAGCATATTTGGAGATACCGTAGAATCCGGAGATTCTGATGCAAGGGATTCACAGGATACTTATGATAATCTCAGTTGGTCAGATGAGCCGGCGGGTGGGGATGACTGCATAAATGAAAATAAAACCCAAAAAAGTGGTTCGGGTGAAAACGGAAATGAATCGGATATCTCTGCCATGGAATCAACATTTTCGTTTGATGAAAACAGGTACTATAAGCTTGAGTGCAGTTCTGATCGTTCATTCGTCCTTCAGATAAATGGAATTGAGAACAGAGGAAATGTTAACGTAGGAAAGAATCGAAACTCAATTGATCAGTGGTTCAGAATAAGAGCTAATGATGACGATACCTACAGCTTTTTTTCACTCAAATCAAATCGGGTCATAGATGTCAGTGCGGGCTCAAAGAGTGATTTTGCAAATGTGTGGCAGTATTCGAAAAATGGAAGCGATGCACAGAAATGGTATCTTATTCCCGATGATTTCGGAGCTTTTGAGGTGGTGAATAAGGGCTCTGAGAAGGCTTTGGACATTTATGCCGGAATAGTTAAAGCCGGTCAGAATGTAGATCAGTACAAGCGTAATAATACCGCGGCGCAGAGGTGGTTCATTGTTCCATCAGGTGAAGATCCATGTATTACAGGTGAAAAAGTAATATCCTCATGCCTTGGGGATGGATCGAGAGTTCTTACCGTTTCGGATAAGAATGCCATTATTTCAACGTATACTGGGGATTTAAAGCAAAGATGGAGTTTTGAAAAGGATGAGTTTGGGTATTATGAAATAAAAAGTGTCGAAACCGGGTGTGTGCTTGATGTATACGGAGCCGGGAAGTCTAACATGGCAAATGTCTGGACTTACAGAGCAAATAATACAGATGCTCAAAAATGGATAATCAATCAGTATGATGGCGATATTGATATTATAAACCGCGGGTCAGGGTGCGTCCTCGATGTGGCGGCGGCGAAGAATGAAGATGGAACAAATGTATGGCAGTATACTTTCAACAACACAGATGCGCAGATTTGGAAAATCTCGGATCCGGATTCTGAACCTGCATTTCCGGATGTTGAGTCCGAAAAGTTGTTTCCGGAGCCTTCTGACGGAGTATCTGAGACTGTAGGCGCAAATGTGCCGGAGAGCGATTATTATCTTCCGTCAGGTTTTTCAAAAGAAGAGGGTGAAATATATTCGGTACCGGGCGGATCGGTCATTGTCAAGCTGAGGATTCCTGAAGCCTCAATATCGGTATCGGAAGAAGATTTTATTCTCTATCCTTATACAAAGAATGCTGATAAAACGAGGTTAAATCGTGACCGTATCCAGAAATTCATGGATCTCGTAAGTGAAGCGGGTGGCGGAACTGTCCTTATCGGATCGGGAAAGTATTATATAGGAAAGCAGGACGAGCCTTACGAGTACTGGAGTGACCAGCCAAGATACGGATGCTTCCAGGCAAAGAGCAATGTGACCGTTGCCGGAACGGTCAAATCCGGCAGGATATCCACGTGGATCATGCCGTACGGGGTATATGATGGTCCGGTAAATGCGTTTTACACAAAGCTGGATGGGTTAAATATCGTTGCGGAAAATGCCGATTTCCGTGATTTGGGAATTGATGGAGCAGAAAGTACGCATACCGGGCGCTACGAGGCCAACGGCAAAGGTTATATGATGGCTATGATAGCTGATTGCGACTGGTATAACTGCATTGTAAAGAACACCGACGGAACCGGATTCGGAATTGACGAGGCCAGGAATTGTACGATCTCAAACTGCGACGCCGCTGCGTGCGGGAAAAAAGCCACGATTGAAAATGTGGGGGCTTCCGGCTTCGGTATCGGGTACGGAAAGACTGAAGACGAAAGTATTACAATCAGAAAATGCCTGGCATTGAATAACAGAAAATTCGGAATATTCTTTGAGAGCCAGTCAAGATTTAATGATGAAAAATTCCCGTATGATACGGTAAACGGGCCGCTTGTCGCCGAGGACTGTATTTCCGGAGGAAATCTGTATAATTTCGGAGGAGAGATGTGCAATGAATCCGAGTACAAAAACTGCGTGTCCCTCCGTCTGGGTGATGGATTCGGGTATTCAAATCCTCTGAACAGCAGAAATGAAAAAGATTATTATTTCGGATATAAGAGCAGGGTCAACTATGTAAACGGATTTGAGATAAAAGATAAATACTTCTACGTTTCGAAGGGTGACAACGGTTTTGTTGTTGAAGGAAAAGAGGATTGTCGTTCTATGAGGGTTGCCGTATGGTCCCTGGAAAACGGGCAGGACGATCTGAAGTGGTATCCGATGATGCGCAGATCTGACGGGACATTCATTGCCCGCGCTCCCTACTCAAACCTGAAGCATAGCGGAAAGATAATTTTCCATATATACACGGATAATAATGTGAAATTGTCGAGTATGGTTATGGATTATGCGGCTTGATAATAAATAAAATAACGTAAGAAATGGTCGGAGCTTGTATCCGGCCATTTTTTGCGTGTACAAAAGGGGACAGGTGTAAGCACAAAAGGTGCCTGGCACAAACACTAAACGTGCCAGGCACAAATTTGCACATATCATGGTTTCCGTATATAATATAAGCCACGATAATAGCTAAGGCGGTACACAATCATGCAAAACAGAGACACCTTCAAGAGCAGTTGGGGATTTACTCTCGCGTGCATAGGCTCTGCAGTTGGAATGGGAAATATCTGGCGTTTCCCTATAATGGTATCAATCTATGGCGGACTTACCTTCCTGCTTCCGTATTTCTTTTTTGCGATTCTAATAGCCTCTTCGGGAGTAATGGGAGAAATTGCACTCGGACGGTTTGCCGCTGCCGGCCCTGTGGGAGCCTTCGGAAAATGCACGAAGGACCGATTCGGCACTTCAAAGCCCGGCAGGATAATAGGAGCTGTTCCTGTCATCGGTGCTCTTGGCATGGCAATAGGCTATACCGTCGTAATGGGCTGGATCACAAGGTATTTCTTTATGGGAATAACCGGAAGTCTGTATGAAATGGGCACGGACATGGATATCATAGTCGGCAGCTTCGGAACGATTGCACCGGAGGCATCCACTCTTTCGGAGGCTGTGAAGATGATGGTTACCGGGGGAATATTTAATGTAGGCAATACCGGATGGCTTATAGGAGGTCTCGTAATCGCGCTTCTTATAATATCTTTCGGTGTTTCGGGAGGGATAGAAAAAACAAATAAAATCCTGATGCCGGCGCTGTTTGCTCTGCTTGTGATTCTAGGAATATATATCGTTACTCTTAATGGAGCGTCTGAGGGTTATAAATATATCTTTACCCTCAAGCCGGAGGGACTGGCGGATCCCAAGGTCTGGATATATGCTTTCGGACAGGCATTTTTCTCGCTGTCCGTTGCCGGAAACGGATCTGTTATATACGGATCATATCTGAGCAAAAAGGCCGATATTCCATCGTCTGCCAGAGTCATTGCCCTTTTTGACACCATTGCGGCAATGCTTGCAGCCTGCGTAATCCTTCCCGCAATGGCAGCGGGAGGAGTTGAACCCTCATCTGGAGGTCCGGGTCTTATGTTTATTTATCTGGTAAATGTCCTAAACAATATGACAGGCGGCAGAGTAATTGGAATGATTTTTTTCATCTGCGTTTTCTTTGCAGGAACCAGTTCCATTATCAATCTCTATGAGGTTCCGATTGCCTGGATGCAGGATAATCTGAAGACCGGAAGAATTCCTTCGGTCTTCATCGTTGGTACTGTCGGTGTTGTGACCGCAATACTCATACAGCCGTGGACGTCACAGTGGATGGATATGGTATCGATTTACATCTGTCCGATTGGCGCGCTCCTTGCCGGAATAATGTTCTTCTGGATTCTCAAGAAGGAAAATGTTCTGAGGGCTGTAAATGAAGGCGCAAAGAAGAAGGTCGGAGCCTGGTTTATTCCCCTGGGCAAATATCTGTACTGTGCCTGCGCGCTGGTTGCTCTCATTGCGGGAATCCTGTTAAACGGAATCGGATGAAATCACGGATTGACAATTATTATCAATATTTTTGTTTTTTCAGACAATATTTTAAGCACTGCAGAAGGCGGATTAAAAATCGCTTCCGGGGTGCTTATTTTTTTTATTGAGGGACAACAGTTTTTCGTGGAGTATCTGTACGACTTTTTTGATGTTCTGGGCTCGGGAATTTCAGCCGAAGATATGGAAAGCACCGGGAGAGTGCTTGAAATGATGGCTGAAAATATACACAGAGCTTTGCGAAAAGATCTGGAGGTATGATTTTGGCAGAACATGAAAATAATTAAAGAAAGATTATTTTCAAACTCCCCGGAAAGACACCGGGGAGAATTTTTTTATTTACAAAAAAACAGGGATATTATATAGTCCGAAACGTCTAATATATGTAAAACAAAAAAGCCGGCCGGCGTGAAAGGTGGTTTTAAATTGAATAAGGAAAAGCTGGGGGAGATCATTATTTCTTCGGAACGCCAGATGTATGCTACCGCAAAGTCGATATTGTCTGATGATAATGATTGCGCTGATGCCATACAAGAGTCGATCGTGAAGGCATTTTCCAAGATACATACATTAAAAAAGGACTGTTATGCCAAGACATGGCTGATCAGGATCCTGATAAATGAATGTTACAATATCGCAAGAAAGAAAAGTGTCAGGGAGGCGTTTGACGAAAATTATATGGCGGCTGAGGAGATAACGGTAAAAAGAAATGATTACAGTGAACTTTACAGGGCGGTCAACACGCTCAAGGAGGAACTCAGGATTCCGGTGATTCTCTATTATATGGAGGAATTCAATATAAAGGAAATTGCCCAGATCCTGGATATCTCGGAGGGAGCGGTTCAGAAAAGACTTGCCAGGGCGAGGGAAAAATTAAGAAAAACAGTTAAGCCGGAGGAGATTATTGCATGAGACTGGAAAATTTAAAAAATGAGATGCCGGAGGTTCCATCTCAAATCAGTGCGATGATAGAGAATACAGTAAATGAGCAAATAAGAGGAACCGATATTGTCTCGTATCATAAGGGTCGGAAGATAAAGTGGAGCCTGGGCCGAATGGCAGCAGCTGCGGCGGCTTGCATAGCGGCGGCGTCAACGATGGTTTATGCCGGAACAAGGCTCTTCCGGATGCATGTTGAAAAAACGGGAACGAATAGAGTTGAGGTGGCGATAGACAGTCAGGACGGAGATGGAGTCATTGATCTTCCTTCTGAAATAAATGATGTTCGAATCGAGGCCGGATATATTCCCGAGGGAATGGAATGGGTGGACGAAAATATCAAGCTGTCCTATTCGGAACATCCGTATGTCGGTGGAATATCGATTTCCATGGTATTGCTGGACAGGGTGAATCCGACAGAAGTATTGGTCGAAAAGTACGTCGTGGAAAGTGAGGAGAGAACCTTCGGAACTATGGAAGGTGTTTATCTCAGATATCACGATACGGAGCAGGATGGTACTTTTAATCAGAGAATATATCTTTTCTGTCCGGAGGAGTATCGAGTTGTCATGCTTTATTTTAGCGATGATGTTTCAAAGGAAGATGCCGTAAAATTCGCTGAGAACCTGAAGATTGTCAGGGAAGACGAGATGGTGGAGACTGCGGGACTGTATACCTGGAGCGAGGTTGTAAATCCTGAGACATATGAGGGCGATGGCATGGTGACAGAGGGAAATCCGGTCATTCATCAGGTGGGTGAGACATTTGCACTTGGAAGTGCGTTCGGAGAGAATAATTCGGGGGAATTTGTTGATACCGATAAGATTACAGTTTGCGTGGACAGTGTAATAACGGCGGATGATCTTACGCTGCTGGAGGGAAAAGATATCCCCGAAGAGTGGAAAGATGCCGTGGATGAGAACGGGAAGCTGGAAAAAAATCACCTTTCGTATTATAAGAGGGGAGACGGTGTGGAGACTCTGGACACTGTTGTTAAGGAAGAGACCGTGGGTCAGAAGCTTCTCTATGCGACTGTTACCTATACCAATACCTCGGATGAGGAGATAGATCATCTTCTCTATTTGGGAAATTTGATGACATTGTTTGAGAAAAACGGAGAGTATTCTATTTATGTCGATGGATTTTCTTCGGGAGACGGATATGATTACCGCAGCGGAGACAGCGTGGCATCGGCACTGGAAATGACTTATTTCGGAACAAAGGAGGAGTATGGAAACGGGGGAAATTATATTTCAGCATTGAAACCCGGAGAAAGTGTTCAGGTGGATATGGCCTGGATTGTCAATGAGACAGAGCTTGAAAACCTGTATCTCAATCTTACCGGAAGCGGGGCTTCCTTTGAATTCGGAGAACAGGAATTGGAGACTGGCATAGTGAATCTTGGACTGAAGAGATAGTACAAAAGGTGCCGGGTGTAAACTGAACAAGTTTGTTCAGTTTGCACCTGTCCCCTTTTGTGCTTTCTTAAGATTTATTTAAGAAACGCAGATCGGTTCTCTGCTATAATATACTGGTCTTACTGTAATTAATCCGGGGGAAATCCTTTATGAATAAAAGAATTCTTATTGTGGACGATGAAAAGGAAATTGTTGATTTGGTTGAAGTATATCTCAAGAGCGAGGGCTTTGAGGTGCTGAAGTTTTATAACGGTATTGATGCCCTGAATTGTGTGAATTCCGGACACATTGATCTGGGTATTCTGGATGTGATGCTCCCTGATATTGACGGCTTTACTTTATGCCGGAAGATCAGGGAAAAATTCTTCTTTCCCATTATAATGCTCACAGCCAAAAGTGAGGAGATCGATAAGATTAATGGAATTACTATCGGTGCGGATGATTATATTACCAAGCCATTCAATTCTCTTGAACTGGTAGCACGGGTGAAGGCGCAGCTGAGGAGAGCTGAAAAATACAACAAAGAACTCGACTTAGGGCCTGTCGTTGAGGAATATTTTATTCACGGGCTGTATGTGAATGCCGAGAACCATGTCTGTACACTGTACGAAAGAGAATTGGGACTTACCCCTATAGAATTTGAAATCGTCTTATATTTATGCCGTCACATGAATCAGGTGGTTGGTTCGGAGGAATTATTTGAAGCTGTCTGGAAAGAGAAATACTTTGAGGCAAACAATACCGTGTTCGTTCACATTGCAAGGATCAGAGAGAAAATGGGAGAGAATTCACGAAAACCCAGATTTATAAAGACAGTTTGGGGAGTGGGTTATAAGCTGGAAAGTGAGGCATGGGGAAATGAGTAATGCCGGTTTGATTTTGAAAAGGCGATGGCTCCGCAATTATTTTCTTCTAATTATAGGCGTTATTGCCGCAACAATTCTTTTTTTGTATGCCGGGGAGAGACTTTGCTTCGCAATCCGGCCGGTGTGGCATGACACGGATAGCGGATATTGGCTTCTGAGCTATATCTCAGATCATAAATCCGGCGTCATTGTGGCTGCGATTATAGCAAGTGTTATGATATCAACTTTTATCACGCTTAATTACACTGCAAAAGCCATTGGGCAGATAACAGAAGGAGTACGCGCCGTTTACGAGGGTGACGCAGAAGAAATACATTTGCCTAAGTCCTTTCGGGAAATAGAGGTTGGACTCAGACAGATACAGCTTGAGGCAAAAATGAACCTTCAGGATGCCAGAGAAGCAAATCAGCGCAAGACAGACATGATAATGTATATGGCACATGACCTGAAAACCCCTCTCACATCCGTGATAGGTTACCTCACACTTGTCAATGACGAGAAAGATATCCCAATCGAGGTCAAAGAAAGGTATGTTGGTATTGCACTGAAAAAAGCACTGAGACTGGAGGAACTGATAAACGGATTTTTCGATATCACCAGGTTCAACTTCACTCATATGATACTGGAGAAATCCAGAATAAACATGAGCATGATGCTTTCTCAGATAGTATCGGAATTTGAGCCGATTTTCAAAGAAAAGGGACTTATCTGCAAAACCGAAATTGAGGAGGACATAATCGTGAATTGTGATTCCGAAAAAATGGAAAGAGTGTATGATAATCTCCTGAAAAATATTGTAAATTACAGCTATCCTGAGACTGAAGTTTTGCTTTCTCTGAAAAAATTCGGCAATGATGGAATGCGGCTTGTAACGGTAAACAAAGGAAAAACGATTCCGGAGGAAATGCGGGAACATATTTTTGAACAGTTCTTTAGGATAGACAGCTCGAGAAATACTTCAAGTGGAGGAAGCGGACTGGGTCTGGCCGTCACAAAGGAGATAGTAGGTCTTCATGGAGGATCAATTCGATGTGAAAGCAGGGACGAAAAGGTATTATTTGAGGTTGTTATTCCATGATGATTTAAGAATATCGTAAGAAAAAGTGCAGGAAAGAGAAAAAAGTATACTTCGTTGGCAGGGCATAATGAGACCAAAGGAGGATACAAATATGAGGAAAACAGGGGGCAAAGGGAGAAGGAAGAAAAGGAGAGTTAACCCGGCGGTAGTTTTGCTGCCGGTTCTCATTGCGGCGACGATATTTTTCTATCCACGGATAAGAGCCGCATCAGAGATAATGAAAATAGAGGATTCGGGATGCCCGGAGAGTCTGATTGAGTTGGCAAAAAGAAATCCCGAGACGGTAGATTTTGTGAAAGGCTATTCTTCTTATGACGAAAATGCCGGAGAAGCAGATATTTCCGAAGACGTAAAAAAGGGAGAGATTCCGCTATTTCTTCAGTGGGATGAAAGATGGGGCTATGAGAAATACGGCAGTGATTTTATGGCGATCACGGGCTGCGGACCTACATGTCTTTCTATGGTCTATTCGGGATTGACGGGCAATACCGATATGAATCCTTTTATGATGGCTGTGAAGGCTGAGGACGAGGGATATTACGTCGATGGTTCCGGTTCGAGCTGGAGTATGATGGATGAGATGGCAAGGGAGCTGGGACTTGAGGTATTTACACCGGAATTCAGCAAGGAAGGAATAACAGATACGCTGAATAAAGGCCTGCCTGTCATATGTATCATGGGACCGGGAGATTTCACTTCAGCGGGGCATTTTATCGTGCTTACAGGAAATACATTGACCGGTAAAATAAAAGTAAATGATCCGAACAGCAGAAAAAACAGCAATAAAAGCTGGGAGGTGGAAAGGCTGATGCCCCAGATTAGAAATCTGTGGGCATACAGTTTTGAAGGGGAAAAGTGACGTACAAAAGGTGACGGGTGCACCCGTCACCTTTTTTGCAAGGCAAAAGTTTTACTTTGTTTTTACTTTAATTCCATATCAGAATTTACATTTGGCTGTTACCCTTCTCCTAAGGAGGGCAGAGGAGCAAATGAAGACGATATGGAAATTTGTCGATAAGTTAAATATTGGGAACCGGACAAAAAACGCAGTTTACATAATACTGATGTTTTTTATAGGATTGATCATCGGAGGAATTCTATGGGCAGCAGTGGGAAGGCTGTTTTTACCGGAAATTTCATGGTTGATCTGCTTTATAGGATATCCGGGAGTATTTTTCGGAATACTTGGAGGAGCACTGTACCTTTTTGAACACGAATTTTCGTAAGGTGTTCTTTT
>JBMNQZ010000055.1:0-9689 GCA_050944395.1 Lachnospiraceae bacterium
GGACAACAGAAAGTTCCTGGTTCAGGAAGATATAAAGAAGGCATTTATTAAAGTAGGAATCGGAACGGAAAAGAAGAGCAAAATTATCTCGGAAAAGGATAAGAGGATCACTGCTTTTCATGAGGCGGGTCACGCTATTTTGTTCCATCTGCTCCCGGATGTAGGACCGGTATACACGGTATCAATCATTCCTACCGGAATGGGTGCTGCCGGCTACACCATGCCTCTTCCCGAGAAGGATGAGCTTTTTAACACCAGGGGTATGATGCTTCAGAATATTATTGTGGGTCTCGGCGGACGGGTAGCTGAGGAGCTGGTTCTGGACGATATAACAACAGGTGCTTCCCAGGATATCAAAAATGCTACGGCAACTGCCAGAGCTATGGTGACAAAATACGGAATGTCGGAAAAGATCGGCCTTGTCTCTTATGATTCGGATTCCGACGAGGTATTCCTGGGCCGTGATTTTGAAAAAACCAGAAATATCAGCGAAAATACCGCAAGCGAGATCGATGCCGAGGTGGCACGCATTATCGGAGAGTGCTATAAGAAGGCAAAGGAAATGATCAGCGAAAATATGGATGTCCTTGAAAGGTGTGCTCAGCTTCTGCTTGAAAAGGAAAAAATTGGAAGAGAAGAGTTTGAGATGCTTTTTAAATAATCACAGATTGAACATATTTAGGTCTTATCATTACAGGGATCTAAAACTATTTATTTATCATGAGGAGAACAAATGAAAAAAAGAATTGTAGCGATTTTGGCGGCTCTTGCACTTGCTGCTTCATTTACCGGATGCGGTAACTCTTCGACAGAGGAAAGTACCGCCTCCGAGTCTTCGACGGCGGATACGGAAGAGCAGTCCGGGGAAGATGATGTCCCGATCGTCGACGAGACCGTCGAGGAGAAGGGCATCGATGCATTTGTGGAGGTGCCCGGATATGACTCCATGGAGCTTGAGAAACAGGTCACTGTGGTGACTGATGAAGATGTTGAAAATGAGATCGCAAGCCAGCTGACATACTATCCGCAGGTCTGCGAGGAAGGAACCGTTATCGAGAAGGGTATGACCGTCAATTGTGATTATACCCTTATGGTGGACGGGGAACAGCATGATGCGGGAACCGGAGTGGACTTTGAAATGGGATCCGCTAATCTTATAGAAGGCTTCAGCGAACAGATAATCGGTCACAAAAAAGGGGAAGTTCTGGACTTCGAGTGTACCTTCCCCGAGGATTACGGCGACACTGAGATCGCAGGAAAAGCGGGATCCTTCCATCTGACTGTAAATGAAGTCAAAAAGATTCTTTCAGAACCTACGGATGAGTGGGTGCGTGAGAATTTTGATTACAGTACAGTGGATGAATTCAGAGAAGGAACCAGGCAGTATCTTGAGGAGGACGCCGCGCTTGGAGATGAGGAGGAGTTTCAGAATACTGTCATGACGGCTGTTCTTGATTTGGCGAAGTTCAAGCAGCTTCCCCGGGATATGGTTGACAGATACAATGAGCTTCAGGAGAATTCCTTTAAAACCTATGCCGAGCAGATGGGAGTTGAGTACAACGATGAATTCCTTACAAATCTCGGATATACCAAAGAACAGCTCGAGGAAGTGTCCTGCAGATATGCCAAGATGGAGCTTGCAACCAGATATATCATTGAAAAGGAGAATGTAAACTCTGATTCAGAAGTGTACAAGGAGCAGGAGGAGAGGGTTCTCGGCCTTTATGGCTTTGCAGGTAAGGATGACGCCCTGGCAGCAGGAATCGATGAACTCAACTACGATCTGGTGATAAGAAATTATGTTGCTGTAGAGCTTGTAAAGCAGCACGCAAAGATTACCGAAGTATCACCATCAGACGGTGAAGCAAGCGGACAGTCCGAATAATTTTGCAGTATTGAATATACAGGAGGGGAAAAATGAATATTGAGACAAAATGTGTACAGGGAGGCTATACACCGGGAAACGGAGAGCCGCGTCAGATTCCCATCGTTCAGAGCACTACTTTTAAATACAGCACAAGCGAAGATATGGGAAAGCTGTTTGACCTTGAGGCAAGCGGATACTTTTATACCAGGCTTCAGAATCCTACAAATGATTATGTGGCAGCAAAGATCGCAGAGCTTGAGGGTGGAACTGCGGCAATGCTCACATCATCGGGACAGGCCGCTTCCTTCTACAGCGTTTTTAACATCGCGTCCTGCGGAGATCATGTAGTATCTTCGTCAACCATATACGGAGGAACCTATAATCTTTTCGCGGTTACCATGAAGAGAATGGGAATCGATTTCACATTTGTCTCACCCGACTGCACCCCGGAAGAGCTTGATGCAGCCTTCAGGCCAAACACAAAGGCAGTGTTCGGAGAGACTATTGCAAATCCGGCCTTGACGGTTCTTGACATTGAAAAATTTGCGGATGCCGCACACAGACACGGGGTTCCGCTCATCATCGACAATACTTTTGCTACTCCGGTCAACTGTCGCCCTTTTGAGTGGGGTGCTGATATCGTAACTCATTCCACAACGAAATATATGGACGGTCACGGCGCAGGTGTAGGCGGATGTATCGTTGATTCCGGAAAATTCGACTGGTTCAAATATGCGGATAAATTCCCGGGGCTTACAACACCGGACGACAGCTACCACGGCGTTACATATGCCGAAAAATTCGGGCTTGAGGGAGCTTTTATCACAAAGTGTACCGCACAGCTCATGAGAGATTTCGGATCGATTCAGAGCCCGCAGAATGCTTTTCTGCTCAACCTCGGACTCGAAAGCCTTCATGTAAGAATGAAGAGACACTGTGAGAACGGCCTTGCGGTTGCAAAGTATCTCTCACAGCATGAGAAGGTATCAAAAGTAAATTATCCGGGTCTTGAGGGCGATAAATATTACGACCTTGCCGAAAAGTATATGCCGAACGGAACCTGCGGAGTAGTTTCGTTTGAGGTGAAGGGCGGAAGAGCTGCTGCTGAGAGCTTTATGAAAAATCTCAAGATTGCGGCTATTGAAACACATGTTGCGGATGCGCGTACATGCTGCCTGCATCCGGCGAATGCAACTCACAGACAGATGAATGATGAAGAACTTAAGGCATGCGGAATTTCTCCGGAGCTGGTAAGATTCTCCTGCGGTCTGGAGAATGCGGATGATCTTATCGCCGACATTGAGCAGGCATTTGCAAACGCCTGAGATCCGTAAGCTTCGGCAAAGACGCGGCAAATTAAGATATTGAAAAGAAAAAGAGCTTTTCTCAAGGATAAGGCTATCCTGAGAATAAGCTCTTTTGAAGTATTATTGACACACGTTTTTTAACCTTCTTCCTGAGGGAGAACATCAATGTAAAACATCACAACGGTCTCCGTGAAATAAGGAAGGATCCATATCGCTGATATCATAAAGCTCATTATAGCAAGCAGCATCCATCCGATAAACGAAAGGTGGAGCCTGAACAGCCTGAATTTATTGCCGCGCATTAATAAAATGCTTGCCTTTACAGCCTGAGGTGCTGAAAAATCAGGGTTATCAAGCATTATCATGGGCGCCAGACCGATGTTCAGGGTATAGTAGTAAAGGAAGACTATTCTGAAAATATTCCAGAAAACAAGTATGTAAGTCATTGCCTCCGGCATTGTCCCGGGACGGATCAGTACGAAGTAATTGGGTATGAGGAGCACCTCCGAAACAAGGGAAAAGAACAATCCGAGCATGACATATCTGTCGGGCTGCATTTTTATGATCTTAAAAATGCTTCCTATCCCGGATGGAATTCCCCGGGCCATGTTCATGAAGTAGAACAGGCATCCGCATGAAAAGAGAAACATGAGGAGAGAGATGATCACGTCCATTATCATGGCAATGATGGTCGAGAGTGTGCTTTCATTGATGATCAGAAGGGACGTAAGGAAAGTAAGTCCCTGGTAAATAAGGAGAAACAGGATCGTAACCATAGCAGATGATCCCCATCTGTTATAGTGCACTTCTCTTGCTTTATCCTTTAGCTTAGCTGCAGAAAGTTTCATTTTGGCTCCTTTTCTTAATTAAAAAATGCCGCGAAATGGCATTGCCGAAGATATTTCCGAGTAAATTTCCTCTATTATCGAATAGTAATCCGAAGTAATGTTCTGTGAATTAAAATCAAGTGCAGATATTGCTTCAACTGCTCTTTCAAGAGCACCGCTTGTCACAAGGACATATATCATTATAGCTGTGAGAACAAATGTAATGACACATGCGCATACCGACAGAATAAGTCCGTTTCTTGCATTTTTCTCGAAATGCTTTCCCTGTCTTGAAAGCAGGGCGAATGTTATGCCGACTGCACCCAGAATAAAGGACATTATCGAGGCACCACAGGCAAATATCGAAGCCAGGGAAATTATTCCGAATACGAGAGATGTTGATGCGGTGGTGTTCGGAATGTTGGGTTTGTTATTCAGATTGTTGTCAAAATTATTTTCCATAACATACCTCGCAAAAAATATAGATCTTTTAACGAATGATTATATCACATAAGGAGGGATAAATGTTAAAAACTCTTTTAGCAGAAGTAAAAGAATATAAGAGAGCTTCCATCAGTACGCCTATTTTTATGATAGGAGAGGTACTGATGGAAATGCTGGTTCCGCTTTTGATCGCCGGCATTGTTGATAAAGGTGTCGCCCGGGGAGATGTCGGTGCGATATTGAAATACGGCGCCCTGATGCTTCTCTGCGCAGTCGGCGGGTTGATATGCGGCATAGGAGGAGCTGTTTTCGGTGCCAGGGCTTCTACCGGATTTGCGAGAAATTTAAGAAAATCCGTATTTGAAAAGATACAGACCTTTTCTTTTAAAAACATTGACAAATTCAGCACATCCGGCCTTATTACAAGGCTCACCACAGATATAACAAATATTCAGAATGCCTACCAGATGTTCCTGAGGATGTTCTTCAGAGCTCCTATATCGATCATCTGGGCCTTGATATTATCCTTTACTATCAATCGCAAAATCGCCTTAATATATCTTGCGGCGATTTTTGTCCTCGGAACCGTTCTTGTGATAATCATGAGCAAAGCAACAAAGTATTTTTCACAGGTATTTGAAAAATATGATGCACTGAATTTAAGTGTGGGAGAAAATATTTCCGGAATTCGTGTCGTAAAGGCATATGTTCGTGAAGACTTTGAAAACAGCAAATTTGCCCGGGCGGCCGAGAGCGTTTACAGACTTTTTGTAAAGGCTGAGACACATGTTATCACCGTAATGCCGATAATGACGGCGATCGTGTATGCGTGCCTTCTTCTTATCAGCTGGTTCGGAGCACATTACATTGTAATAAGCGGGGAATTAACCACAGGTGAGCTGATGTCCCTTCTCACATATTGCATGAACATCATGATGAGCCTGATGATGGTTGCAATGGTTTTCGTAATGTTTATGATGTCAATTGCTTCCGGAAAGAGAATTGCTGAGGTTCTCAATGAGTCTCCGGACATTGTCAATCCGGAAAATCCGATCGAGCATTTGGATGACGGAAGCATAGAATTTGATCATGTCAATTTCTCCTACGATGTGTCGGCTAAAGAAAAAGTGCTTAAGGATGTTTCCTTCAGGATCGAATCAGGTGAGACCATCGGTATTTTAGGAGGAACAGGATCGGCAAAGACATCGCTTGTAAATCTCATCAGCAGACTATATGACGCCACCTCCGGAAGAGTGATCGTGGGCGGTCATGATGTCAGGGATTACGATCTTAAGGAATTGAATAATAATGTATCGGTTGTTCTTCAGAAGAATGTTCTCTTTTCCGGTACGGTACTTGATAATCTCAGGTGGGGAAATCCGGAAGCAACAAAAGAGGACTGCATCAGAGCCTGCAGGATTGCATGTGCCGATGATTTTGTGTCTGCCCATAAGGACGGATATGACAGAAAGCTGGAGAGAGGCGGAACAAATGTTTCGGGAGGACAAAGGCAGAGACTTTGTATTGCAAGGGCTCTTCTGAAGGATCCGAAAATTCTGATATTTGACGACTCGACGAGCGCTGTCGATACGGCAACCGACGCACAGATACGTAAGGAGATGAAAAACAATCTTCCCGGAATCACAAAGATAATTATCGCCCAGCGAATTTCAAGTATCGAGGATGCCGACAGGGTTATTGTAATGGACAACGGGAGAATAGTAGGATTTGACACTCCCGAAAAGCTCCTTGAAGAAAATGAGATCTACAGAGATGTATTTGAGACCCAGAAGGGCTGCGGAGATTTTGATGAAGTATCAGCACAGAGAAAGGCGGTGAGTGATATTGGCTGAAAAGGCAAAAGAGATCGGAAAAAAGCACGCACCGGGAATGAGGCACAAGGTCAGTGATCCGGGAAAAATCTTAAAGAGGATCTTAAGGTATGCAACCGAGGGAAATCTTGCAATATACATTATCGTTGTCGTATGCATCATTCTGAGCGTTGTTGCCTCGGTACAGGGAACCAGATTTATCCAGACTCTGATCGATGAATACATCACTCCGATGCTTCAGTCGGGATCAACGGACTTTGGCCCCCTTCTCAAGGCAATAATGAAAGTCGTACTGTATTATGCGGTGGGAATCGCGGCCACATTTGCCTATCAGAGACTTATGATAAATGTGACTCAGGGCACAATGCTTCGTATGAGAAAAGAGGTATTTTCCCGAATGGAGACTCTGCCGATTAAATATTTCGATACCAGAAGCCACGGAGACATAATGTCGGTGTATACAAATGATATTGATACATTAAGGCAGATGATCAGCCAGTCGCTCCCACAGATGTTTTCCAGTGTTATCACCGTTGCGGCGGTGTTTGTCAACATGATCATCATCAGCTGGAGGCTTACGATAGTATCGATCCTCATGATTTTCCTCATGCTGTTTGTATCAAAGAAAATTGCTTCTAAAAGCGGAAAATATTTTGCCGAGCAGCAGAGGTCACTGGGAGCGGTAAACGGTTATATCGAGGAAATGATGACCGGACAGAAAGTCGTAAAGGTATTCAATCATGAGGATGAAGCGATAGAAGAGTTTGAAAAGCTTAACAACGAGCTTCTGTATACGGCATATAATGCAAATAAGTATGCGAATGTGATTCAGCCTATTAACGCCCAGCTCGGAAATGTGGCGTATGTGGTATGCGCTGTTGTCGGAGGCGTTCTGGCTGTTTCCGGATGGGGAAATCTGACGCTCGGCGGCCTGGCATCCTATCTCACATTCAACAGAAGTATCAATCATCCTATAAGCCAGATAAGTATGCAGTTGAACAGTATTGTCATGGCACTTGCGGGAGCCGAGAGAGTATTTGCGCTTCTGGATGAGGAGTCGGAGGAGGACAACGGATCCATCATTCTTGTAAATGCTATGAAAAAGGACGGTGACTGGGTCGAGTCTGATGAGCGTACCGGATTCTGGGCATGGAAGGATGAAAAAAATGTAAAAAAGGTGCCAGGCACAACTTTAACACCTCTGAAGGGTGATGTGAGTCTGGACCATGTTGACTTCGGATACTCCGAAGACAAGCCGGTACTTCATGATATTTCCATCTACGCCAGACCCGGCCAGAAAGTTGCCTTTGTAGGTACTACAGGTGCCGGAAAGACGACTATCACAAATCTTCTCAACAGATTTTATGATATTCAGGGCGGAACAATCACCTATGACGGAATAGATATCAAAGATATCAAGAAGGATGATCTGAGACGTTCACTTGGAATGGTGCTTCAGGAAACAAATCTTTTTTCCGGAACCGTTCGGGAAAATATCAGATACGGAAGGCTTGACGCAAGTGACTCGGAGGTGGAGGCAGCGGCAATTCTTGCCGGCGCCGACAGCTTTATTAAGACATTGCCGGAAGGTTATGATACAATGCTTAAAGGGGACGGCGCAAACCTTTCCCAGGGGCAGCGGCAGCTTCTTTCTATCGCAAGAGCTGCAATTGCCGATCCTCCGGTTCTTATTCTTGACGAGGCCACAAGTTCTATCGACACCAGAACGGAGAGGATCGTTCAGGAGGGAATGGATATGCTGATGAAGGGCAGAACCTCATTTGTAATTGCCCACAGGTTGTCCACCGTAAAAAATGCGGATTATATTATCGTTCTTGAAAAAGGCAGAATAATCGAGCGCGGAAATCACGAGGAACTATTGGAAAAGGGCGGAAAGTATTACCAGCTTTATACTGGAATGAATGCCTGAGCAAAAGAACCTGTGCTTTTCATTTTTAGAGATGAAGAGCGCAGGTATTCAGAGGTAAATTCAAAATGACAGGGTTTGACGGATTGGGAAATATTTACAATGATTTTTTCGGAGGTATCGCAGGTGAAATCGGTGCTTCGACCGTTAGCAACACGACAAGCGATGCCGGTCTTTCGGCTATAAAGGCAGATTCAAAAGCAGAAGCTAAAGAAGAAATAAAAGAAAATGCCGCACCCGAACCGGAGATCGACCCGATGGATGAGCTTGAGGAATTGACGGGACTGGAGTCCATCAAGCATGATGTCAAGGAATTGATCGCATACGTCAAGGTTCAGAAGATGCGCTCCGAAAAGGGTCTGAAATCCGTTCCCGTCTCCCTTCATCTTGTATTTACAGGAAATCCCGGAACAGGAAAAACGACCGTTGCGAGAATCATCGCAAAGCTATATAAGAAGATAGGAGTTTTGTCTAAAGGGCAGCTTGTAGAGGTAGACCGCAGCGGGCTGGTTGCAGGCTATGTGGGTCAGACTGCCATAAAGACAGGGGAAAAGATCAAAGAGGCAAAGGGCGGAGTACTGTTTGTTGACGAGGCCTATGCACTGGCTAAGGACGGGGATGATTACGGTCAGGAATCAATAGATACCATTTTGAAGGCAATGGAAGACAACAGGGATGACTTCGTTGTGATTGTTGCCGGTTATACGGAGCCTATGAAAAAATTTATCGACAGCAATCCCGGACTGCGGTCAAGATTCAATAAGTATATAAATTTTGAAGATTATTCCATAGAAGAGCTCATAGCGATATTTAACTCCTACTGCAGAAAATATGAGTATTCGGTCGGTGAAGAGGATCTTGAAAGAATCGGCAATCTTATTAAACTAAGAAAGGCTAAAAGTGACGGCAACTTTGCAAATGCAAGGGAAGTCAGAAATATGTTTGAGGAAATTATTACAAATCAGGCGCGAAGGATATCTCTGATGGAAGATCCGACGGAGGAGGATATGAAGCAGATATTGTTTGCCGATATTGAGGATATGATAAAAACAGACGATTGTGAACAATGAATGGCAGATGTTGAAGATGTGAATGAGCGTTTAAATGAAAATAGTAAATAGTGCACAAAAATACGTCATATTTTTCAAAAATAATCACGAATGTGCTTTGATTAGTACAATTTGTGTTGACAAATTGTTTATATAGAAGTACAATTCAGACATAAGATAAAGAACTGCAAAGAAAGAAGCAGTTGCGAGATATACGATAGTCCGGAAAGGACATCAACTTTTTTTAACAGGTATTGCCTGATAATATAAATGAAAACAGTTGATCGTTAAAATCTCAAATCGGACAACGGAGGTACGGACCGATGGCTTGATAAGTGCAAGCACAAAATTTAATAGAAAGGGAGGTTATACAGTGAAACTTCTGAATTATGTCTGATGGCGCTATCTGAAATTAAAAGGATTTCGGATAGCGCTT
>JBMNQZ010000056.1:0-9632 GCA_050944395.1 Lachnospiraceae bacterium
AACAATTTCAGAGATACGTCACAGAAATTGTTAAAGAAGAGTAATATTGTGAGCGGCACATTCCGCGCGCATTTCCTCGGGCCATACACTTGCCTGTACCTCGCCCACATGAACTCTCCCCAGAAGGAGCATGCACAGTCTTGACTGTCCGATTCCGCCGCCAATAGTGTAGGGGAGCACCGCGTTCATTATGTTTTTATGATACGGAAGATTAATCCTGTCCATGCACCCTGCATGCTCCAGCTGTGCGGGCATGGATTCCTCGCTTACGCGGATTCCCATGCTGGAGATCTCAAGGGCGCAGTTTAAAGGTTCAAACCAGAAAAGGATATCTCCGTTGAGATTCCAGTCGTCATAGTCCGGAGCACGTCCGTCATGAGGTTTGCCGTTTTCAAGGGGCCATCCTATTTTTGAAACGAAGACCGCGCCGTGTTCCTTTGTGATGAGTGTCTCTCTTTCCTTCGGGGTTTTGTCAGGCCAGCGTTTTTCAAGCTCTGAGGACGTAAAGAATTCGATCTTTTCGGGAAGGTGATATACGGCCTGGGGATATTTGTACCATACCTCATGCTCCATGTGCTTAATTACCTTGAAAATATCCAGGACAACGCTTTGAAGAGTCTCGAAAGTTCTCTCTTCCTTTGTGATCACCTTTTCCCAGTCCCACTGATCGACATAGCTGGAGTGAAGATTGTCAAGATCCTCGTCTCTTCTGATCGCATTCATGTTTGTATAGAGTCCCTCACCCGGTTGAAAACCGTATACGTGAAGGGCGTTCCTTTTCCATTTTGCAAGGGACTGAACCACCTCATACTCCTCTCCGGGAATTGCCTTCATGTCGAAATTTACCGGTCTTTCCACTCCGTTGAGATTGTCATTGAGACCTGTGGACGCGGCAACAAAAAGCGGAGCGGAAATTCTTGAAAGGTTCATTGCCTTTCCGAATTCTTTCTGAAATGTGTCTCTTATGTACTTTATTGCTTCCTGGGTTTCCCTTACGGAAAGAACAGGATCATAGCCTTCCGGCAGGATAAGATTATTCATATAAAACTCCTGTGTGTAATAACTTGAAAATGATTATTCGCAAATGATTTAAAGTGTCATTGGCGAAACATTGTGTTATAATCAAAAATGATTTTTTCATAAAAAATTATTATAATATTTAACATTAAGATGTGCAACCGATAATAATTATCTGAATGAAATAATGGAAGAAAATAATATTTTATCTATAAGGAATTTAAAGAAGAGTTTTGACGGGGAGGCGGTCCTTAACGGAATCGATCTCGATGTTAAGAAAGGGGAATTTATTACCCTTCTGGGTGCGAGCGGATGCGGGAAGACTACGCTTATAAGGATAATTGCCGGATTGGCGGAACCGGATAGCGGAGAGGTTTTCCTGGAGGGGGAAAATATCACGCATCTTCTCCCGGAAAAAAGAAACGTGAATACCGTTTTTCAGAATTATGCCCTGTTTCCGCATATGAATGTGGCGGACAATATCGGATACAGCCTGAAACTCAGGAAGGTGCCTAAAAGCGAGCGAATAAAAAGGGTAAAGGAAATGCTTTCTCTGGTTCAGCTTGAAGGCTTCGAAAAAAGAAGGATCGACCAGCTTTCGGGCGGGCAGTGTCAGAGGGTTTCTATTGCCAGAGCTGTTATTGCCGATCCTAAGGTTCTTCTTCTTGACGAGCCGCTGGGGGCGCTTGATCTTAAGCTCAGAAGACAGATGCAGCTGGAGCTGAAAAGGCTTCAGAAGAGGCTGGGAACCACTTTTATTTACATTACCCATGATCAGGAGGAAGCTATCAACATGTCGGACCGGATCGCCGTGATGAACAACGGAAACCTGGAGCAGATCGGAAAGCCGGATGAGATCTATTACCACCCAAAGACCAGCTATGTGGCGAATTTTGTCGGAAGTGCGAATATTGTCAGACAAAACGGAAAGGTATACGCCGTTCGATCGGAAAAAGTTCTGATAAATGAGGAATGTTCATCGATAAGGGCAGTTGCTGTGGAGAAAAATTATGCGGCAGGGCAGCTCAGGATCCTTTTCAGGACTGAGGACGGGCAGGAGATCACTGCGAGCAGATACGGCATTGATATAGAGATAGAGACCGGAACATACTCTATGATAGGATGGAGAGCATCCGATGCGGAAGAGGTGATCGATAATGGCATCTAAAAAGAAAAAAGATAAAACATCATCGGTTTTTCTTGCACCCCTCTATATTTTCACAATCATATTTGTATTTCTGCCGTTTGTGTACATGGTGTATCTGAGCTTCATGACCAGGGCAAAGGTATGGGGATTTGAGAATCAGTTCACTCTTGATAATTATGCCCGCATTTTTGAACCGATGTATCTGGGAACATTTCTCGATTCATTGAAACTTGCACTTATCTCAACGTCGCTGGTGGTCATAATCGGATACGCCTTCGGGTATTTTATGGCAAAACAGAAGGAAAAGGTCAGGAACATCCTTATGCTTCTTTTGATGATCCCTTTTTGGACAAGCGCACTTATCAGGCTGAACGGATGGATCATTGTTTTCAGGAGCAACGGAATACTCGACAGTATTTTGATGGGGTGCGGAATAACGGAGAGCCCTCTGAAAATGCTGTATTCTTATCCTATGGTCGTTTTCGGAATGGTCTATGAGCTTCTTCCATTTATGATACTGTGTGTGTACAGCAGTGCGGAAAAGCTGGACTGGTCGCTTATTGAGGCATCCAGGGATCTGGGAGCCGGAAGTGTAAGAACATTTTTCAATGTAACATTAAGACAGACCGTTCCGGGACTTTTATCCGGAATCGTGCTTACCTTTATTCCGTCAATGGGACTTTTCTTTATTTCGGAGCTTCTCGGCGGCAATAAGATCGTTCTTATCGGAAATGTCATTCAGCAGCAGATGACCAAGGGAAGAAATCTGCCATTTGCGGCAGCGCTTTCCGTGGTAATGATGATACTTACTTCTCTGTTCATCGCTCTGTACAAAAAGATGGCGGGGTCTGACATGAAAGGCGGGATCATTTGACAATGAAGAAAAACAGAAAATTTGAAATGATCTTTATCTGTATTGTGATGGCACTGATATTCATTCCGATCGTTGTGACGATAATATATTCATTTAATGAATCAAGGATATCATCGGTTTGGGGAGGTTTTTCTCTAAAGTGGTACAGAGAGCTTTTCAGGGACAGGGACATGTTTAAAGCACTTGGGAACTCTGTTCTGATCGCAGTTCTTTCATGCCTGATATCGGCAGTGATCGGCACCCTTGGGGCCATCGGAATAAAAAAGAGCAGGTTCAGGCTGAATCCGGTCATTTCTTTTGTCTCGAGTCTTCCTATTATGACTCCGGAGATTATTCTGGGAATGGTGTACCTGCTGATATTTTCATTCATGGGAATACCGTTCGGGATAATCACACTTGTAATAGCGCATACGGCGTTCTGCATTCCCTACATATTTATCAATGTTTCGGCGCGCCTTGAGGGTCTTGATCCGCATCTGGAGGAGGCTGCAAGGGATATGGGGGCATCGCCCATGAGAGTGTTTTTTGATATTACACTGCCGTCCATAATACCGGCACTGTTGTCGGGAATGCTTTTGTCATTTGCAATGTCTTTTGATGATGTGGTAATATCAATATTTGTTACAGGAGCTTCGGTGAATACACTTCCGATAAAGATATATACCAGAATGAAAAACGGGGTAACTCCGGAAATAAATGCTATTGCGACGCTTCTTATCGCCGCAACAGTTCTGGTGATCCTTATTGGCAGAATAGCTAAGTCGAAAAAGAGATAGATAAGCTATCTGATGAAATAATTGAATATGAGGAGGAAAGGAATTTTATGAAAAAGTTTAGAATCGCGGCGACACTTTTTATGTGTGCCGCAGCAGCCCTGTCAGTTCTTTCGGGATGCGGTAAAGAGAATAGCCCGGAGAACAACAGCGAAGAAAGTTCGCAGACAAATTCCCTTGAGGGAACGACCCTTAATCTTTACACCTGGGACGGAATGTTCCCGCAGGAGGTACTTGACGAATTTACGGAGAAGTACGGCGTTGAGATCAATTACAGCAATTTTGATTATGATGAGGATATGCTGGCAAAGCTGGAGGAGACCGAAGGCGGAGATTATGATCTTGTAATTGCGGATGATTATATTCTTGAAATGGTGAATGACGAGGGCCTGGCGAAAAAGCTTGATAAATCGAAATTGACAAATTACGGGAATATCAATGAGAGATTCCAGGGATTGTTCTACGATGAAAACGATGAATATGATGTTCCGTACGGCTCAGGGATTCCGCTTATTGTGTATGACCCGTCGCTTACTGACGTAAATATTGAGGGATATGAAGATCTTTGGAATCCGGAGCTTAAGGATAATGTGGCAATAATCGGAAATTATCGTGTCATTGACGGAATGGCATTGAAAATAATGGGGGAATCCTTCAATACCGAGGATACGGAAAAAATTTCCGAGGCAGGCAGCAAGCTTCTTGAGCTGGCACCTAATATCAGAGCTATCCAGGATGCGAATACCCAGGATCTGCTCGTCTCGGGAGAGGTTGCAGCGGCATTTATGTACACATCACAGGTGAATGCTGCCAGAATGGCTAATCCTGAACTTAAGGCAGTGTATCCTAAGGAAGGATTGGGATTCGGTACGATGGCTATGTTTATCCCGTCCCAGGCGCCGAATGAGGATGCGGCTTACGCCTTTATCGATTATATTCTTGATGCGCAGGTTTCCGCAAAGTGCTTTGAGTATATGGGATACTATTGCACGAATAAAGCTGCTGAGGAGTATATTTCAGATGAAATGAAAGAGTATATCGTTATTCCCGAAGATGTGGATGAAGGAGAGGCTATCGGAAATATTTCGGAAGAAGCATCCGACAAGCATGCACAGATCTGGGCAGAGTTTCAGAATGCCTGCAATTAAAAAAGTACAAAAGGTGCCAGGCACAAACACTGCAAGTGCCAGGCACCTTTTGTACATCTGCCTGTCCCATTTTTTACATAAAGCCAAGAAAAAACCCCTTGATGCCGGAAAACCGGACCGTCAAGGGGTTTTTTGAGCTGCTTGCGGGACTCGGACCCGCGACCTCATCACTACCAATGATGTGCGCTACCACCTGTGCCAAAGCAGCTTGAAAACATGCAAGTGATATTATATGACATCAACAATAAAAAATCAACACATTTCTCAAGGCGTATGCAAAATTCGAATCAAATCTTTACCGGCCCTCACTCGCCGGAGTTTTTTGAATTTTCGGCTATTATTTCAGCCAGAGTCTTGTTTGTGTCGATCTTGAGGGACGACAGGTCAATTGTGTCAGCAATTACTTTAGCCACCGGTGCCTCGCCGGCATCGCTCTGTTTCGGAGCCGTTTTTGAAGGTGCGCTGTCGCCGACAACATTTCTTATCTCTTCACGGCTCATCGCCTCAGGCTTATATTCCTCGGAGACGATAGGCTTTGATTCTCCGCTGTATCCCTGCTTATTCTGCCATGAACCGCGGCGCTTAGCTGCCTTTGCAAGAGCTTTTCTCTCAAACTGCTTGTTCGATCTGCTAACCTTGAGATTCTTTACGACGGCGACTATTATCTTCACAATTATCATGAGCAGGATCAATGCGGCAAGTGCCCACATTATACTGTAATATTTTTTGTAGAAGCACAGAGCCATAGCAAGAATGCTTGCAATGATATATATAAGTCTCACGATTGAGGCAAATTTATTGCTGAAGATCGTAACAAACAAGAAGAGTACAAGTACCACTATACTCACTATAAGGTGTTCCTGAACAAATGCTATAACATCACCCGGCATAGCGAGAAGCTGATTCAGTATGTTCTGCATAAGAGTTCCTTTCAATATTAAAAAATATTTTTGATTTAAAATAATTTCGGTTAATTTTAGCATATGTTACAAAAATATGCAATATATTACAAAAATATTAAGCTGAAGTCAATGCCCGGGTAAAGTTATTGATATTCCTCATGGATTGTGCTTTAATAAAATCTTCAATATGGATCGTATTTATGATAAAATCATTCCATATTTGCGAGGAGGGAATTCAATGTCGGAAGAAAGAGAAGTCGTTTCCAGAAATTTTATTGAAAATATTATTGATGAAGATCTAAAAGAAGGGAAATATGATGTCATAAGCACGCGTTTTCCGCCTGAGCCGAACGGATATCTGCACATCGGGCATGCGAAGTCTATACTTTTGAACTACGGGCTCGCACAGGAGTACGGCGGAAAATTTAATCTTCGCTTTGATGATACAAACCCAACAAAAGAGAAGGAAGAATTTGTTGAGTCGATAAAAGCAGATGTTGAGTGGCTGGGAGCCAGATTTGATGAACGCCTGTATTTTGCCTCTGATTATTTTGATGTGATGTATGAAAAGGCAGTGCTCCTTATTAAAAAAGGAAAGGCATATGTCTGTGACCTGACACCCGAACAGATCAGGGAATACAGAGGCACACTTACAGAGCCGGGCAAAAACAGTCCGTTCAGGGACAGAAGCATTGAAGAAAATCTCAGACTTTTTGAAGAGATGAAGAATGGAAAGTTTGAGGACGGCTCAAGAGTACTCCGGGCAAAGATAGATATGTCAAGCCCGAACATTAATATGAGAGATCCGATACTTTACAGGATCGCAAGGCTCACCCACCATAATACGGGAGATAAGTGGTGCATCTACCCGATGTACGATTTTGCTCACCCAATAGAGGATGCTATCGAGGGTATTACGCATTCCATCTGCACCCTGGAGTTTGAGGATCACCGTCCTCTTTACGACTGGGTAGTCAAGGAGACCGAATGGGAGCACCCGCCTAAACAGATTGAATTTGCAAAGCTGTATCTCACCAATGTTGTCACCGGGAAAAGGTACATCAAGAAGCTTGTGGATCAGGGAATCGTAGACGGATGGGATGACCCCAGACTTGTCACGATAGCTGCCTTGAGAAGAAGGGGCTTCACCCCGGAATCGATCAAAATGTTCGTGGATCTGTGCGGAGTGTCCAAGGCTAACAGCTCGGTGGATTATGCGATGCTGGAGTACTGCGTTCGTGAGGATATGAAGCTCAAAAAGCCAAGGGTAATGGCGGTACTCGACCCGATAAAGCTTGTTATTGATAATTATCCCGAGGGGCAGATCGAAATGCTTGATGCTCCTAATAATATGGAAAATGAAGCACTTGGCAGTCATAAGGTTCCTTTTGGGCGTGAATTATACATCGAAAGAGATGACTTCATGGAGGTGCCGCCCAGAAAGTACAAGAGGCTTTATCCGGGAAATGAAGTACGTCTCATGCACGCATATTTTGTAAAATGCGAGTCCTTTGAGAAGGATGAGGACGGAAATGTGACGGTAGTTCATTGCACATATGATCCCGAAACAAAGGTCGGAAGCGGCTTTGAGGGCAGGAAGGTAAAAGGAACCATTCACTGGGTTCCGGCCTCGGAGTCTGTTCATGCGGTTGTTCGCCTGTATGAAAATCTGATCGATGAGGAAAAGGGAGTGTATAACGAAGACGGTTCCCTTAATCTCAATCCGAATTCATTAAAGGTCGTAGAGGATGCTCTTCTTGAGCCGTGGGTTGCCGATGCAAAGCCATACGACAGCTTCCAGTTCGTGAGGAGCGGATACTACAGCGTGGATCCTAAGGATACTTCGGACGGTGCACTTGTGTTCAACAGGGTAGTATCAATGAAGAGTTCTTTTAAACTGCCGGCAAAATAATAATAAAAAAGCAGTATACTCCCGGAGAGTAAATTTATCCGGAGCATGCTGCTTTATTTTTTGGCCGTTTTCTTGTGGATCTGATTCAGAAGTTGTTTTTCATGATTCTTCTTTTGAAGTGGCAGTTTTATCCAGAGAAAGAGCTATGTAGCGTTGGATCTTGTCTGTCATTTCTTCATTTTCTTCAGCCGTCAGCTCTCTGATCACGCCGTTTTCGGTGGAACACATATTTGTTTCGCACCAGTAGGTGGTTTCAAAATCCGTCTGATAATTATCTGTGCTGAAAAGAGAATTGCCCAGGAAGAAATTATCGCCGGAAATGCCGATGAAATCCAGAATCGTCGGGGCAATATCTATTGAGTTTTTGCCGTTTGCATCGATAACAGAGTGCTCAACTCCGTCGTAATAGATGAACAGAGGAATATTGTCACAGCTTCCGCATGCTTCAAAGCTCACCTCGTAATCAGGGAAATTATCCCAGAAATCATTGTCCTTGTATATGGAATGATCGGATGTATAGATAACTATCGTATCCTCAAGATATCCGTTCTCTTCAAGCTTTTCCATGAAATTACCGAACCAGGCGCTGGAATTCCTGAATCTGTTGAGAAGATTAGTGGGGTCAGGCTCAAAGATCACATCGGCATTAGTCAGGTTAACGTGGGTTCCGAAAGTATAAATGGAAAGGAAGTACGGCTCTTCGGAGTCTTCCTCATTGAGTTTACAAACTTCGTCGAACAGAAGTTCGTAGGCCCGTTTGTCAAAAATCTGGTTTTCGCCTGCGCTGGATATCCGGTCAAATCTCATACTGTTAAGATAGTCCGTAAACATTTTATTATCCGGTTCGGTATTTACCATGACCGAGCGATACCCGTTTTCTGACATGATCATCGGAAGGGAAATCAGATAATTATAGTCTTCATTGTTCATCTGATATCCTGAGTAAAACTGGCTTATAAGAGCGTGATATGTTGCAAATGAACTGTTGAAATAATTATCAAAGCAGATGGATCTGCTCATATAGTCTGCCACCTCCGGCATAATGCCGCGCTCGTCGTCGATTATGTGCCTGGAGGTACCCTCAGAGAAAATCAATATTACATTTGGCTTGTCCGAAAGCTTTTGTTTTCGTTCTTCAAGTGCCGCAGTCTTTTTATCTGAATCCGGAGAAGAAATGTCGTCTGAGCTTTCGCTGTCTTCAGGCAATATTCCCATGCTTTGCAGCAATTCTCTGCCGCTGCTGTTTGCCTGAGGATCGACTTCGGATGTGAACAGGCCGGCAGAAACGCTCTGCACTTTTTTGTTCTGAACGTACAATGAGCATTCTTCGTAAATGAGTTTTGCTGTATTAACAAAGTGCGATCCCGCGGAAGATATCATCACATTGAAGCATATATACAAAGCTGTGGCAAGTACGGCAAATAATGAAGAAATCACTATACGTATACTTTTTTTTCGACTGAAGGGAATGCCGTACATGGGGGTCGCCGCACTCAGTATCAGAAGAACGATGAATATTCCGTATATCACAAACTTGCTCTTCAGATCATGAAGAGAAGCCAGATTTGAGAGCATAAATGTAGTTATGAATGAGCTTCCGAAATAATAGACTGTAGACTGAATATTAAAAATCAGGAGAAGAACGACATTTATGACTCTTCCGGTGGTTTTGTGAATATTGAACAACAGGTCGGAAATAAGGAAGATAAACAAAAGCTCAAGTAGTCCTCCTAAAAAAACGACCTGAGATTTTACTGAGAGAAATCCCATGACAAGCATGAATATTGCGAAGCAGTATTTATAGATCATGGAGATTACTTTAAAATAGTTGTTTTTTTTCATATCAGGTATTCGTATTT
>JBMNQZ010000057.1:0-9617 GCA_050944395.1 Lachnospiraceae bacterium
ATATTTGTAAATCAAAACAATATCAATTAAAAAATAGACTTATCCTATTCAGCTCTCCTTCCTCTCATTCATGAGGAGTGGGATTTCTTTGTTTCAAATTCTTTTATAATAGCTGTGTGTGAACATTAAATTGAATGACATGAGTAACATCTTTCCCACCAAAAAAACCGGGAAATATCTCTTTTGAAATATTTCCCGGACAAATTCCTCATTAAAATATGATTTCGTTTCTTTACGCTTCCGCATCTTATTCTTCGGCTTCCGCCTGCTTACGCTTCTGCATCCGCCTTTTCAGCCTCTGCTGATTCAACCTCTTCAGCTTCCGCCTCTTCCAGCTCCACAAACTCGACTTCTATCTCATCATCTTCTTCGGGAGCTTCGCATTCGGATTCCGCACATCCGCAGCCGCATCCTTCTTCGGCCTCCGAATCTTCATCGTCCTTCTTCTTCAGATTGGAAGCCGCCTCCTTGATTGCATCCTTAAAATCACCGGCTGCACTCTTAATACCGCTGGCCGCTTCCTTTGCAAAGGCATCTGCCTCATCAAGGGTTTTTCTGAGCTTATCTCTGCCCTCCTGAGTCATATTTCTTACCTTCTCATTCCAGACATCTTCCTTTTTTTCGGCTGCTCTGTTTTTCAGCTCCTCATTGAGAGCCTTGCCCTGCTCTACGGTGATCTCACCTTTTTTTACAAGCTCATTTATGATAACCTTTCCTTTTTCAACACCGAAGGCTGCTGCTCCGACACCTGCATATAATATAGATTTAAGAGTACCTGTAATATCCATACTGCTCCTTTCTGTTCCTCAGAACTTCGGAATAACAAAATGTGATCATCTGTTTGAGTTGCATTATAACATGTATTATTGCAAAGTGTTGAAATAATCACATTTTTAATGTTTTTTTTAGAAAATAATAATACTAAAAAAACCGCTTTATCTCTATTGCGCCCCTCGGACACATTTCCTGACAGCAGAAGCATCTTATGCATTTTCGGAAGTCAAACTCCGGATATCCCCCGGATTTTTCGGACAGCTTTACAGCCTTTCCCTCTGCGGGACAGCATTTTTCGCATATTCCGCACCTTATACATTCCGTTTTATTAAGGGAAGGCTTCTTTGCAAAAGGCGTTAATGCCGCTGCAAATATTCTCCAGGATTTTTTTACTTCCCCACCCCTGTCAACATTAAAATCTCTCTTTCCGAAGCGGGAGGCCGCCTCGGCCACGGTCATGGTACCGTCCGGAGTTATTACCGATATCTCATTACTCTTCCATGTGCCTATACCGAAGTTCATTCCCATAATATTCGTAGGAACAAGAGCGGGATCAAGATAAACAAGACTCGAGAAAACACTGTCGATGGCTACCGGATCAAATCCGAAAAGCAGGACTCCCATATGAAAAGGATTTCCATTGGCCGGTCCGTTTCCGTCCATAGCGGATATTCCGTCCATCACAGTAAATCTGGGAGCGATGTAACGGTTGAGCTCGGCAAGCATGGCTGCGAATCTTCCCGCGCTGGGATATCTGGCATGGCCTATCGTCTTGTTCGTGCCGTATATGCATCCGTACAGATTTTTTACGGCGCCTGTTATCCTCTCAAGTCCGTGAGTTTTCATCTTGCACATATTGATCAGCGCATCACTCTCGAGGCAGGCATTTGCGATGTGAAATTCCTTTGCCGCACTGCCCGAAGGAACCGGCACCTTTTTTCCGTTTGAAAAATCGGCCGCCTTGACACCGTATTTTTCCGCAGTATCAAAAGCGCCGCTTACCAAAGCGGCCTTTTCGGGATCGTTTGAGCTTGGTGAATCACCGTAAAATAAATTATTGTATCCGTTTTCCATGAGATACCTGATCATAGCCTCAAAGACCGCCGGATGTGTCGTGACGGCTTTTTCGGGCTTCTCAGGTCTCAGGAGATTGAGCTTCAAAAGAACACTCTCATCCTTTTTTATAATGTCCTCCGGAGCTTTTTCCGGGGATAACAGCAATTCCATTCCGCATTTCAGCGCCTCATATACTTCTTCCCTGTCATAGGATGAACAGGGAACCAATATCACCTGTGATCTGATATCTCCCATCAAATATATCTTATCTCCTCAAGTGTCAGTCCCTTTGCAGGTGCGGTGTCTCCGGCTCTGCGGCGATCCCTTGCCTCGATGATTTTCTTAATATCATCCGCAGGTCTTCTTCCGCATCCGATATCAATGAGCGTGCCCGCAATAATTCTGACCATATTGTATAAAAAACCGTTTCCTGTAATCGTAATGACAATAATGTCTCCGTCCCTGTGAACATCACAGCTGTAAATAGTTCTCACAGTGGAATTTCCCGAAAATCCGGCGGCGCAAAAGCTGGCGAAATCATGTTCTCCGACCAGATCTTCCGCAGCTTTTTTCATAAGCTCCGAATCCAGCTTATAATGACAATGCGTGCAGTACAGCCTGTGCATCGGATCCGCAAATCTGCTGTTTAATATTCTGTACTTATAGGTTTTTACGGTGTCGCAATACCTCGGATGAAAATCATCCGGGACTCTCTCGGATTCAAGGATCCTGATATCCGCGGGAAGCCTTGTATTTAACGCAAAACAGATCTTTGAGGGGTCCATTCTCGTCTCAATATCAAAAACCGCAACATTTCCCATCGCATGCACTCCGGCATCGGTTCTGCTGGCACCGATCGTCTTTATCTCTGAGCCGAAAAGATCGGAGATTGCTCTGTTTAATATATCCTGTATCGCCGGAGCATTATTTTGTGATTGAAATCCGGCATATTGTGTTCCGTCGTAAGCGACCGTCAGCTTTATTCTCATGGCAATAATTAAAAAAGAAAATCCTGATAAGTGTAAAAGATCCGTATACAGATCGCCGCCGCAAGAAAAGCGGCAATAATTATATATGCGGCATAATCACGCTTTTTATAGACCAGCGGTCTCATTGACGTGCGCCCTTCGCCTCCGTGATAGCACCTTGATTCCATTGCAAGCGCAAGATCATTTGCTCTTCTGAATGCCGAAATAAACAGCGGTACAAGAAGCGGCACCATGCTCTTTGCTCTCTTTATTATGTTTCCCGAACTGAAATCGGCGCCTCTGGCCATCTGTGCTTTCATTATCTTATCCGTCTCCTCGGTGAGAATAGGAATAAATCTCAAGGCAATGGACATCATCATAGCTATCTCATGGACCGGAAGGTGAATGACCTTAAGCGGTCCGAACAGCTTTTCAAGTCCGTCGGTAAGCTGATTAGGAGTTGTGGTAAGCGTCATTACCGATGTTCCTATTACCAGAAAGGTGAGTCTCAGAAGCATCTTTGCCGCCATACAAAGTCCTTCCTTTGTGATCTTCAATATTCCCCACGACCACAGTATCGTGCCCGGAGTCAGAAAAATATTGAAAAGCAGCATCACTATAAGAACTACCAGAACCGCTTTCATTCCCTTCACCATAAATTTAAAAGGTACCTTTGAAAGACTGATCATGGCAATCAGTCCCAATGCCGCCAGCAAATAACCGGGGATGCCGTGAACAACAAAAAGAGAGGCAATATAAACCACTGTTCCGACAAATTTCACCCTTGAATCAAGTCTGTGTATAATAGAGTCAGCGGGGTAATACTGTCCCAAAGTAATATCTTTAAGCATTTCTTCTTCTCTCTATAGATTTAATTATACTCTCTTTTGCTTCCTCGACGGTGATCGCATTTATATCAACATCAAACCCTCTTTTGAGAAGCTCTTTCATAACATATGTGACCTGAGGAGCGGACAAATTGATCTTTTCCAGCTCATCGCTTTTGCTGAAGACCTCTTTGGGCTTTCCGTCAGTCACAACCCTGCCGCCGGACATCACGATGACTCTTGATGCATATTTAGCCACATCTTCCATGCTGTGGGAGACGAGGATCACTGTGACATTTTTCTCCGTCTGAAGCCTTTTCGCCTCGTCAAGGATATAATCCCGTCCCATGGGATCAAGTCCTGCTGTCGGTTCGTCCAGTATCAGAATTTTCGGCTCCATAGCCAGAATTCCGGCAATCGCCACCCTTCTTTTCTGTCCCCCCGACAATTCAAACGGAGAGCATCCGAACAGATCCTCAGATATCTGAACGCGCTTCAGAGCGGCTTTGGCCCTTTCTCTTGCCTCCTCTTCGCTAAGACCCTGATTCTTTGGACCGAAGCACACATCAGATATAACATCCGACTCAAAAAGCTGGTTTTCGGGGTACTGAAAAACAAGTCCCACCTGAGTTCTCAGCTTTCTTCTGTCATATTTATCCGCATTGATGTCCTCGCCGTTAAAAAGCACCTGCCCCGATGTAGGTTTGATAAGTGCATTCATCGTCTGAATGAGAGTTGACTTTCCGGAGCCGGTATGACCGATCACCGCAATAAACTCACCCTCTTCGATCCCTATGTTCACGTCCGAGAGAGCCGCAGCTTCAAATGCAGAGCCTTCCGAATATTTATAATCAACATTTTTTAATTCTAAAAGCATACCTTCTCCAATGAATCAATCAACTCAGAAACCGTAAGAATACCTTTATCAACGGGAATTCCGGCCTTTCTCAATTCATGAGCCAGCAAAGTGATCTGCGGGACATCGAGCCTCATATTTTTCAGTTCATCAATATTTGAAAAAATCTCCCGCGGAGTTCCCTGCATTACCACTTTTCCATCATTCATAACATAGATAATATCGGCCTGAGTGACCTCCTCCATATAATGAGTGATAAGAACAACAGTAACCTTTTCCTTCTCATTAAGTTCCTTAAGAACCGACAGCACCTCTTTCCGCCCATCAGGGTCAAGCATTGCCGTGGGCTCGTCAAGGACAAGGCATTTCGGCTGCATGGCTACTATTCCGGCGATCGCAACTCTTTGTTTCTGGCCGCCGGAAAGATGATTGGGTGATGCGGTCCTGTACGCAGTCATCCCCACCTTTTCCAGGGCTTCGCTCACCTTTCGCCAGATATCCTCAGAAGGAACGCCCAGGTTTTCAAGTCCGAATCCGACATCCTCCTCGACAGAGGTTCCGATTATCTGATTGTCAGGATTCTGAAAGACAATTCCGGCTTTCTGTCTTATCTTCCAGATATCGGTCCCGGGATCGGATGTTTTTACTCCATCGATCCATATTGCTCCCTCATCCGGAAGGAGCAGGGCGTTGATATGCCTTGCAAATGTCGATTTTCCTGATCCGTTATGTCCCAGAACTGCCACAAAAGCCCCTTCGGGAATATCAAGCGTTATTCCCGAGATCGCTCTCTTTTTCTCTGTCTCATCGTCGTTAAGGTAGACGGTGTAATCATGGCTAAGGTTTTCAGATTTAATTATCCCCATTCACTGCCTCTTTCATGAGATCCCAGACGTCCTCAAGACCTTCTTTTGTCAGTGACGAGAACGCCGTCATTTTTATATCAGATCCCGCTTTCAGTCCCTTTCTTATCACGGAAAGGTTTTTCTGCACCTGAGATTTTTTGATCTTGTCTTTCTTTGTTGCGATCACTACAGGTTCAAATCCGTTGCTCAGTATCCAGTCATACATCATCACATCATTTCCCGACGGAACATGCCTTATATCCACCAGAAGAAACACTCTTTTGAGCATTTTTGACTGCTTAAGGTAGTTTTCTATCATCGGACCCCATTTTGCTTTTTCCTCAACGGATACTCCGGCATAGCCGTATCCCGGAAGGTCCACCAGATAGCAGTCGGGTGCAAAGTCCCGGAGCGCAACATCCTCGGGATCAACATTTTTATTGATCCTGTAATAATTTATGGTCTGTGTTTTTCCGGGATTTGAGCTGGTCTTCGCGTAAGATTTTCTGTTGATCAATGCATTGATAAGTGAAGATTTTCCAACATTTGACTTTCCCGCAAATGCAACCTCATACTTTTCATTCTCCGGCAGTGTACTTTTTACTCCGCAGACCGTCTCAAGATTTACATATGTGATTTTTGTCATAAGTCATCCTCTTAATTTTCTATCCCTGCACAAAAGCGGTCTTTATCACCTGTTCCATCGTTCCGGCGTAAACTATCTTAAGTCCCGAAGTGATCTCCTCATCGATCTCGGAAATGTTACGCTTATTTTCTGCCGGAACAACAACCGTCGTGACACCGGCTTTGGATGCCGCCAGAAGCTTCTCCTTAAGTCCGCCGACAGGAAGAACTCTTCCGCGAAGTGTGATCTCTCCCGTCATTGCAACATCTGCCCTCACCGGCTTTGAGATAATTGCCGAAAGCATAGCAACAGCCATGGTGATTCCTGCGGAAGGACCGTCTTTCGGAACCGCTCCCTCGGGAATATGAATATGAAAATCCTTCTTTTTAAAATAGTCGTCCTCTATTTCGTATTTTTCTGCCACGGAACGAATATAGCTGATTCCGGTCATGGCAGATTCCTTCATCACATCACCCAGCTGACCGGTAAGAACAAACTCACCTTTTCCGGGCATGATATTAACCTCGATCTCAAGAGTCTCTCCTCCCACCGAAGTCCACGCAAGACCCCTTGCAATACCTATCTCGTTTTTCTCATTGGCATGATCGTGGGTAAAGATAACATTGCCCAGGTAGTTTTTGAGATTCTTTTCCGTAACCGTTATTCTCCTGCGCTTCTCCTCCAGAATAGTGCGGGCGCATTTTCTGCAGACCTTGCCGATTACGCGTTCCAGCTGTCTGACTCCGGCCTCGCGGGTATAGTTCATAATGATGCCGTTTGCCGCAGAATCGGTGATCTTTACGTTTTTATCGATTATTCCGTTCACTCTCATCTGCTTTGGAATCAGATGTTCACGGGCAATATGCAGTTTTTCATTGTCTGTATATCCGGAAATTTCGATTATTTCCATCCTGTCCAGAAGAGGCCTCGGAATTGACTGAGCATCATTTGCGGTGGCAATGAAAAGCACCTCCGACAGATCGATGGGTATGTCAATATAGTGGTCGCTGAAATACTTGTTCTGCTCAGGATCAAGAACTTCCAGAAGTGCCGAAGATACGTCGCCCTTGTAATCGGCGCCTACCTTGTCGACCTCATCGAGAACAATGAGCGGATTTTTTACACCCGAATTTTTGATCACGGCGGCAATCCTGCCCGGCATCGCTCCGACATAGGTTCTTCTGTGTCCCCGGATCTCAGCCTCATCCTTGACTCCGCCCAGGGCAATCCTCTGATATTTCTTGTCGAGGGCCTCCGCCACAGATTTTCCGATGGATGTTTTTCCGGTTCCCGGAGGTCCTACAAGGCACAATATCGGGGAAGTTTCGTCCTTTGCCAGCTGTCTCACAGCAAGAAACTCTATTATCCTCTCCTTCACCTTATCAAGACCGTAGTGATCCCTGTCCAGTATCTCTTTAGCGTGAACGATATCATTGTTGTCCTCGGAGCGCTTATCCCAGGGCATCGATATCAGAGTCTCAATATAGCCCCTCATCACCGCACCTTCCGACGAAGACGGGGAAATATTTTTAAATTTGTCTATCTCTTCAAGGATCTTTTCCTTTACTTCATCACCGGCGGTAAGCGAAGCCACCTCATTTTTGTACTTATCGATCTGTGCATTCGGGTCATCGTCCCCCAGCTCCTGTCTGATTATTTTGAGCTGTTCTCTCAGAACGTATTCCTTCTGGTTTTTGTCCAGCTGCTGTTTAATAAGCTTCTGGAGTTCACGCCCTGCCTCGATTATCCTGATCTCATTATCAAGAAATTTATAGAAATACTCATATTTCTCCCTGATGGTGATATTCTCCAGCATCTCCTGCTTCTTTTCGTACCCAACAGGCAGATTAATGGCAATTTCATCCATCAGCTCACGTATGTCTTCGCATTCGCTAATCTTATCCGCAACCTCGGTGCTGAAATTTCCGCTGATCTGGCAGAATGCCATAAAAAGATTTTTCATATCCCTTTTCATAGCAATGAGAGTATATTCATCCTCGTCTTCTATGCCGTCGCGGTCGAATGTACTCACTTCCATCTCAAGATATTCATCTTCTTTTACAATGCCGGTGATCTCCGCTTTCTCGACTCCCTCAATAAGGATCCTGAGCATTCCTTTCTGCATTTTCATCACCTGCTTGATCCTGCAGACGGTTCCGATCCTGTAGAGATCATCATCTGTGGGTTCCTCCACAGACGGATCCTTCTGGCTGACAAAAAATGCTGTCCTGTCCTCTGCCATCGCCTTTTCCACGGCATTAACAGACCTTTGCCTTATCAGATCGAAATGGGCGATCATTCCCGGCAGCACACAGGTTCCGCGAAGTGCCACCGATACCATTTTAATTTTCTGTGAATCGCTCAATCATTTCACCTCATTTTTTGTAAATTATTTTGGGTTCCGCATGTTCGGTTACAACTTCCTTCGTAATGATGCATTCTATGATGTTTTTATCCGAAGGAATGTCAAACATCGGACCCATAACGGTGTTTTCCACAATAGATCGCAGCCCCCTCGCACCGGTATTTCTCTTGAGAGTCTCAGCGGTTATCGCCCTCAAGGCGTCTTCCTCAAAGGTCAGTTTAACGCCGTCCATCTCAAAAAGCTTCTGGTACTGCTTGACAATAGAATTCTTCGGTTCTGTAAGGATTCTGAGCAGCGCCTCCTCGTCAAGAGCATCAAGTGATACCACAACAGGAATCCTTCCGATGATCTCAGGGATAAGTCCGAACTTGACAAAATCTTCCGGCATGACCTGTTTTAAATATTCAGATGCGGTCTTGTCCCTCTTGTCAACCACTTCAGCCCCGAATCCTATGGATTTATTTTCAAGTCTGGATCCAACTATCTTGTCAAGTCCTACAAACGCACCGCCGCAGATGAAGAGAATATTCGAGGTATCTATCTGAATCATCTCCTGCTGTGGATGCTTTCTTCCTCCCTGAGGCGGAACACTCGCAACGGTTCCCTCAAGAATTTTAAGAAGAGCCTGTTGAACTCCCTCCCCTGACACATCCCTTGTGATGGACGCATTTTCGGACTTTCTTGTTATCTTATCTATCTCATCAATATATATTATGCCCTTCTGAGCTCTTTCAATGTCAAAATCTGCCGCCTGAATGAGACGAAGGAGAATGTTTTCAACATCCTCGCCGACATATCCCGCCTCTGTAAGTGTCGTTGCATCGGCGATCGCAAACGGAACATTAAGATCTCTTGCAAGACTCTGCGCAAGCAGGGTTTTTCCCGAACCTGTAGGACCTATAAGCATAACATTGCTTTTCTGAAGCTCAACGCCGTCATCATCCCCGACGAGAATCCTTTTATAGTGATTATATACCGCAACAGACAGTATTTTCTTTGCGTCATCCTGGCCTATAACGTAATCATCGAGATATTCCTTGAGCTCATGGGGAGTCTTGAGAGACTCCTTCATCTCCTCACGTTCGTTCTCCTCCTCCAAAACTCTTTCTTCTTCGATTATCTCACTGCACAATTCCACACAGTTGTTACAGATGAACACACCGTCCGGACCCGAGATCAGTCTTTTGACTTCCTTTTCGGATCTTCCACAAAATGAACATCTGATGATTTTTTTCAAATTTTTATCCGCCATATTTTTCCTAAATCATTAAGTATCAAAAAATCCAATATTACTCTTAAAC
>JBMNQZ010000058.1:0-9508 GCA_050944395.1 Lachnospiraceae bacterium
ACGTGCTCACCTCACGATTAGGGTTATCAAAATATCTTAAAATAAAGAAAAAAGCCACAGTCACAACGATGTCAAGCAAAAACGCCGGTATCAGTTCCCTTTTTCCTATCGGCCGTATCTTTACTTCTCCGGCCTTCTCGGAAGGATTTCTGATCCATGCAATCAGAGCCCACATATTCATCGGAAAAGTCATTCCAAGATATGTGATCATCTCTCCCCAGTATCGGAATTTCCAGGAAATCAGCGCATACAGAAGAATAAAAACTATAAGCACTATCTGCGACCAGGCACTTCCCACAGATGCGAAGATGAGTCCCGCCATTCCGAAAAGAGTAGCCGTCAGGGTAATAATGTCAAACTCCCTGCTTACAAGGCTGGAGCACAGGATGACAGCCAGGGAGCCCACCCACAGGATCCATTCTTTTTTTCCAAAAAGTTTAAAAGGATTTGAAAGCTGTTTAATCATAATCTCATTCTTCAGGCCAGATAAAATTCATCTTTCCGGCTTCTCCTCCATCGATCAGAAGGTTTTGACCCGTCATAAATCTGTTTTTCACAGCGACAAAGTAAACCCATTCTGCTATTTCCTCTACTTCAGCCCACCTTTTAAGGGGCGTCAGCTCCATTATCCTGTTCCAGAGCTTCTCATCCTTCATAACCGGAGCATTGAGCTCTGTGATAACTCCGCCCGGATCAATGCTGTTGCATACCGCATTCGGAGCGATGCGCAGGGCAACATTTTTGGTATAGGCAATAAGTCCGCCCTTTGAAGCGGCATATTCCGGAAATTCAGAGCCCGTATGTCCGCTTGCCGAACCGATCATAACAACTGACCTGAGTTTTTCATTGCCTATAGCATACTTTTCGGTCACATTTATTGCGCCTGTTAAATTTACTCCGATATCGTCTCCGCTATTCTGGACTCCCGCATTGTTAATAATTATCTCCGGAACGATATCATCCGGAAAAGCCTCCGGACATCTGACATCTATCCTGTAATGCTCATATCTCTCATTGTCAATGGATGACTCTTTTACATCAAAACCGATAACCTCATGTCCGCACTCAAGAAACTTAAGCGCAAACCCCCGGCCCATACCGGAAGATGTGCCTGTGATCAAAACCTTCATACTTGCTTTCCGCTCAGGTAGTTGATGTATTGCTCACCAACCTTTTCCCCTTTCCATTTCTTCACAACTCTATATCCGACAGGGCTGAAAACCACCTCACATAAAAGTTCCATAACACCTCCGGTGATCGAGCATACCAGTACCTGGACCGGGCTCCATCCGAAGAATACATATGAAACAATTACCGCAAATACCAGATTGTCCACAAACTGGGCAATAAAAGTCGAGATATAGGATCTTAACGCAAATGATCTGAAATCATTTCCCTTGTATACTTTCCCGAGAGCATGGTTGACAAGAGAATTGCACACCGCCGAGACAAACATGGCGACGCTGCTGCCGAAAACAACATACCAGGTCCCGCCGACGGTTGCATTGAGTGCGGCATTCACCTCGGGCATACCTGTGGAATAATACTCTCCCCACATTCCCGGCGTTCTGGTTACCAGATAAAAGATTATGCACATTCCGACATTTATTCCCAGGGCAAGAACAGATATCTTTACCGCCGCCTTGGCCCCGAAATGCTTGCAGATAATGTCCATACACAAAAAAGAAACCCAGCTCAGAACAAACCCGCAGTCAAGTGCAAGATACTTAAGGGAAATCAATTCCTTATTTGCAAGAAGGTTCATCCCTACCACACTGACAACAAAAAGAGTCACAATAAGACTCGGCACATTTCTGAGCAGGAGTTTGTAATCTTCCAGCTCTCTCTTTAAAATATTCATGTTTTTCTCCTTTGGTTTTAATATTTTACAAGCAGGATATCGGACCCGAACTGCTTGCGCACCCGCCTTTTAAGCGGAATACTTTTAATTATTATTTATTTTTCTCCGTTTATGATATGAAATGCCTTAAGCACGGCGATTTGTGTCTTACCGTCTGTGATCTTTCCTTCCATCACATCGCGTACAAGCTTCTCAAGGGGTATCTCGTCCACCTCCAGGAACTCATCCTCATCCAGATGCTGTGCTCCTTTTTTCAGCCCGCGTGCCAGATACATGGTGATCTTTTCATCACTGTATGCGGGGGCAGGATAATAAAGACCGATATCGGTCCACTCGGAGGCCGTATATCCGGTCTCCTCCTCCAGCTCTCTCTTGGCAGCCTCAAGCCTGTCCTCATCCCTGAAATTCAGTTTCCCCGCAGGAATTTCCAGAACAACTCTGTCTATCGGATATCTGAACTGCCTCTCGACAATAACATTTCCGTCATCGGTCACAGGAATAACGCACACCGCACCGATATGCCTGATAAGCTCCCGGAAGGCATTGCTGCCATCCGGAAGCTTAACTGTATCTTTTTTTACGTGAAGCACGCTTCCGTCAAATATTTCTTCCGAAGACACCTGTCTTTCGACAAGTCTTTCATACTCACTCATCCCAAACTCCCGATGTCTTATTTCTTTGCCTTGCTGTTCTTGCACAGAAGCTTTACATTTATCTTCTCACCCTTTTTCATCCTGTCGCGAAGATCTGCCGTAATAGTAAACATCGCATCTCCGCTGGAATTGAGAGCAGTTTCCACCGAATCCTGGATAACACCGATAATGAATCCGACCGATACAGCCTGCATAGCTATATCGTTATCGATTCCGAAAAGCGAGCATGCCATAGGAATCAAAAGAAGCGAACCGCCTGCCACGCCCGATGCTCCGCATGCCGCAACAGAAGCAAGAATGCTCAGAAGAATGGCTGTCGGAATGCTTACCTGAACTCCGAGTGTGGTACAAAGTGCCAGCGTCATTACCGTGATGGTCACCGCGGCACCGTCCATATTTATCGTAGCGCCCAGCGGAATTGATACGGAATAGAAATCCGGATCAAGACCCATTCTGTTGCAAAGATCCATATTTACCGGAATATTAGCCGCAGAGCTCCTCGTAAAGAATGCGGTGACTCCGCTCTCCCTCAGGCACTTAAATACGATCGGATAAGGATTTTGCTTAAGTGCGATTCCGGAAATAAGCGGATCGACGATAAGCGCCACAAAAAGCATACAGCCAACGAGAACGGCCAGAAGCTTTCCGTAGGTCGTAAATATCTTAAGGCCGTTGTTTGAAACCGCGTCAAACACAAGTCCGAGAATTCCGAAAGGAGCAAGCTGAATTATCCAGCGGACAATAGTAGAAACGGTTTCCGCAAAATCCTTAACCACATTGAGAGTATTGGAAGATGCAAATTTTTTAAGACCGAATCCGCACAAAACCGCCCAGAAAAGAATGCCCAGATAGTTTGCATTTCCGATGGCTGTAACCGGATTCGAAACCATATTCGTTACAAGATTTCTTAACACTTCCCCGATTCCGCCCGGAGCTGCGCTCTCTGCTGCTTCCTCAAGAACTATTGTAACAGGGAAAAGATAGCTCGCAACAACCGCGATAGCCGCCGCAAGGAATGTGCTGACAAGGTAGAGCACGATTACGGTGGTGAATCTCTTTCCTATTCCCTTATTTGCATTTGCAAGCGAGCTTGCAACAAGCAAAAATACCAGAACCGGTGCAATTCCCTTGAGAGCACCAACAAAAATATCTCCAAGAACGGCAACAGCGGTAGCTCCCGGAACAATAAGCGCAAGCACTGCACCGATAACAAAACCCGTGACAATCCTGATGATCAGATTAATAGAATTCCACTTATTCCATATCCTGCCAAAGAACCCTTTTTTCGCTTCCATGTCAATCCCCCATAATATTCTGTTTTTCCCGGCTGAGCCGGACAATAATATATGTATTATACTATCTTTTGGCAGTTTTGTCGAAGGGATATTCGGCAATACAAACCTTTATATCCAATAAACATGCTCTTATGCCCGGTAAAATTCACCCATATACCGAAAAACAGGGCATGCTATCTTAAAAAATGAGCCCGTATTTTCGATATCTTACTCTCCTCCGGATCTCTTCAGGAAACGTTTATATGAAGAATCTATCGCAAGGGCTCCCAAAGGTGCGGTTATCACTATCGCCAGGACGGCGACCGTCAGGACAAGATCTCCGCAGGCAAGGCCCATGCTGAGCGGAATACCTCCGATCGCGGCCTGAACAGTGGCCTTTGGAGTATAGGCAAGCATCGTGAACAGCTTTTCTTTTCTATTGTAGGATGTGCCGATGAGACACACAAAAACCCCCAGCATCCGAAATACAAGCGCTCCCGCTATCACAATGAGTGCCTTAAGACCGGCCTCCTTAACATAATCGATCCTGACCGCGGCTCCTACAAGAACGAAAAGAAACACTTCGGCTGCGACCCAAAGCTTGTTATATTTTTGAGCAATTCTCTTTGCCGCTTCAGTGTGATATTTTCCAAGAGAAATTCCCAGAAACATGACCGCTATGAGGGCAGAAAACGTGATCGGAGTCCGAAGAGCGTCCTCGGCGGCAACCAGAAGAAAAGATATACTCAGGATAATGATCACCTTCGCCGTATCTCTCATATGAAATTTTTTGAAAAATCCTGCCAGTATCAGACCGGATGCCATTCCTATCGCTATCCCCGCAGCTATCGATACAGGGATATTCAAGAAACTCACAACACTGGCTTTATTCCCCGCTGCGATCCCGGTAAAGGTCGTAAACAAAACGATAACATACACATCATCCACAGACGCCCCCGCAAGTATCAGCTGAGGGACCCCCTGCTCTGTCCCGTACCCTTCCTCGATGAGTTTCACCATCCGCGGCACTACCACCGCCGGCGATACTGCCGCAAGAACAGCTCCCATTATCGCGGATTCGAGAAGAGTCATCCCCAGAAGCGACGGTCCTAAAAGCAGCATTCCCGCAAATTCAAAGGTTGCCGGAACGAAACACATCAAAAGTGCGGGGCGTCCTATTTTCTTCAGACCCGAAAGATCAAGTCCGAAGCCGGCTCTGGTGAGAATGATTATAAGCGCCATTTTCCTCAGATCCGCAGATATATTCAGTACTTCCGGGGCGATAAGATTAAGGACATACGGTCCTAAGACAATACCTGCGGCAAGCATTCCTATAAGCCCCGGCAGCTTTGCCTTACCGCAAAGCCGGCTTAAAACCATTCCCAGGATCAATATCAACGCGACACTCAGAAGCATTCTTATTCCCTTTCATTCCTTTTAATAATCTTCCTGAACTGTATACTGAAAAGAACGGCCGTAAACGAGACCGCCAGAAAATCCGCGGCAGGCTCGGCCAGATAAACCGCCGTGACTGGACTCGCACTAAATATTCCAGGCAATATATAGATCAACGGAATCAGCAAAACAAATTTCCTGACCACGGCAACCACGATAGATTCCACCGCCTTTCCCAACGCATTAAATGTCATCTGGCAGGCCATCTGAATTCCGAAAAGCACCATAACCGCAAGATATATTCTGAGAACCGGCTTCGTAAATTCCAGAAGAACAGGGTCCGATGTAAACATTCCTGCAAACATTCCCGGGAATATCATTACCAGAGCCCACAAAACCGCAGCATATGCAAGACTTACTTTAAGAAGAAGCAAAAAGGCCTTTTTTACCCTGTCATTGTCCCGGGCGCCGAAATTATAGCTTATGATAGGCTGTGCCCCCTGTCCCAGCCCCTGCAGAGGCAGCATGGCAAACTGCATTACACTGGTCAAAATAGTCATTGCACCGACAGCCACATCTCCGCCGTATTTCTGAAGCGAGCTGTTAAAGCAGATTGAAATAACGCTCTCGCTTGCCTGCATAATAAATGTCGCCGTTCCCAGAGCGATGCAGGGAAATATTATTCCCGGCATGAAAAGCATATTCCTCTTTCTTATCTTCAAAAATGTCTTTTTTCCGCAGAGGAATGACACCACCCAAACGCACGAAAGACCCTGAGAAATAAGAGTTGCCAGTGCGGCTCCCCTTACACCCATTCCCATACCGAAAATAAAGATGGGATCGAGGATGATATTGGAGATCGCACCGATCACAACGGAGAGCATTCCGAATTTCGCAAAGCCCTGTGCCGTGATAAAGGCATTCATTCCTAAAGTAACTTCCACAAAAAGCGTTCCCATCGAATAAATATTCATGTAGCTCACGGCATATCCGATAGTGTTGCTGCTTGCACCGAAGGCCATCAGAAGGTCTTCGTTCCATACGAGCAGGACGATCGTAAGAACCACAGAAATCAGGATCTGAGCCGCAAAACAATTGCCCAGAATTTTCTCCGCGGTATCATTGTCCTTTCTGCCCATAAAAATAGAAGCCCTTGGGGCTCCTCCATATCCGATGAGTGCGGCAAACGCCGATACGATGAGAATGAGCGGCATGCACACGCCAACCCCCGTCAATGCGGCAGCGCCGACATCGGGAATATGTCCGATGTATATCCTGTCGACTATGTTATAGAGCATATTGATAAGCTGTGCCGCCACAGTGGGCAATGCCAGCTTAATGAGCAGCTTTCCCAGCGGTTCGGTGCGCAAAAACTCTTTTCCTGCGCTGTCCATGATATCACCTTCTATCCAATCATAATTATTCACACCGCAGCATGAAACAGCCTGAATAATACAATCCCGCGGGATTAATCACGGCTAAAATATTCAATCGGCTGTAAAACCGGCAAAGCCCGAGTTCTTTTTCCAGTCGGCCTTCCCGTATTCTGTATTCAATAATTTCGTCGTCTTTTCCGATGTATGCCCGGGAGTATACAAATATGTATATCTGACTGTATTTATTCCAGACGGTCCGGCTTCACCTTTGTTAAAAGTTCCATCCGTAGTAATGTAGAGATACCGGACTTTAGTTCCGTCGGCCAGAGTTCCGTTTGCAACCTGATATGTGAAAACATCACCGACAACGGCCTTTAAAGTCTTAGTAAATTCATTTGAAGTATCATTGTTATTATAAGCATTCACCGAACTGACCGCTGTCTTCGGCCCGGTCCATTTTCCATCAACTCTGTTTGCGTACGAAGTCATGATATTGGCCGCTTCCAGCTTTTCATTGATCTGCCGGCTTACACTGAGTGAGGGAGCGCCGCCTCCGTTTGATCCGGCGGTATAATGAATGGTCACAGGACCGGAATCCGTCGCTCCGGCGGGATCATAGGACACCCAAAAGAACCCGCCCGCCTGCGGCTGTGTTTCCTGTTTTCCGAGGTTATCCAGAGATTCGCTGATGCCTGATGTGTCCCATCCGTCTCTTCTTTGTTTAAGAGAATGTTCCCCGCTCTTCCATGTCGTCCCGTTCCAGAATGGTGAGCTCTCATCATCTGTGATAGCTGCAGTCATCACTTCCGAATATACCGATCTGATGTTTGAAGCATCGGCGGATTCCCTGGATTTTTCCAGCAAATTAAAAAACACAGGAATGGCTATGGCCACAAGAACTGCTATTATTGCCACTACGATAAGGAGTTCCATCAGGGTAAAGCCTTCTCTGTTTCGTTCTTTCATAAACATCTCTTCCTTTCCCGCAAAACTCTAAACCGCGAAGCATTGATTTTTGAAAAATAATCCCCCTTAAAGGGGGAAATTCATTTTCAATCTCATTTATTTTACTTTTTTGTGCAGCACGAATATCTTATGCTTAATTATATTTTATAGCATTTTCACGTTAAGTCAATATAAGTGCAAATGGAGCTATATAATCTTAACGGAGTTTTTTAATCTTTTTTCTTCCTATATAATATTATTCACCTTTTCCGGTTCTTATGAAATGACCTTCCTGCACAGCCGCAAAAGCAGCCACGGCACAAACCACAGATACACTCACCCGCAGCCCTATAATTCCAAATGATAAAGGCAGAGCAAACAGCAAAATTCCCGTGATCCTGTTCATCACTGAATGCACTGTGACAAATCTTTTCTGCACAACAAATCCGGATACAATATTTATCACTTTTATCATTGCAATTATCCCGATACAGACAAGCATCCATTTTTCGATATCTAATACCGGAAGCAATTTAATAAGACACACCAAAACAAATACAAAATCAGCAATTGTATCCAGAGCCGCGCCCGTTCTGCTGACCGTATTTGTTTTTCTTGCTATTGTTCCGTCGAGCATATCGGTAATTCCGGCTGTGATATAAAGCACATAGAAAGGTACCGAGAGGGGCGAAAAAAATAATAATGCAAAAGAGAGAATAATTCTTAAAGTTGTAATTACATTTGCCATATATTTCCCTTCAATTTCTCTATGTCATTCTTAATAATAGTCGCCATACTGTCCTTGTATGCGCGCAGATATGTCATCTTTATTCTGTAATTTCCGGATTTCAATTGCTTTGGCAAAACTTTTAATTATTTTGACAATAAATCTCAATCGCTTCCGCAGTAAACTCTGCGGTTCCTTCCCCGCCGCAATTGTCAATATTTTCTGTGAATTCCCCGCCGCCGGAATACATTTTCCCCAGACAGCTTAATATCTGTGTCGAACACCGGTAAAAGTGTTCGTTAATGTAATCCTGCAGCTTCTTTACCTGAAGCTGTACTTCCCCGGATGAAGGATCCATTGATCTCATCTGCCCGAATTCGGCAAAAATATTCATAAAATCATTTGTGATATCCACCTGATCCTTATCTGTCCACTTTTTTGCCTTCTCTTCAAATTCCTTATACTCCGGCGATGTGCCCCACTGCTCTTTGGCGCGTCTGGCATACTCGTCGATCTTCTTTGTATCAAATACTGTAAAATCCATTTTTTTAACTCCTAACATTTTTATTCCGCGAGCGAAATCAATCAAATTCTCAAGATGCTCTTTTTTCATTGTAAGTAATTCAATCTGCTGCTCCAATGCTTTGCTCCTGTCAAAACCGGGAGAATCTATGATTTCTTTGATCTCCTTTAACGGAAATTCCAGCTCTTTAAACAGTAAAATCTGCTGAAGCCTCTCCAGGCATGTATCGTCATACAGCCTGTATCCCGCCTCGGTATGTCCGCTTGGTCTTAAGAGACCGATGGTGTCATAATATTGCAGAGTGCGTATACTCACTCCCGTTAATTTACTTACTTCATTCACTGTCTTCACCGGTATTTCCTCCTTGCTATGATTACACTTTAAACTATTACGCTGCGTAGGGGTCAACATCTTTTTTATATTTTTTTCTGATTCGGATTTTTCAAAACAGGACCGCTCTTTTTCATAATGTGGATTTGTTCACATTTGCATGGCATAATTAACGAAATAAAACCGGTACAGGAAATAAAAAATTAGCAGCATTTTTATCATAGATCATGAATCTGCCGGATGTACCTCGTTGACTTTCGCTTTATTTTTCTCGGAAAGTAAGAACATGAATAAAAAGAAACGAATATCCATTCTATTTGCCGTTATTATTGTGGTAGTTGGGATTATAATTGCTGTGACTTCACATCAGAAAAAGGAAATGGACTTCGATGAATTTGCTGACCGTTTTGAAAAGAGCGCAGAA
>JBMNQZ010000059.1:0-9441 GCA_050944395.1 Lachnospiraceae bacterium
TTTCTTCAGTTTTCCCAAGAAACCCGATTCTGATATCTTTATTTTATTATTTTTTCCGTTTTTTTTATTATCTTTAGCCCTGGAAATAATAGCCTACACCCCATTTAGTATGAACGTACTTCGGATCACTGGGATTTTCCTCAATTTTCTCACGAAGCCTTCTGATATGAACATCAACAGTACGGACATCGCCCGGATACTCGTAACCCCAGACTATATTGAGAAGATCATCTCTGCTGTATACTCTGTTGGGATTGAAAATAAGAAGCTCAAGGACATCAAATTCCTTTGCTGTAAGATTGATCTCTTTTCCGTTGATAAACACACGCCTGCTCTCAACATTTATTGAAAGACCGTTTATTTCAACTGCTTTTGCTTTCTCCTTTTCAGAAGAATGATCGGCAGTTCTTCTCAGGATAGCCTTGATCCTGGCCTTGACTTCGAGGATATTAAACGGCTTGGTAATATAATCGTCAGCACCGTATTCAAGTCCCATTATCTTATCCATATCATCCGATTTTGCCGTGATCATGATGATAGGAACATTCGAAAATTCTCTTATCTGCTGGCATACCTCAAGACCCGGAATCTTCGGAAGCATGAGATCAAGAAGAATAATATCATACTCTGTCTGCTTTGCCAGATCGAGCGCTTCCTCACCGTCAAAAGCGCAGTCAACCTCCATTCCTTCCTGTTCGAGTGAAAATTTAATACCCTTTACAATTCCCTTTTCGTCATCTACAACAAGTACCCTTCTTGCCATTAGTATACTCCTAACCCACAGTAATGTTATCTTTTAATGAATTAAACACGGAATCCTTGATCCCGCTTACATTTTTTATTTCCTCGATCGAATCAAACGGACCGTTTTTTTCCCTGTACTCGATTATTGCATCCGCCCTTGCGCTTCCTATCCCGTTCAAAGTTTCCAGAGTCTTTTTATCGGCAGTGTTAATATTTACAAGGTCCCCTGAGGCAGCTTCTGTATAAGAGCCTTCCGCCGGCTTCGAAGAAATATCTTCAGCCGAAAGTTTCGATGTTTCATCCCTGGTAAATACCCTGAGCTGTTCGCCATCCGTCAAAACCCTTGCCTGATTCAGATAATTTTCATCCGCCTCCTCGGAAAGTCCTCCCGCCTTCCGGATAGCTTCAAACACTCGCGAACCGGAATCAAAGCTGTATACACCGGGATTATTCACGGCACCGCAGACAAAAACAAAGATTTTTTCAGATTCGGTGCCTGCCTTTTGAGTGTTTTCCGAAAGATCCTTCAGTGAGGCGGAGCCGTTATCCTTCACTTCAACCTTTTCATCGGGGTATTCGCCGGGCTCACCCGCCATATCGTCGGTTTCGGATAATGCCGCACTTTCTTTTTCGAAGCTTATATACTCCTCGACTTCCCGTCCGCATCCCGAAGAAAAGAAAAGTGCAATAACAACAGGTAAAATAACGGTTTTTATTTGTTTTTTCATGTACACCTCCCAATAAAGGGCGCGGCAAAAGCCGGTGCACATTTTTAATTATATAGTTTAAAAAATAAGTTTACAATTGCTTGTTTGATCTGTATTTCTAAAAATTCAGTGAACACAGGCTATGCTTTTACGTCTATAATATACAAACCTCTTCCCCAGGAATGAGCGACAGCTTTTCCCATATTAAGATTGATCTTCAGCGTGAGCTCATCTGCCGCCATCACATCCGATACCTTTCTCCTGTCATAGAGAAGAAGCTTTCCTTTATTTACGATCTCCACACTGCCTTCACGGCTTTCAAGACACATATCCACGGCATCAGTATTGTATTCGGCACCGCACGTTCCCACCTCAGCGAGGACGCCTCCCCATTCATTGGAATTCTCCTGAAAAAGCATTCTGGTCTGACGGGAGGATGCAACAAACCTGGCAATAAACCGGGCTGTCTGTGAATCGGCCGCACCGGAAACAACGCAGTTGAAAAGTGACATTCTGTATTCATTGTCAACCGCAATTTTTTTGGAAAAATAAATATTTATCTCGTGAAGAACTTCCCGGAAAAGCTGATAATCCTCATTGTTTGAAGTGATCATTTCATTTCCCGCCATACCGTTTGCGAGAAGTATCACCGAATCATTCGGAGACACCCCCGTCTCCCTGGCAACCATGTTATATGTATACTTTACATCAACATCCAGCGCCGATTGAATAAGCTGCGGAGAAATATTTATATCCGTTGTCAAAAATACAAGCATGGTGCTCATATCGCTTCTTGCGGCACTGGAGCCCTTAGCGCATCCGCCGATGGTACATACAGTTCCGTCGGAAAGGGTGAACTCAAAAGCGATCTCCTTAGGGCCGGAGTTGGTGGTCATAATAGCCCCTGCAACTTCTGTTCCGGCTTTGTTCGTATGCTCCATACTGTCCCCAAGGATCTTTATGCCGTTGAGAATCTTTTCCATGGGAAGCGGGACACCTATCTCTCCGCTGGATGCAACCATAACAGATTCCTCAGAAATAAGGAGCTTTGTGGCAACCGCATTAGCGGCAGCCTTACAATTTCTGTCGCCCTCCGTTCCGTTGCACGCATTCGCATTTCCAGATGTGACAAGGATAGCCTGTACCGCTGCTCCTGCCTCCAGAGTCTTCTTATTCCATTTTACTGAAGGACTTTTTACTCTGCTGTTAGAGAAAAAACCTGCGGCAGAACACGGAACAACGCTCTGAATGAGTGCCATATCATTTTCACCGTTACGTTTTATTCCCGAAACGTGTACCGCTGCATTGAATCCCTTTGCGGCAGTAACGCCTCCTTCGACAATGTTGATCATATACTATCTCCCAAAACACAGTAAAATTTTAAAAGCCTGTGTCACCTGTTTTCAAGAAAATTATATTCCCTCTGGCCTGCCTCTTCCATAGGATAGAGTGCTATATAAAGCTCTGCCTTGGACCTTGCCGTCTCCCAATCACATTTTTTTTCATATACAACTATCTCGTTGTACAAAAGACTTTTCTTCTCCTCAGAATCCGCAACCTCCAGGCCCTTCTCAATATTCTCAAGAGCGCTGTCATACATTTCTTCCGCCATGTCGCAGAGAGCAATTCCGTTGTAAGCGCATGCCGCGGTCTCGTCATTCTCCGCGTAACCCTTGTACATTGCTCTCGCATCGGCTATGTCATCCATCGCAAGATAAGTCTTTCCCAGAAGGAGAATTGCATCCTTGTTTCCCGAATCAGCCTGAAGTGCCGCAATGAGCTCATTTTTCGCCTCATCATAATCCTTCAGATAATAATAGATCATTCCCTTGCCGTAATGATCGTCATCATTGCTGCTGGCAAGTCCGAGCGCCTTTTCAAGAAATGCCGCGCCGTTCGCATTCATTCTGTAGCTGTCGTATATTTCATATATCGCGATATACAGCTCGTAATCATCGCTGATCTCTACTATTCTTTCAAAGTCCGCATCGGCAGCCTCCGTCATATCACGGCTCATGTAAATCCGTCCGCGAAGAAACAGAAGATTGGGATCCTCCTTCTCACTTATGAGCGTATCATATATCTCAAGCGCTTCGTCAGTCTTCCCCTGCTTGCTCCTGCAAAAGGCAAGATAAGAATACACATCCCTTTCAAACTCCTCATCCTCAAAATCAAGATTTAAAAGAGCCTTCTCAAAAGAGATGGATGCGCGGGCAAAATCCTGCATATACATCAGGCAGATCGCCTCTCCCCTGTATGATTCAGCCAGATAGTTGCCTGAATTTATGACCTCCGAAAACTGTTTTGCCGCAGCTTCATAATCACCGTTTTCCAGGGTTGCCACCGCAGCCTCATACGATTCTTTTATCCCGGAGTTTCCGCATCCTGAGGTCATAAGCAGAGCCAATATACAAAAAACCGCAAAAATTCTACCGATCTTCAACAATAAGTCCCTCTGCCCTAATCACATTTATCACGCTGTCAACCATTTCCGTACAGATCTCGTTGCTTCCGGCTTCAACCATTACACGGATAAGAGGCTCCGTCCCGCTCTCCCTAACAAGGATCCTTCCATCCTCTCCAAGCTTTTTGGCAACCTCTTCAACCGCCGCCTGAACTTTTGGATTCTCCCTTGCTTCAGCTTTGTTGCTCACCCTCACGTTTTTAAGAACCTGCGGATATTTTTTCATTTCCCCGGCAAGGGCTGAAAGCGGCTGTTTTTTACTTATCACTGTCTGCATTATCATAAGGGATGTCAGGATGCCGTCTCCGGTCGTAGCATATTTGCCGAAAATTATGTGTCCCGACTGCTCGCCTCCTATGCAGAAGTGATTCTTAGACATATTTTCAGCGACATATTTGTCACCTACAGCTGTCTGTTCGTACCTTATTTCATTGTCCTCGCATGCTTTGTAAAAGCCGAGATTGGACATGACGGTGGAAACTATGGTGTTTCCATCCAGCTGCCCCCTCTCCTTCATGTATTTTCCGCAAACGAAAAGTATACCGTCTCCGTCCACAACATTTCCCTTATCGTCAACGGCAAGGCAGCGGTCCGCATCCCCGTCATATGCAAATCCTATATCAAGCCCGTTATCCACTACGAGCTTCTGAAGCCCCTCGATATGAGTTGAACCGCAATCCCTGTTGATATTGGTTCCGTCGGGAGTATTGTTTATAACATATGTCTTGGCTCCCAGCGCATCAAACACGCTTTTTGCGACAGATGATGCACTGCCGTTCGAAAGATCAAGTCCGACCTTCATGGATTTGAAGGAGCGTGTCGGAATAGAGATAAGATATCCTATATAACGGTTCCTTCCGACGGAATAATCCACTGTTTTTCCGATATTGTCGCGGGTCGCAAGCGGGATCTCAGGTACATTTTCGTCAATATACTTTTCGATCATTTCCTCGACCTCTGCATCCATCTTCTGGCCGTTGGCTTTTATTATCTTGATTCCGTTATCATAATACGGATTATGGCTCGCTGAGACCATTATTCCGCAATCATATCCGTCGGTCCTCACAACATACGATACGCTCGGTGTGGTCGTGACGTGAAGAAGAAGTGCATTCGCACCCGAGGAAGTGATTCCCGCCGAGAGAGCATCCTCCAGCATATAGCTGCTCCTTCTCGTATCCTTTCCTATAACGATCTCGGCCTTTTCGCCGTCCTTATGATCTTTTCCGAAATACCAACCCAAAAAACGTCCGATCTTAAACGCATGTTCAGCGGTAAGCGTCACATTTGCCTCACCTCTGAATCCATCGGTTCCAAAATATTTGCCCATAATAATTATTTACAGACTCCTCCTTTGGTTAAAGCGGAGTTCTGTATATTCCCCTTTCAATTAAATCCGAAAATGCTTTCTTTACGGTTTCCTTATCCTCTTTATATGTCACGCCGAACCATTTGTCCGAACTTGCAAGAAGAGAAATAGCCGCCGCATTATTCTTGAGCAGTCTGTCAATCGTCACCGGAAGCAGAAATTCCTTTGTTTTTTCCTCATCACCGAGACTATTGAGGAAATCCGGAAACATATGTTCAAGCTCCCCGAGAAATTCCGGATAGAGACCCCACATATTCATGGAAACCGGACTCTCATCATTTATTCCGACTATTCCGTCCGGAGTCTTAATCCCTGCTCCGTCTTCTGTTTTTACGATATTTTTAGTCTCGTTTATTCCCGTAAGATTTCCGTTTTCGTCGGTAACACAGATTCCTCTTGTGACGCCTCCGTTGTCCGAGAGAGTATTTTTCAGTATAAAGCCCACAAGTGAAATATTGTGCCTGCCATCCCCGGTTTTCGGTCTGTTGGATCTAAGCCATTCATTTATTGTCTTAAATCCGCCCTTGCCGTAATAGTCATCGGCATTTATCACAGCAAACGGCTCATTTATCACATCCCGGGCACACAGAAGTGCCTGGCTTGTTCCCCAGGGCTTCGTTCTTCCCTCCGGAACCCGAAAGCCCTCCGGGAGTTTATCGAGAGACTGATAAGCGTAGGCAACCTCTATCTTGCGCGCAATTCTGTCTCCTATTATTTCTTTAAAATCCTTTTCAATATCTTTCCTGATAATAAAAACTATTTTATTAAACCCGGCTTCTATAGCGTCATTTACGGAATAATCCATAATGATCTCACCGTTTGGGCCTACAGGTTCAAGCTGCTTGACGCCGCCTCCGAATCTGGATCCAATTCCGGCCGCCAATATAACCAATGCAGTTTTCATATAAATCCTCTTTCCGCATAATTATGCTTTTATATGGGCTCATTATACCACCGTATCCTGCTATTATTAAGCGGTTTTTATTTCTTATTCCAGATTACTCAGTTTTTTCTGCTGCTCTTCAGCAGAAAGCGCATCAATGATCTCATCCAGATCTCCGGCAAGGACAGAGTAAAGCTTATGCAAAGTGAGCTTTATTCTGTGATCCGTAACTCTTCCCTGGGGGAAATTGTATGTTCTGATCTTTTCCGATCTGTCCCCTGTACCGACCTGGTTTTTTCTCAGATCCGCCCTCTCCTGCTGCTGTTTCTGAAGTTCAAGGTCATAGAGCTTTGAGCGCAGCACCTTCAGCGCTTTTGCCTTGTTTTTTATCTGCGATTTTTCATCCTGGCAGGAAATCACTATTCCGGTAGGATAATGTGTAAGTCTAACGGCGGAATCGGTAGTGTTTACGCACTGACCGCCGTTTCCGGAGGCTCTGAAAACATCAAACCGAATATCCTGCTCATTTATCTCAATATCCACATCTTCAGCTTCAGGCATTATAGCTACAGTGACAGTCGAAGTATGGATCCTTCCTCCCGATTCAGTTTCCGGTATTCTCTGAACACGGTGAGTTCCGCTCTCATACTTCATCCTCGACCAAACATCTTTTCCCGAAATCTGGAATGTACATTCCTTAAATCCGCCTATTCCGTTCTCACTTAGCGAAATAATTTCCGTCTTCCATCTGTGAGCATCGGCATATTTAACATACATTCTGTAAATTTCAGCGGCAAAAAGGGCAGCTTCATCGCCTCCTGCTCCCGCTCTTATCTCAACTATGGCATTTCTGGTATCATTAGGATCCTTGGGAATAAGAAGAATCTTGATATCCTGCTCCAGCTTTTCCAGTTCCTGTTTTCCCGCGAAGATATCTTCCTTGATAAGAGAACGCATCTCCTGATCATCCTCACTCTCAAGCATTTCCTCATTATCGTTAATGTCATTTTCTATCTGCTTGTATTTTGAATAAGCCTCCGCAACGGGAGCGATATTTGCCTGTTCCTTCATAAGCTTCTGCATCTTATCGGAATCCTGCATAGCGGAAGGATCTGACATTTCTCCCATTATCTCCTGGTATCTTATCAAAATATCCTCTAATTTATCTAAAACCATCTGACCTTTCTCCCATAACAACTCTGTCATTACCGCACAGATCTTTAAAAGTTCTAATATTAATAAAACCGTTATCTTTCATTATTTCGTTTACAGCAGAGCCCTCGTCATGCCCGATCTCAAAAATCAGCGTTCCCTTCTCCCTGAGATGATAAACGGCTTCCCCCGATATTTTTCTGTAAAAATCAAGCCCGTCCGCTCCTCCGTCGAGGGCAATTCCCGGCTCAAAATCCCTGACCTCCGGTTCAAGCTCCTCTATCACTTCCGGCCTTATGTACGGAGGGTTCGAGATAATGAGATCATATTTTCCACCCGCATTTTCGAAAAGATCACTCTGAACAAACTCAGCCCGGACATCCAGCTTCTGCGCATTGATTTCCGCCACCCTGATTGCATCCGGGGAAATATCACAGCCCTTTCCCTTTATTTTCGGAAAATAAGGATATGTCTCCTTGAGTACAGAGATCAAAAGACAGCCGCTGCCCGAACACATGTCAAGGACCGAAATATCCCGGTCTTTGGGAAATGAGGATTTGAGAAAATTGACGGCTCTGTCCACGAGAACCTCAGAATCGTACCTTGGGATCAGCACGGCATTGTTTACATAAAATTCGTATCCAAAAAAATATGCTTTTCCGGTGATATACTGAAGAGGCTCCCTTCCGCACCGTCTTTCAATATATGAATAATAGTCCGCAGCGGCGGAATCGCATTTCAAATCCTCGTTCATGCGAAATGCATATGTGCTTCTGTCTGTGCCAAAGGCATAGAACAAAAGCTCATATGCATCATTTTCATATTCGGCAATACCCGCTGTTTTCAGTTTTTCTCTTCCGTAAAAGAAAAGATTGCGAAGTGTAACGCGTTCAATTCCGGAATCATTTATCATTGTCTTTTTCTCCGAAATTCCGTTCAAGAAATTCCTTCCAGTCAAACACAGCCTCAACTGCAGCGATAGCCACCTCAACCTGATCCGGCGTCGGTTCTATCGTCACAAGCTTCTGAAGCGCCATTCCCGGAGCCGACATAAGATTCACTATCCTGCTGTCGGTCTTTCCGGCCGCTCTTAATATTTCATACGCGATGCCCGCAATAACCGGAATAAAAATGATACGAAGCAAAAGCTTAATAATATACGACTTTATTCCGAAAGCACTGACAATAAGGAAGAACACAACGGAGATGATCACTACAAAAAGAAGGAAGCTGGTTCCGCATCTTTTATGCTGCCTTGAGCTTTTCATTACATTCTCAACGCTAAGCTCCATACCGTGCTCCAAACAGTTTATGCATTTATGCTCCGAGCCGTGATACATAAAAACTCTCTGTATGTCCTTCATTCTGGAAATAAGGAACATATATAGAAGGAAGATTATTATCCTTATCAAAGCCTCCGCAAGGGCAATTACCGAATCTCCCGCGCCAATGCCTTTTAACAGGCTTGCGATCACATAAGGAAGAATGATAAACAATCCGACAGAAATAAGAACAGAGACAACGATGGTGCCAGTCATCATTGCTTTATAGCTCTTATCCTCCTTAATTCTGGAAGGTGAGTTGTCTTCAATGACCTTTCCCTGCCTTTCATCCGCTCTCACTTCTTTTGATTCAGTAGAAGCGCCCTTTGATTTTACTTCCGTTTCCTCCTCGTCAAAGAACTGAGCGGAATACATCAATGTGGAAATACCCATGACCATTGAGTCGATAAAAGAGCACACGCCTCGAAGAAGCGGGATTTTTTCAACATTTTTTATCTTAATAACAGGCTTGTAATCTTCGGTTTTGACCACTATATCACCGTCGGGCTTTCTGACCGCAACTGCATATCTGTCCCCGCTGCGCATCATTATACCTTCCATTACCGCCTGTCCGCCTATCCCGGATGGTTTCTGCATTTGTCACCTCATATCTTTAAGAGTACACAAATAGAGACGCAGCGATCCCGCTCCGTCTCCATATGTATTATAATTATTAAACTAGTTAGCTTTCTTTCCGTATTTCTTGTTGAATGCTTCAATACGTCCACGAGCCTGAGCAGCTTTCTGCTGGCCTGTATAGAACGGATGGCACTTAGAACAGATTTCTACGTGAATTTCCG
>JBMNQZ010000060.1:0-9394 GCA_050944395.1 Lachnospiraceae bacterium
GGAAGCATAGCAAAGCCGGATTTTCAAATAACCGGTCTTTTGATAAGACCGTAAAGGATGTCAAAGGAATTGCAAGACACAGATGCTGTGTCTGCGGAAGAACAGAGATAACAGATCCGGAGCTGGAGTTCAGGTTCTGTTCAAAATGTGCCGGGGGTAAGGAATACTGCATGGATCATATTTTTACCCATGAGCACAGCTGAGGGAAATGGGAGTTTATTATGTGTGAAAAAGAAACCTTTGTGACAAAAGAAAAGCTTGAGGAGATCATTAGGGAGAATCCTACGCCTTTCCACATCTATGATGAAAAAGGAATACTTGAAAATGCAAAGGCAGTATGCGAAGCATTTTCCTGGAATAAGGGATTCAGAGAATATTTTGCGGTGAAGGCGTGTCCGAATCCGTACATTATCAAGCTGATGAATTCTGTGGGCTGCGGCTGTGACTGTTCCTCACTCACTGAGCTTAAAATTGCAAAAGCTTTGGGACAGACCGGTGATCTTACCATTTTTTCATCAAATGACACACCGGAAGGTGAGTTTAAATACGCCACCGATATGGGCGCTATCATTAATTTTGATGACTTTACAATGATCGATTTTTATGAGAAAGAGGTGGGATATTTCCCAAAAAAGATCTGCTGCCGTTATAATCCGGGAGGGATTTTTAAAATCAGCAACAGCATCATGGATAATCCCGGTGATGCGAAATACGGAATGACTGAGGAGCAGATCATTGAGGCATTCAGGATCCTTAAGGAAAAGGGTGTTGAAGAGTTTGGAATTCACTCTTTCCTTGTAAGCAATGCGGTCACAAATAATTATTACCCCAGGCTTGCAAAGGAGCTTTTTGAGCTTGCCGTAAGAGTGAAAAATGCTGTTGGCGTTCACATTACTTTTATAAATCTTTCCGGCGGTGTCGGAATACCTTACAAGCCGGGTAAGAAAAACAGTGATATCAGAAAGATAGGAGAGGGCGTAAGAAAAGTATATGAGGAGGTGCTTGTTCCCGAGGGAATGGACGACATCGCCATTTATACCGAAATGGGACGTTTTATGACCGGACCTTACGGTGCGCTCATCACGACAGCTATCCATGAAAAGCATACCATGAAAGAGTATATCGGAGTGGATGCATGTGCGGTAAACCTTATGAGACCGGCAATGTACGGTGCATATCATCATATTACCGTAATGGGAAAGGAGAATGATCCCTGCGATCATGTATACGATGTCACCGGATCGCTATGTGAGAATAATGATAAATTCGCAATAGATCGAAATCTGCCGAAGATAGATATGGGTGATATCCTTTACATTCATGATACCGGTGCCCACGGATTCGCTATGGGATATAACTATAACGGAAAGCTTCGCTCGGCTGAGATATTGCTTCATGAAGACGGGACATTTACAAGAATCAGAAGAGCTGAGACTCCAAAGGATTATTTTGCTACATTTGACGAACTTCCTATTTACGAGGAGCTTTTTAAGTGATTTGTTCAATAATTTGTTCATATCCGGATAATAAGAACTATATTTCTTGACCCTGTTTGGTTTTTTTGTTATTATATTATCCGGTTAGCCGGTGTGTCGGAATTGGCAGACGATGCAGACTCAAAATCTGTTGTCAGTGATGGCGTGTGGGTTCGAGTCCCACCACCGGCATTTTAAAAAATTAGCGATTTTATGCGGCTGTTCCGAACTGATGGTTCAGGACAGCCGTTTTAAATTTTATCCGGGCTGTTTATCATGTCAGCGATAGCCTTCGGGTTTTTCAGGAGTATATACCGGTTTTTTGTCTCAATTATTCCTTTTGATCTCAACTCGGCCAGCTTTTGGGCAACATGTGCGCGAGACATACAGACCGCACTTGCTATTTCATCCTGGGTCATACTTATTTTTATGTCTTCGTCTGTTTCTGCTGAGTCAACAAATAAAAGCAGAAAATTAGCCAGTCTTCCGTTCCTGTCCGCGATATATGTAAGTGATGAAATATAGCATACCTGTCTTAAAATTTTACTGTAGAACAAGACGAGATCGTATCCGAATTCGGGGTAATCCGCAATCATCTGTTTCAGAGAATAATCAGGTATCGGAATCACCTTTAACTCAATTACGGCAGAGATCGATACCACCGCACGGGATCCCGGAATAACACAGTCCATTGCGACTAAAGTGCCTTTCTTCATAAAGTCTATAACACGTTCCTTACCGTCGGAGTACATATTAAAAACTTTTGCAATGCCTTCTTCCAGATAAAAAAGAGTGTTTGTGCGGCACTGCTCGGAAAGAAGACTTCCCTTTTTTATCGTGAGTGAGTTTGAACCGTATTGTTTAAATATGTTCTCATACTTTAATAGATCGTTTTGGATTATAAAATTGATTTGTCTCATGATTATAAAATATTTGCCATAAATGAATTCATTACACCGGATATAAGATTATAACATATATATTGTTAAAAAAATGTCTACACGTGGACAAAAATAATTAAAATTTTGACAAAATTTTGACAAAAAAATATTCTTTATTGTACCTGCATATATTTGGCTTTTTTTGGATGAATGGTAACTTTATGCTGTAAATCATTACACACAGAGAGGAGAGCTAAATATGAGCAATTTGTCTTTAAAAATTAACGGACAAGATTATGTATTCTCAATAGGAGATGCCATTGGACAGATTCCGGAGACAGAAACTTTAGTGGAAACTTTGCGCGAGCGGCTTCACCTGACAGGAACAAAATTGTCATGCGGTGAGGGAGCATGCGGATGCTGCACAGTTCTTATTGATAATAAAGCTGTTGCTTCCTGCATTACTCTGACTTGCGAGTGCGAAGGCAAGGAAATCGTTACTATAGAAGGTCTTCAGGATCCTGTTACAGGTGAACTGGATCCGATCCAGGAAGCTTTCTTTGAAAAGAATGCGTTCCAGTGCGGATATTGTACGCCGGGCATTATTATGGCGACAAAAGGTCTTCTCATAGAAAATCCCAATCCTTCAGAGGAGGAGATCAAAGAGGGATTATCCGGAAACTATTGCCGTTGCATCAGCCACTATCAGGTTTTAGAAGCGGTGAAGTGGTGTATATCGGGAGGTGCTAATTCATGAGCGAATACAGATTTATAGGTAAAGACGTAAGACGTCAGGACGGAAAAGGTATTGTTACAGGTAAGGCTTTATATTGTGATGATTTACAAATTGAAGGCGCACACTACATGAAGGTTCTTAGAAGCCCGTATCCCCACGCGGAAGTGTTGAGTATCGATACTTCTCTGGCAGAGGAAATGACAGGTGTCGTATCTGTTATGACTTATAAAAATGCTCCGGGTTGGAAGTGCGGCATGCCGGCAAGCCGTCCGGTACTTGATCATCATCTTCGTCATGTCGGTGATCCTGTTGCAACAGTTGTGGCAAGATCAGCAAATATTGCCGAGGAGGCTGTAAAGCTCATAAAGGTTGAATATGAAGAGCTGGAGCCGGTTTTCGACGTGGAAGATGCGATCAAAGACGGTGCGCCTGAAGTGTACAGAGCAGAAGATAATATTGAATCCAAGGGCAATGTGTATCACAATAATCAGCTGCCTCCGGGAAGCTGGTTTGAGGGAGAAGATGCGCCGTTCTATTTCATTCGCGAAGGAAGCAAGGAAAAAGGTCTTGCGGATGCGGATTATATTGTCGATGAAAAAGTATCTTACGACAAGCCTACTTTCCCGGGAGCACCCGAGACTCCTTTCATAGCTGCACGCTGGGATGACGAAAAGCATATTACATTCTGGGCTTCTACACAGGGACCGAATATGGTCGGCAAGCCTTTCGGAATGGATAAAGATATCGGAGTTACGGTAATCGCTCCCAATTGCGGTGGAAGCTACGGAAACAAGGACAGTCTTACATATACATCCATGCTTGTTGCGGCAGCTGCCAAGGTTGCGGGAGTTCCCGTAAAATACAGCATGACAAAGGAAGAGCACCTCTTATGCTATGAAAGACGTCTTTCAAATAAATTTATCGGACAGATAGGCTTGAAGAAAGACGGAACCGTAACATACGTAGGCGGTGACTGGCTTGTAAGCACAGGTGTAGGCGCCGAGCTGACACAGGGCCAGGTTGCTGAGGGTCTCGGAGAGACTCATCTTGATCTTAACAAGACTCAGAACTGGGACATTGAAGCAAAGGTTGTATGCTCAAACATTGCACCGGTAGGTATTGCCAGAGGATTCGGCGGTCAGGAATTAAAGGCATGTCTTCTTCATTCGCTAAATCACGGACTTAAGGCCCTTGATATAGAACCTGTTGCATTTTATAAAGAGCAGTTCTGTGATGCAGGCTCCGAGTACTACTGGAGAGACGGACATAAGTATAAAAACGAGAAAATAGGATATAAGCACGTATTTGATGCAGCTGCTGAGAAGTTTGGCTGGTATAAACGCTGGAAGGGATGGACAACACCTGAAAAGGTTGAAGGCAACAAGGCATACGGACTTGGATTCTCGGTTCACAGCTCAGGAGATCCTCAGTCGGATGAGTGCTGTGCATATGTTCGTATTGATAACGACCAGATATCCGTTCATGTTGCCACCCCCGAATCAGGAATGGGTCAGAGACTTGCATGTGCAAAAACAGCTGCCGAGATCTTAAATGTTGAAATGGATAAGGTAACGGTAATTCCGAATACCACAGGAGTTAATCCTCAGGATTTCGGCCTGGCAGGCTCCAGAGGAACTATCACAAACTGCGGTGCAGTAGGACTTGCGGCTAAGGATGCAAAGAAAAACCTCCTTGAGGAAGCTGCCGAAAAGATGGGATGCACAGCAGAAGAACTCGATACAAAAGACTTTATGGTATTCAAAAAAGACGATCCGTCTGTTTGTCTTCCTGTTATCGCGATTACCGGTTTGTATTGTTCGGTTTCCGGACAGGGCGTATTGAGAGGAGATTTTGCTCACAATAACTGTGTAATGAACTTTGTTGAGGTTTGTGTAGATCTTGATACAGGAGCTGCTAAGGTTACAGATGTACTTTGCGGATCCGATGTCGGACAGATCATGAGCCCTGTTGAGCTTAAGATGCAGTTTGACGGATGTCTGGGAGCTGCGGCACTTGATACGGCACAGCTTGAGGAGCATGTACTTGATACAAATATCGGAAGATTTATGACCAGCAATCTTATCGATTATAAGTGGAGACCTTTCAATGAGCTTCCTAATATGGATTATGCGATCCTTGAATCAAACTTGGATACGGGAAATCCGTTCGGTGCTATCGGTATCGGTGAGATTGTCGGAGCTGCGGCACCTCCGGCGGTAATGATGGCAATTGAAAACGCATTATCAGGAACAGAGCTTTACGAGTATCCGGCAACACCTGATAGAATTCTTAAGGCATTAAAGAAAGCGTAGGTATGATAATATGAAAAGATTTGAACACTTTAATGTAAAAAGTTTTGAAGAAGCATCCTCTCATCTTACTGCGAATTCAATGGTTATCGCAGGTGGAACTGATTTGGTTGGCACACTGAGACGTGGTATTTTACCGGAAAACCCGGACAGGATCGTTAATCTTAAGGATATCCCCGGCGCGGCATATATTGAAAATGAAGACGGAATGGTAAAGATCGGAGCTATGACTACCCTTTCCGAAACTGCCAAGGCGGGCACTGAAGGCGCAATGAAAGCCCTTGCTGAAGCAGCATATTCCGTAGCAACTCCGCTCATCCGTAATGCCGCTACGATCGGCGGAAACATCTGCCAGGACGTAAGATGCTGGTATTATCGTTATCCGGACAGCATCGGAGGAAAAATTCTCTGTGCCAGAAAAGGCGGAGATATGTGCTATGCCGTTCAGGGACGCAACCAGAATCACTCTATCTTCGGTGGAATGAAAGCAGGACTTACTCCCTGTGCAGCTGAATGTCCGGCAGGAACGGATATTCCGGGATATATGTCTCTTATAAGAAAAGGAGATATGGACGGAGCAGCAAGGATATTCCTTCAGTATAATCCGCTTCCGATGCTCACTTCACGTGTTTGTCCGCATACTTGTCAGACAAAGTGTAATCAGTGTGCAAATGGTGAGTCTGTAAACATTCACGCAGTAGAGAGAACTCTCGGCGATTACATTCTTGAGAATACCGATAAATTCTATCCGGCTCCGGAAAAAGAGACCGGAAAGAAGGTTTCGATAGTAGGTGCGGGTCCTGCAGGTCTCACTGCCGCATATTATCTCCGCAAGGAAGGACATCGCGTAGTGATTTATGATAAGATGCCGGAGGCAGGCGGAGTACTTATGTACGGTATTCCCGAATACAGGCTTCCAAAGCATTATGTAAGAGATGTTGTCAAGGCGATTGAAAATATGGGCGTTGAGTTCATTTTCAACACAGAGGTAGGAAAGGATATCTCACTTGACGAGATCAAGGCTGATACCGATACAGTATTCCTTGATACAGGTGCCTGGAAGCAGCCTATCCTCGGTCTTGACGGCGAAGGACTTGCACAGTTTGGTCTTAATTTCCTTGTTGAAGTAAAGGGCTTCATGAAGCGTCAGATTGGAAAGGAAGTTCTTGTATGCGGCGGCGGAAACGTTGCTATGGATGTTGCACTTACCGCTAAGAGACTTGGTGCGGAAAAAGTAACACTCGTTTGTCTTGAGCAGAGAGAAGAAATGCCGGCTTCAGTTGAAGAAATTGCCAGAGCAGAGGAAGAAGGCGTTATTATCATTAACGGACGCGGTCTTTCCAAGGTTGTTTATGACGGAAAGGAAGTCAAGGGACTTATTACAAACAAATGTGTTTCCGTTCGTGATGAAAACGGCCGTTTCAATCCGCAGTATGATAATGAGGATCTTGTTGAGTATTCATCTGACTGTATACTTCTTGCAACAGGTCAGGCAGTTGACCTTGATTTCCTGGGTGACCAGTACAAGACCCAGCTCAAGTCAGCAAGAGGTCTTATTGAGATCGGAGAGCACAAGGATACACGTGAACCCGGTATTTTCGCAGGCGGTGATGCTGCAAGCGGCCCCAGCATTGCAATAAAGGCTATTCGCGACGGTGCTGTAGCTGCAAGAAGCATTTCACGCTATATGGGATGCAAGGTTCCGAAGAGAGAATATGTACAGGGCTTCCTTAAGCATGATGCAGAGCTTGCGCAGAGCCGCAAAGCCGAAGTTGAGAAGGATACACCTATTGAGCTTAGAAAGCTTGATGTTGAGGATTCTGCAAGCCTCACAGCCGAGCAGGCTGCAAAAGAGGCGGGAAGATGCATGAACTGCGGATGCTATTCTGTAAATGCTTCTGACATTTCTCCTGTTCTCGTTACTGCGGATGCGGTTATTAAAACCAATATGAGGGAAATTCCCGCTAAGGTGTTCTTCAGCGGCATGCATTCAATTGATCTTCTTGAACTTGGCGAGATCGTAACTGAGATCGATATTCCGGAGATGAAGGATTATAGATGCGGATACTATAAGTTCAGAGTTCGCGAGGCAATTGACTTTGCTATTACTTCCCTTGCATACGCTATTAAGGAAGAAAACGGAGTTATTGTTGACGCTAAATTAACCGCAGGCGGTGTTGCACCTGTTCCGTATGCCCTCACAAAGGTTGAAGAATACCTTAAGGGCAAAGAAAAGAATGCAGAAACTGCAGAGAAGGCAGCAGAGCTGATTGAGGAAGATGCTATGCCGATGAGCGAAAACGCATATAAGGTTCAGGAACTTAAAGTTCAGATCAAAAAAGCTGTTCTCGGATGATTTTAATACAGCATTAAAATCGGTTGAATAATAAGGCTGCCGTATTGTCTTTGTTGAGATAATACGGCAGTTTTTTACATATTCAGGATTCTTTTTTATTCCCATTGACAAACAGGTAAAATAGTTGGAAGATTAAATGATACTGCGGAAGTATCTGCTTGTGACAATTTAAGATAAGTTTTCATATAAGAGCGAAAAAATGAATTGCAGAGATGTACAGATAAGGATCAATCCATTTATCAAGGATAACCTCACGGAAGAGGAGCAGAGTGAGTTTATTTTTCATATCAGGAATTGCCGTGAATGCATGGATGAGTTGAAGCTTTTTTATACTATTGAGCACATGATCAACAGAAATTCCGATTTTGAATATGAAGAAATCGGACGGATCGTTCAGGCCGAGCTTAACCGCAGACAGTCGAGAATATCTAAATCCAGGAGAAAAAGAATGTATTTTAACATTGGGATACTGATTGCGGAGCTGCTGCTTTTGGTATCGGCAATTCTCATTTTCTATCCGGGATTTTCTGCTGATTCGATTTCGGAAATTTTATCATTTTTATTATAAACACCGTTTAGAAACAGTCGGAAGGAGATTCAATGCCTGACAGGTTATATTTAATTGACGGACACAGTATTTTGAACCGTGCATTTTACGGGGTACCTGACCTGACAAATTCGGAGGGTATCCATACAAATGCCGTTTATGGATTTTTAAATATTCTTTTTAAAGTAATTGAAGAGGAACAGCCGGAGTATCTCGGAGTTGCTTTTGATCTTCCCGAACCAACTTTCAGACACAAAATGTACCCTGAATACAAAGGAACCAGAAAAAAACCTGCTCCGGAATTCAGACAGCAGGTTCCGATCATCAAGGAAGTATTGAGGGCAATGGGGATAAAATGTATTTCCAAAGGCGGATATGAAGCTGATGATATTCTGGGTACGGTTTCAAAGCAGGGAGAAAGACAGGGTATGAACGTGACTGTCATTTCCGGAGACAGGGACCTGCTTCAGCTGGCTTCAAAAAATATCACGATCCGTATTCCTAAAACTATAGGCGGAAATAATGTTGTTGAGGAATACGACGAGAAAGCTGTAATTGATAAGTATGAAGTTACTCCGCAGGAATTCATTGACGTCAAGGCTCTTATGGGAGACAGTTCCGACAATATTCCCGGCCTTCCGGGCGTCGGAGAGAAGACAGCCGTTAAAATAATAAAAATTTACGGATGTATTGAAAATGCATTTGAACATGCTTCTGAGATAAAACCTCCCAGAGCCGGAAAGGCGATGCTGGAGCATTATGATCTTGCGGTAATGTCAAAGCAGCTTGCGGCAATTGACACCAATGTTGAGCTTGATCTCGCACTTGAGGACCTAAAGGCGCATGATTATCTTACACAGGAGGCTTATCAGCTTTTTAAGAAACTGGGCTTTAAGCAGCTGTCTCTTAAATTTAATAAAGATAATGAGTCTGACGGGGAAACTGTTGAATTTGAGATGATCGGTTCACGGGAAACAGCCGATAAAATTTTTTCCGAGCTCTCCGGAGACAGAATTGCTTTTTCAGCTGTTGATATAGGTGAAAAAAGCGTATTTTCGTTGTCTTTGGACAAAACATATGTATTTGTCCT
>JBMNQZ010000061.1:0-9000 GCA_050944395.1 Lachnospiraceae bacterium
ACCTTGCAGCAAGGAATTGACATGATTATTTCCGACAGGTGATGATCAGCATATTATATCGAAGTAAAATGCAAAAAAGTGGCCACGGTCTCACACTTGATATGCTCCCTTTTAGGTAGACAGTTAAAAAAATAAAACTGTTTATCTGAAAGGGGCATTTTCTATGGGTAAAATTTCTCCAGAAGAAAAAATACAATGGATGGAGAAAATCATTCAGAATAAAGAATCAATTAGTTCCGTTGCATCTAAAACCGGAGTTCATTACATGACGGTTGATAAATGGCTTAAAAATTACAAATCAATCGATCAGGAAGTTTTTTTTAGAAAGGGCCGGACCAAAAGAACTACCGAAGAAAAGGATTCCGGGAGACTGCTAATGTCAGCAAATCTCTCGGAATCCCTTATTTTAAGCCTATTTCTGTACTTTTTTACTTGTTTCGTGACAGAAGACATACCGTCTCAACATGCACCGTATGCGGGAACATGTCCACCGGCTGAACCTTCACTACCTCATATCCGCCATCCGAAAGGATCCTCATATCCCTTGCCAGTGTTGCCGGATCACAGCTCACATACACTATTCTATCGGGGCTCAATTCCAGAAGCGCATTGATGAGCTTCCGGTCGCAGCCCTTCCTCGGCGGATCGACAATTGCCACATTATTGTCCCCAAAGCCCTGCTCATCCAACTGTTTTAATATCTCCGGCATCACCTCTTCGGCAGTTCCCGCATAGTATTTCGCATTTTTTATACCATTAAGACCGGCATTCACCTTAGCATCATCTACGGCCTGAGGTATTACTTCAATACCGATTATTCCGCGGGCCTTTTTTGCCGTGTAAAGTGAGATCGTGCCGATTCCGCAGTATAGATCCCAGACGATCTCATTTCCGGTAAGTGCCGCAAATTCTTTCACGGTATCATACAGCTTCCGGGTCTGAGCCGGATTTACCTGATAGAACGAAAGCGGGGAAATACGATACTTTACGTCTCCGATTTTGTCTTCTATATAATCATTTCCGGCGATTCTGATGTTTTTATTACCAAGAATAACATTTCCCCGGACTTTATTTACATTAAGGCACACACCGACCACATTTTTAATACTCATCAGAGTGTCGGCCAGATGTTCCGTATGCGGGGCATCAGTTCCATTTACGACAATGCAGACCAGAATCTCGCCGGTGGCAAACGCCTCGCGAACCAGAATGTGTCTGACAAGACCCTCTCCGGTCGTCTCATCGTAGGGCCTGATGTTATATTTTTCCATCCATTCTATCACTGCAGCGGTTATCTCATTGTTTATCTTCGGACTGAGCAAACAGTCATCATGAACCATAATGTTGTGGGAATGTCTGGCGTAAAAACCGGCTGCAATCTCTCCGCCTGCTATTCCGACAGGATACTGAGCCTTATTGCGATAGCGGACAGGATCATCCATCCCGATGATCTTTTCAATTTTAATATCCTGAAATCCTCCGATGCGCTTCAGAGTATTTTCCACGAGGCGGTTTTTGAATTTCAGCTGTGCTTCATATGACATGGCCATGAGCTGACATCCGCCGCATTTCCTGGCCTCGGGGCACGGAGGTTCCACACGGTCCGATGAGGGAGTCAGGACATCCATGAGCCTGGCGTAGCCGTAACTCTTTTTCGCTTTCATCACCTTTGCCGTGATGACATCACCTATCACCGCATCTTTTACAAAGAGGGTATAGCCGTTAAAATGGCCTATACCCTCTCCATCTTTCGTCATGTCTTCAATTTTTAATTCAATAACTGTGTTTTTCTCGATCATTGTAAAATTTGTACCTGGCACCTTTAGTGCTTGTGCCTGGCACCTTTAGTGTTTGTGCCTGGCACTTTTACCGCTTGTGCCTGGCACTTTTAGTGTTTGTACCTGGCACCTTTTTTACATTTTTTAAACAGGTGTTCTCGTCTTTCTTATATTTGTGTCCAGCGGCCTTATAAATCCCAGCCAATCTGCGTTATCTCCAGCCTCTGCCATCAACTCTGTCCATGTCTCCAGCTTCGCATCCATGTTGTCTGCAAGGTTCAGTGCCATTGCCTCCATGAGTGCCGGCTTCTTCGGAGACCCGTACTCCAGCTCTCCGTGATGCGCAAGAATGCAGTGCTTGAGCTCGTTCTCTATTTCCTGCGGGAAGTTCGGAATATTTTTCGCATGATCGTGGATCATCTCCGCTCCGATCATAATGTGCCCGAGAAGCTGTCCCTCATCGGTGTACTCATTGAGCGGAAAATCCGACAGCTCCCTTATTTTTCCCACATCGTGAAGGATCGCCGCCGTGAGCAGAAGATCCCTGTTTAATGCCGGATAGTTCCTTGACATGAAATCGCAGATCTTTGTCACCGACAGAGTGTGCTCCAAAAGTCCTCCCATAAAGCTGTGATGGATAGTCTTCGCGGCTGAATTATCAAAGAATTCCTGTGCAAACTCTTTATCCTGGAAAAAGTCCTGCAAAAGAGCGGACAGATATTCGTTCTTTATGGAATCCCTGTACTCTTTTAACTCCAGATACATTGCCTTGCGGTTTTTTGAAGTGACGGGAACATAATCCGCCGGAATATATTCCCCGGGCTGTGCCTTTCTCACCTGCTTCAATGATCCCTGCAGCGAGCCGTTGAATTCAAGCACCGTTCCGGTAACAAACACATAATCCATCGGGCCGAATTCCTCTATTCCCATCGAATTCGGATCCCATATCTTGCAGTCCAGCACGCCGGTGCAGTCCTGAAGAATAACATTGTCATAATTTTTCCCGTTCTTTGTCACGGCAGATGTATGGCTTTTACACAGGTATACATCCTGAATCTTACTTCCCTCACGGAGTTCTTTTAAATATTTCACTTTTATCCCTTCCCGATCAATTCGATTTTATAAGATTAACGGTATCAAACAGCACCTGTAGGAATATCAAAAGCCACTTCCTCATATCCGTCCGTACCCATTCTTCTCACCACTAATGTGACATTCTGACCGGCCTCGACATTGTCAAGAGCAGTCTTGTACATTTCCATATTTGTAATCGTGACGGAGCCGAGAACGACGATCACGTCACCGCTCTGAATTCCGGCGTTAAAAGCCGGTGATTCTTCAATAACGGATTTCACATAGACACCCACCGGAATCCCGGTGTTTGAAGACAGATTTATCGAGACATTCTCCCCGGTTATTCCCAGATATGCAAGCGGCTGATTATTGCAGAGCTTGTTGATAAGCTTCTTTATCTGGGAAATGGGAATGGCATTTACCACGTTTCCGTTCATATATTTCTGCATCAGAAATCCGACGACCTCGCCGTCGGTATTTGCCAATACCCCGCTGCCCTCCTTCGAAGCTCCGATATCGGTGATAAGCATATTGTACTGAACGTCAACAAGTGAGGTTGTGTTTGTGGTCGAAGTCACCCGTCCGATAGAAATTGTATTCTCATATCCCATAGGACTTCCCACTGCGATCACATCATTTCCCTGAGATACATTATAGGAATTTCCCAGAGTCGCCACTTTCATATTTGCGGTAATACTGCTGCTGAGTTCTTTTTTTGAAAGCAGAAAAACCGCAAGCCCGGTTACCGGGTCCTTTTTAATAAATGTAATGTCCCTGGTAATGCCGTCCGCCACTTCAGCCATGAAGGATTCGAAATCTGCGATTGAAGTCATATCCGCAAGTATCACATAATTCTCATCGTTCTCTGCGATTATAAGGCCGCAGGTCTTGGCACTGGATCCCTTCTCTCCTATAAACCAGTCTCCCGGATGAGTGATACCCACCACCTGGATCACCGATTTCTGAACTTCCTTTGCATGTTCCCGGATATTTCCGGCAAGTATGGCAGTGTCCTCCTTCGTCTCCTGAAGGCGCTCCTCGTATGACTTTTCTTCCCGGACCTCCTCTTCAGCCTGCAAAACCTCAGGCTCGGGAGTCGGCGTCACATCCAGATCCTGGATAGGAAGGGGATCCGGCTCAACAACATATATTTCTCTCTTGTCATTCTCATCGGCTGTTAATATCTTGGAAAACTGCGCAAAAACAAAAGCTGCAATCAGCCCGAAAAGGAGGGCGCTGACAACCACATATGCCAGACGAATCAACAGCTTTCTATAATTAAAAGGCCTTTTTTTCATAGTCTCAAACATGAATCCGTATGAGCCTTCAGCCTCCTCATGCTCCTTTTTTATTTCCGATGATACTTCCTCGATTTTTTCATTATCCATGGGCAGATTTTATCAAAAAAAAATGAATAATTTATGAACGAGTACCGATTTATTGCTTTTCATAATGCGGCTTTATGTGTAGAATATAATATATGAACAGTAAAGCTCTTACAATACTTGAATACAACAAAATAGTAGAACAACTGGAATCATTCGCTTCTTCCGAGCCCGGCAAAAAATTGTGCCGGAATCTTGAGCCGATCTCGGATATTGACCGTATCGATCAGGCTCAGACCGAGACCGCCGATGCGCTTGCAAGACTATTCAGAAAGGGCAGCATTTCATTCGGAAATGTATACGATATCAGACCGATCGTCAGAAGACTGGAGATAGGAAGCTCTCTCAGCGCGGGAGAACTTCTCAAGGCCGCAAAGCTTCTGGAAAATACGGAACTGGTGCGCAAATACGGAAAAAAGGAAAGAAGCGACGAGAGCGACGATTCCCTTACGGGAATGTTTCTTTCTCTCACACCGCTTTCCGAAAAGGCAAAGGAGATCAGACGTTGTATTGATTCCGAGGATGTTATCAATGATTCGGCAAGCTCTGCTCTTTTTAAGATCAGGAGGTCCATAAAGCAGCTCGGAGAAAAGATTCATCAGGAATTGTCCAGAATACTGGCATCCGGTGCAGGCACATTTCTCCAGGATTCGATCATCACCACGAGAGACGGAAGGTACTGCGTACCCGTCAGAGCCGATCACAAAAGTGCACTTTCCGGAATCATTCACGATCAGTCATCCAGCGGATCGACTATATTCGTGGAGCCCTCCTCGGTAGTAAATATCAATAACGAGATAAGGCAGAAGGAAATTGAGGAGGAGAAAGAGATCCAGGCGATCCTTGCCCGCCTTTCCGAGGAGCTTGCGCCCCACACGGAAGCTCTTATTACCGATTATGAGGTCATGAAAAATCTCGATTTCATTTTTGCCAAGGCTCATCTGGCAATGGAAATGAATGCGACCAGACCGATATACAACCAGGAAAAGATAATTGACATTAAAAATGCCAGACATCCGCTCATTCCGAAAAAAAAGGTCGTTCCTATAGATATAAGGATAGGAAGGGATTACAATCTGCTGATCATCACGGGTCCAAATACCGGCGGAAAAACAGTTGCGCTTAAGACCACGGGGCTTTTGGTCCTTATGGGACAGGCGGGACTTCACATTCCCGCTTCTGCCCGAAGCGAGCTGTCTGTTTTCAAAAAGGTTTATGCCGATATTGGAGACGAGCAGAGCATTGAACAGAGCCTTTCCACCTTTTCGTCACATATGAAAAATATCGTGGCATTTATCAATAAGGCGGACATTGACTCCCTTATGCTTTTTGACGAACTAGGTGCGGGAACCGATCCCACCGAAGGTGCGGCGCTGGCGATTTCCATCCTCTCAGACCTGCAGAGAAAAGGTGTGACAACGATGGCTACCACTCACTACAGTGAACTGAAAATATTTGCTCTGAAGACCCCGGGGGTCGAAAATGCAAGCTGCGAATTTGATGTCGCGACACTGAGTCCGACCTATCATCTGCTCATAGGCATTCCCGGAAAGAGCAATGCATTTGCCATTTCCAGAAAGCTGGGACTTCCCAACAGGATCATAGAAAATGCCAGGAAAGAGCTCTCCGAGCAGGAGGAATCTTTTGAAAAAATCATTTCCGATCTGGATTCCAGCCGTAAAAAGCTGGAAAAGGAACGGGAGGAGATGAAAAATACCCAGCAGGAGATTGCCTCATTAAAGGCAGAGCTTGAAGAAAAGAAAAAGGAGCTTCTTCAGAAAAAAAGCGAGCTTATCCGGAGTTCCTCCGAGGAAGCCAGAAATATTCTTCAAAATGCCAAGGATTATGCCGACAGGACCATAAGAGACTTCAACAAAGCAAAGAGCTCGGGCATTTCCATCAGGGAACTTGAAGCTAAGCGCGAGAAGCTCAGGAAAAAAATTGAAAATTACGATTCCCAGGCACAGCAAAAGAAAACAAAAGCAAGAAGCGGCGCCCTTCGGCCGGAAGATATCCGAACAGGTGATACCGTTCATGTTCTGAGTCTTGACATTGACGCTCAGGTAGACACACTTCCGGACGGAAAGGGTAATCTTTATGTGACCTCCGGTATTTTGCGAACTCAGGTTTCATTTAAAGATCTGGAGCTTGTCAAAAAACAGCCCGAACCTTCAAAAATCATGACGGGTATCGGAAATGTCAGGTATTCAAAATCAATAAGCGCGACTTCTGAGATCAATCTCCTCGGAGACACCGTAGATGAAGCGGTTGCGGAGCTGGAAAAATTCATTGATGACGCATTTATTGCCCATCTTCACGAGGTCAGGATCGTTCACGGAAAAGGAACCGGCGCTCTCAGGGAAGGTGTCCATAAATATCTGAGAAAAAACAAGCATGTCAGAGGCTTCCGGCTCGGCGCCTTCGGCGAGGGCGATGCCGGAGTTACAATCGCGGAATTAAAATAATAAATACAGCTGATAAGGGGCTGTGAAAACGCACAGGAGTCAAATCCAGCCTGTGCGATAATAATAAAAACAAATGAATTGCTTTAATCATTATAAGGAGTATTAAAATGGCTGTAAAACAAAAAGTATTGATCGTGGATGATGACAACCATATTGCGGAGCTCATCTCTCTCTACCTCATGAAGGAAATGTATGACACCGAGATAGCTGAAGACGGAGAAGCGGCTATTTCCGCGTTTTCATCCTTTGGTCCGGATCTGGTCCTTCTGGATCTGATGCTCCCGGGAATAGACGGTTACGAGGTATGCCGCCGCATTCGCCAGACGTCAAATACACCAATCATTATGCTCTCCGCCAAGGGTGAGACTTTTGATAAGGTTCTGGGATTGGAGCTTGGCGCGGATGATTATATCATCAAGCCCTTCGATCCGAAGGAGCTGGTAGCAAGGGTTAAGGCTGTCCTCAGACGTTCTGTCACGGATAGCACACCTGTTCCGGAGACCAGCGGTGTGAAATGTGTGGAGTATCCGAACCTCACGGTCAATCTCACAAATTATTCCGTTATATATGAAGGGAATACCATTTACATGCCGCCGAAGGAGCTGGAATTATTGTATTTCATCGCTTCACAGCCAAATCAGGTATTTACAAGGGAACAGCTTCTTGACAATATCTGGGGCTATGAATACATGGGGGACACCAGAACCGTCGATGTACATATCAAGAGGCTCAGGGAAAAGATCAAGGATCACGAAAATTGGTCCATTGCCACGGTATGGGGAATCGGTTATAAATTCGAGCTTCGCAAATAAGTATGAAACAGACACTATACACGAAATTTGTAATTGCATATGCCGTCATCGCAGCCATCTCTCTCGCAGTGATCACCACGCTTGGATCATGGCTTATTGAGCAGCGCCTTTTAAAATACGAAAGCTCAAATCTGTACCGGGTAGCAAATTATATTGCCCGGACGGACGCCACGGTATATTTCAATCACGCAAGCCCGATAAAAAGCCTGGATTCAACACTATCGCTCACTGCCAAATATACCAATTCCCAGATTCAGGTTCTGAATACGCAAGGAAAGGTTCTTATTGATACCTCAAGAGATCTTGATGAAATCGGAGAGACATATATTCCTAATTTCAATCCGACGAAATTCGGTTCCAAATATTACGCAAAGAGCGATTTTTACGGAACATTCGAAGAGCCCATGCTTAATGTTCTGGTTCCGGTCACTTCGGGAATGACGCTTCACGGATATGTCACGATGCATATGAAGCTCACCTACATTTATGAAATGCGCCAGAATATTCTGGGAGTGGTGCTGATCATTACAGGAATAGTATTCGCACTTTCACTGCTTATTCTCCTGCTCTTCACGCTGATCGTCTATCAACCGCTGGCAAAGATCACCGAAGGTTCACAGCAGTTTGCCTCCGGTAACCTGAAATACCGCATTCCGCTCAAGTCGAATGACGAGATGGGCTACCTTGCCAAATCAATGAATATGATGGCCCGTGAAATCGACAAGGGAAATGAATATCAGAAGACGTTTATTTCAAATATTTCTCACGATTTCAGATCGCCGCTCACCTCTATCAAAGGATTCACAGAGGCGATGGTCGACGGGACGATCCCGCTTGAAATGCACGAAAAATATCTGAATATTATTTCCCAGGAATCCGACCGTCTGGTAAATCTTACTCAGAATGTACTTAAACTCAGCAACATGGATCCCGAGCAGGTGACATTGTCCATCACCGAATTTGATATCAACCAGTTCATAAGAGATACCGCCGCATTGTTTGAGGGGTCCTGCAGAAAGAAAAGGATATCCTTCAGGCTGGTGCTCACAGGGGAATCCCTGATGGTAAAAGCGGATCATGACAAGATCCAGCAGGTGCTCTACAATCTGTTGGACAATGCAATTAAATTCTCGGATAAAAATTCAGAGATAAAAATCGAGACAACGGAGCAGTTCAGCAAATGCTATATTTCCGTTAAAGACTATGGTTCCGGAATAAAAAAAGAAGATCTCGCGAGGATCTGGAACAGATTCTACAAAACGGACTACTCCAGAGGAAAAGACCGTACCGGTTCCGGACTCGGGCTTTCCATCGTAAAAGAGATAATCCGCGCTCACGGGCAGAACATCAGCGTTTCCAGCACAGAGGGCGTTGGAACCGAATTCGTATTTACATTACCGCTTGTCCAGTAGGACAGGCGGTTTTTTCCGGTTCCGAAAAAAGGGGACAGGGTGAGGGTAAGGTGGTGCCTGGCACAAGCTGAGCT
>JBMNQZ010000062.1:0-8764 GCA_050944395.1 Lachnospiraceae bacterium
CTGCCGGTGTAAAAGCCTCTCCGGAAAGTGCGGTTCTTACAGGCCACATCACCTGTCCGTTTTTATATTCGTTTTCTTTTGCAAAGCCGACAAGCGCTTCGTAAAGCGAATCATTGTCAAACGCTTCCAATGATTCAATAAACGGCACAACTTTTTTGAGCACTGTGAGAGACAGTGCCTCGTCTGTTTTCATTTTTTTATGACAGTAAAGAGAAGTGTCATACTCGGGTACTTCATGGAAAAAGCTTATCATTCCCTCTATGTCGTTAAAGGTCTCTATTCTCGTCTTTGCAAGGAGTGCAATTGTTCTCCTGTCAATATCCTCCGGAACAGCCTTTTCCACATACGGAAGAGCGATCCTCAAATAATCCTCATCACTGAGTCTCTTGATATACTCTCCGTTCATCCATCTAAGCTTCTGAATATCAAAAACTGCCGGTGATTTATTTACTTTTCTATAGTCAAATTTTTCTACAAGCTCTTCAAGGGACATTATTTCCTCATTATTCTCCGGGCTCCATCCAAGAAGAGCGACATAGTTTACAACAGCCTCCGCCAGAAAGCCCTGATCGAGAAGATCGCCGAAGGATGAATGCCCGCTTCTCTTTGAAAGCTTCTTATGGTTTTCATCTGTTATCAGCGGTACATGAACATAGCTGGGAACCTCCCATCCGAAGGCATTGTAGATCCTGTTGTATTTCGGAGATGACGAAAGATACTCTGTTCCTCTTACAACATGTGTAATTCCCATAAGGTGATCGTCAATAACATTGGCAAAATTATAAGTGGGATAACCGTCTGACTTTATAAGGATCATATCGTCGAGCTCGGCATTATCAACGGTAATGTCCCCGTATAGCTCATCGTGGAAGGTGGTCGTGCCTTCATTCGGAACATTCAGTCTGATAACATAAGGAACATTGTCATCAAGATTTTTCTGTATCTCTTCAGGAGAAAGTGACAGACACTTCTTGTCGTACATAGCATATTCTTTGTCTGTCCCCTGAACCTTGATGGATTCAAGTCTTTCCTTCGTACAGAAGCAATAATATGCATCACCCTTATCAATGAGTTTTTTTGCATATTCGGTATAGATGCCCATGGCCGTACGTTCACTCTGGACATAGGGGCCCACTCCGCCATCTTTGTCCGGACCTTCGTCGTGCTCAAGTCCCGCCAGCTTTAATGTATCATAAATAATATCGAGAGCGCCTTCGACAAATCGCTCCTGATCTGTATCCTCGATCCTGAGCATAAAGCTTCCGTCAAAGTGTTTTGCGATCAAATATGAATAAAGTGCAGTCCTCAAGTTACCTACATGCATTCTGCCTGTAGGACTTGGGGCAAATCTAGTTTTTACCATGTTATATCAAACCTCCAATAAATCAGAAAATCTATTACTCTTCAATACCGTGAGCATTTAAATAATTTATGACGTCTTTTATTGACTCGATCTTGATAAGATCATCTGTAGGTATCTCTATCTTGTACTCTTCTTCGATACCGAGAACAAATTCAAAAAGATCGATAGAATCAGCTCCGAGATCAGAAAAATAAGTGTCTTCCGTGATCTCATCTCTCTCCACGTCAAACTGCTCACATAATGCGTCTTTGATTTTTTCCAACATATTTTTTCCCTCACAATATTTTAAAGATACCCGGGTCAACCCCAAACATCAAGATCCTCACGTTTTGGATACATCTGTCGTGAAACAGACAGAGCTATTCCCATTTCAATCATCAGAAATACTATGGACGTACCTCCGTAGCTGATAAAAGGCAATGTTATCCCGGTGGTAGGAATAAGATTTGTAACCACTGCAATATTAAGAATCACCTGGAGTGCGATGTGCGCAAAAATTCCTGACGCCATAAGGCACCCGTAGAGATCCTTTGAATTCTGTGAAATATAGAATAGCCTGTACATAAGATATATAAACAATACTATAAGAAGGAGGCCTCCGAAAACCCCAAGCTCCTCACATACTATTGAAAATATCATATCATTTTGAGCCTCGGGAACAAATCCCAGCTTTTGAGTACTGTTTCCGAGACCTTTTCCGAAGAATCCTCCGCTTCCGAGTGCATAAAGTCCCTGAATAATCTGCCAGCCGCCGCTGTTCTGGTATGTTTCCGGATGAAGCCATGTCAGTATTCTCACAAGCCGGAAGCTTCCGCCGGTCGATGCGGTGAGATTTACAACAAGAACAATTATTCCGAATACAAGAATGCATCCGGCAAGCGCAAGAATAAAAGGAAGCGTTTTCGGATGGGCGACAAAAACAATTATACAGGTGATCGCAAAAATAATTATAGCCGTACTTAAATTTTCTGTAAATATAAAAGCGCTCAAAGAAGACAGCCCGCCCGCTGCTATAACAATCAGAGGCGCCTTGAGACCGTGAAAATTTTTTCCTATTTTTATTATCAGAACCGGTATGAAAATAATAACCGCAAGCTTGGCAAATTCAGCCGGCTGAATCCTTATCGGACCCAGATTAAGCCATCTTCTCGCGCCGTGGGACGCATATCCCAAAGGCGTTTTGACAAGGATCATCATGATGATCGAGGAAATGTACAGAACAAAAGAAAGCTTCCACAGCCTGTGGTAGTCAATAAACGATATCCCAACAGCAAAACCAAGACTCAGCACGGATATAACCGCCTGTTTTGCAAAATAATACATATCATTTCCGTAAGCGACCTGGGCGCTGTAGGAGCTTGTGCTGTATAACATTACAAGACCAAAGCACATCAACAAAACTATGATTGCGATAAGATTATAATCATAGTGACTGTTTCTTTTTATGAAGTTGTCTCCTCTTTTTTTTAACAGTATTCTCCTACTCAATCTTCACCTTTCAAAAACACTTCTCTTATATATCTGATAGTATTTTCTTCACCCTCTTCGGCCCACATATGCAGCAGCAGATCCATTTCTTTTAAAGTTTCCGGATGTATATACCAGGCAAAATCCTTTGATTTTTCAAAATAATCAAGAGGGTCCCGCAATGAAAAGGCCTTTCCCCTGTAGATCATGGACGCGCTGACTCTGTCAAGTATCATTTCCGCGACATACTTTCTGGGCATCCGGCATCCCGTCAGGATATGCGGGTCACTTCTGTTTGTAGAATAATCTATCCAATATTCAAAATGATGCTTGTTTCTTCCTTTATGATGAAGCCATGCCCTGGAAATACCGGTTTTTTCACGCTCCTCATTATTAGGGCTTCTAACACCCTGATAATATTTGCAGCCCACCCAGAATTCGGTGGGAGAATATTTTGAAAGGTCGTGTAATAATCCCTGCCGAATAAGTCCGGCCCTAAAGCAAAATTTGCAAACAAGCATCCTATGTCTGGTGATAGTTAAAAAATGCCTGATTGGATGTATCATAGTAAAAAAACAGACGCCATCAAATGGCGCCGTATGAATCAATGTCCGGTACTTCCGAACCCTCCGCTGCGTTTTGCGTCAGCACAGTCATCCTCTGTAATACCATACTGCATAAAAACACCCTGGGCGAAAGCATCTCCTGTCGTGATCCGGACAGTTTTTTGTTCTCTGGAGTCATTCATGATCTTAATCATTATATGACCTTCATTATCCGCGAAATAATAGTCCCCGTCAATAACTCCTACCGTATTATTAAGCTGAAGTCTGAATTTAAATCCCAGTCCGCTCCTCGGATATACAAACAGAGCCCATCCCGGGGAAATTGCTGCCCTGATACCGGTGGGCACGGTTATACTCTCACCGGGATTTAATTCAAATTCAAAAGGAGAGCGAAAATCATAGCCCGCTGAAAAGGCGGTAGCCCTCAACGGCAGGCTGACAGCATCATAGCATCCGGCAATATCCTCTCTTGTCATCGAGGGAAAAGCATTGTTATATGCTGAAACAAACTGTTCAAAGCTGACCTTTTCAAACTTAGCTACTCTTTCCATGTTCGCTCCCATAAAAGCATGTTTTATTCTGCAGGACAATCCTTGATTGAGAAGCTTACTCTTCCCATCTTATCCTTGCCGAGACAGATAACTCTTACCATATCGCCTATCGAAAGAACATCTTCGATCTTATTTACTCTCGTATTCGCAACCTTTGAGATGTGAACCATGCCTTCTCTGCCCGGTGCAAATTCAAGGAATACTCCGAATTCCTTCATGGAAACAACTTTTCCGGTAAAGATCTGGTCTTTTTCAAATTCGGTGGTAATGATCCTGATAGCCTCGACTGTCTGGTTCATCTTTTCCGGATCGGTACCGCAGATCGAAACAGAACCGTCGTCATCAATGTCGATAGTAACATCGTATCTCGCAATGAGCTCATTGATAGTCTTGCCGCGCTGTCCGACAACATCACCGATCTTCTCGGGATCGATCTTGATCTGAACGATCTTCGGCGCGTATTTCGAAACCTCAGCTCTGGGCTCGGGAATACATTTTTCAAGAACCTCTGTGAGGATGTATTCTCTTGCCTGCTTTGCTCTTGCAATAGCTTCACGAACGATCTTCTCTGTAAGTCCGTGAATCTTTATATCCATCTGGATGGCTGTAATACCCTTGTGGGTTCCCGCTACCTTGAAATCCATATCGCCGAAGAAATCCTCGAGTCCCTGGATATCTGTAAGAATAAGATAATCGTCATCGGTATCACCGGTTACCAGACCGCAGGAAATACCCGCAACATGGGATTTTGTCGGAACACCGGCAGCCATAAGCGCCATAGAAGATGCGCATACCGAAGCCTGTGAAGTAGATCCGTTCGACTCAAATGTCTCGGAAACGGCACGGATAGCATACGGGAATTCCTCCTCTGAAGGCAGAACCGGAATAAGAGCGCGCTCGGCGAGGGCTCCGTGTCCGATCTCTCTTCTTCCCGGGCCTCTTGAGGGTTTTGTCTCGCCAACTGAATAAGCCGGGAAATTATACTGATGGAGATATCTCTTTGACTCGATATACGGATTGAGACCTTCGACCCTCTGGGCATCCGAGAGAGGAGCCAGGGTAACGCAATCGCAGATCTGAGTCTGGCCTCTGGTAAACATAGCCGATCCGTGCACTCTCGGGATAATATCGATTTCGGCAGCGAGCGGTCTGATCTCGTCTATTGCTCTTCCGTCAGGTCTCTTGTGGTCCTTGAGGATCATTTTTCTGACCGTCTTCTTCTGATACTGATAGAGAGCATCATCTATAGCCGCACAGAATTCCGCATTGTCTGCATATTTCTCTGTGAATGCATCACGGATTTTGTTAATATTGTCGTCTCTTACCATCTTGTCATCGGTGAAGACTGCTTTTTCCATCTCCTCCGGCGGACAGATCTCTTTGAGAGCTTCCACAACTTCATCCGCAATAGCAAAATGTATGTACTCATGTTTCGGCTTTCCGCACTCCTCAATGATCTTGTCAAAGAAGCTGATGATCTCTTTGTTTATCTTGTCAGCTTCATATATTGCATCGATCATCTGCTCTTCCGGAATTTCCTCTGCTCCCGCCTCGATCATGATTACTTTTTCTCTCGTAGAAGCTACGGTGAGTGCAAGCTTTGATTCCTGCTTTTCTTTATAGCCCGGATTTACAATGAGCTTTCCGTCGATAAGTCCCATCTGAGTCATTGCACAGGGACCGTCAAACGGAATATCCGAGATGCTGGTTGCAAGTGCCGAGCCGAGCATAGCCGGAATTTCCGGATCGCAGGTCTCGTCCACTGACATGATCAGGTTTGAAAGAGTAACGTCATTTCTGTAATCCTTCGGGAAAAGAGGGCGCATAGGTCTGTCAATGACACGGCAGGTGAGCACTGCATGCTCGCTGGCCTTTCCCTCTCTCTTGTTGAAGCCGCCCGGGATTTTTCCTATAGCATAATATTTTTCTTCATAGTCAACCGAAAGCGGGAAAAAATCAATTCCGTCTCTTGGTCTGTCGGATGCGGTTGCCGTGGATAATACTACAGTCTCGCCGTAATGCATGAGACAGCATCCGTTAGCCTGCTTTCCGACACGATCAATGTCAATGCGGAGTGTTTTTCCGCCGATTTCCATCGAATAAGTTTTAAATGCCATTTTTCCTCCTAACAAGAATTAAGGGCGGAAATACTCCGCCCTTTGTTTTTAAATTATTTACGAAGTCCTAATTTAGCGATAAGAGCACGATATCTCTCAATGTCTTTTTCTTTAAGATATGCTAACATGTTTCTTCTCTGACCTACCATTTTGAGAAGACCTCTTCTTGAGTGGTGATCCTTTTTATGAGCCTTAAGATGCTCTGTGAGCTCATTGATTCTTGCGGTAAGGATAGCAACCTGTACCTCCGGTGAACCTGTGTCACCTTCAGATCTTCCGTATTCGCTGATGATAGCAAGCTTTTTTTCTTTTGTGATCATAATAGTAATCCTCCTGAAATTTAATTTCGCCCGAATCAGGTTATGGTCGGAGAATCCGATAACTGGATCCGGGTAATCTACACACATTCTTTAATATAACAAAATAATAATTAAAGGTCAAGAAAATAAATATATGCCTGAATTCCGGAAAGCATGTAATAATTTGCGGAGAATGTTCTTTTTACTGCAATTTTCCGAAAAACTTCTCGGCAGTTCCGATATCAATGTTAAGCTGCGCCTTCAATGCGTCAACCGAAGAAAACTTCTGCTCGGAGCGCACAAACTCAAGAAGGCTGACCTTCTGGATTTTTCCGTAAAGATCTTCATCACAGTCAAATAAAAATGTTTCCACACAGACAAACTGACCGTCAAAGGTCGGTTTCAGTCCGATATCGGTTATTCCGTGATAGGTTTTGCCGTCAATAAATGTGTCGGTTATATAAACTCCGTTTACGGGCAGAAGCTTATCCTTCTGAGGAATAATATTTGTTGTCGGGATTCCGATAGTCCTTCCGACCTGTCTGCCCTGAATAACTTCCCCGGAAATAAAATAATTATATCCCAGAAGCTGATTTACTTTCCGGATATTTCCGGAAGACAGCGACTCCCTTACCAGAGTACTGGAGATCCTCTCGTCCCCAAGCATAACATGGGGAACCGCTATAACATTGAAACCCAGCTCGCTGCCCATCTTCTTAAGAAGCTGAACATCGCCCCTTCTTTTATATCCGAATCTGTTGTCGCATCCGACAACCACCCACTTCGCATGAAGCATTCCGCAAATTATATCCCTGACAAAGTCTTCCGCAGACATTGTTATGATCTGCGCATTAAAGGGACAATTCACAAGGTAATCAATGCCCTGCTCATCAAATATTTCGCATTTTTCCTCAAAGGAAAGAATATTTGACGAATACATGTCAAAAGCAAAAACCACCGATTTAAGCCCTTGCGATGCTTTTTCCGAAACATTCTGTATTAACTTCTGATGTCCTCTGTGAATTCCGTCGAATTTTCCCAGTGTCACGACAGATTCACCCGAGATGGATATCTCGTCGATACTGTTAAATATTTTCAATTTAAAGCAATACTCCTTTACACAAACATTCTGAAAGGTTTCAAAACATTCTCTTTCGCATGAAAGACATAGATTCCTTTGAACATTCCGTCCGATAGGTACATTCTGACATATTTCACGCTCTTGTCGATGCCGTAATCATTTGCGATCTTATTTCCGTTTTCCAGAAGCCTGTCATCCTTTTTAGCACACACGACTTTCGGAAATTCACCGTAATATTCATCGGTTTTTATGATAACATCATCAATTGTCCTGCTGCTCCTTCCGTTCACAATATCCCTTAACTCATCGAGGGTAACGGCATCCTTAATTGTGAATCTTCCGGCGGCGGTTCTTCTCAGGGATTTCATTGCTCCCCCGCAGCCCAGCTTCCGTCCTATATCATTGCAGAGCGTCCTTATATATGTTCCCTTTGAACATTTTACTTCAAAGGATACCTCGGGAATATCCGCACTTTTGATATTAATTTCCGATATTGAGACCCGTCGGGGATCTCTGTCCACGGTTTTCCCTTTCCGAGCAAGCTCATAGAGTCTTTTTCCGTTTATCTTCACAGCAGAGTACATGGGAGGGATCTGGTCATATTCACCAACGAAGGATTCCATGCAATTTGAAATCTCCTCAAAGGTGCAGCTTACGGGCCTTTCTTCAAGAACATTTCCGGTCATATCCTGCGTATCGGTGGTCTTTCCCAAAAGCATCACCGCCTCATAGGTTTTTGACTCATCCAGCAAAAAGCCGGCTATCTTTGTCGCATTTCCTACACAGGCGACAAGCACCCCCTCGGCATCCGGATCCAGTGTGCCCGTATGTCCAATTTTTCTGGTGCCGAGTATTCCGCGCAAGACTGCGACAACATCAAACGAGGTGTATTTTTTTTCCTTGTTTATTACTATCAATCCGTTAATCATTCAGTTTTTTCCAGACTTCATCCAGTATTTTTTCTTTTGCGCCCTCAAACGAATCATCTATGGTACAGCCCGCTGCCAGATTGTGGCCTCCGCCTCCGAATACCGATGCGATCTCACAGACATTTACTTTTTTCGTACTTCTTAGACTCACTTTTACACCGCCTGCCGTTCCCGGATAATTAAATACGGCAACTTCTATCCCCTTAACCAGCTTAAGCTGGGAAACTATCGCTGAAAGATCCTTTGATCCGACTCCGTATTTATGAAGTACATCGTAATCCACCTGGGAAAAAATGCATTTTCCGTCAAAATACATCTGTGCATTATCAAGCGCATACCCAATCACCTTCGACTCCTTCTCGGTTCTTCCGTAGAAGGAATCTTCTATTAT
>JBMNQZ010000063.1:0-8415 GCA_050944395.1 Lachnospiraceae bacterium
GCTCAGCCATAACTACCCCTTTATATGTAAAAATTCAAATTTTTTAAAATCACTCTAACCTAACTACTATATTCCAACAAACCTTTATATGTCAAGAAATATGCCCTGCGCTTCAGCTTCCGTATGTGAAATTTCCGCACATCCGGCATAATTTTATCCTGTCCTCATATGAATTTATCAGTTCCATTTTTTTATGACAATTAGGACAGAGCATAGCGACATTTATAACAGTATCTCCTCCGTCATCGATCTGCCCCAGTATGTGATAAGGCTCAAGATAAGGCGTCCCGTCCGGATCACAAAAAGGTGCGGGAAAACCACAGAGCTGACATACGCCCGACGCTCTTCTCTTCGCATAATTCAAAACACATCGGTCAAAGCAGTCGATATCAGTTTTCTTCTCAGTAGTTGTAAACACAATTTTTTCATTAGCTCTTGCAAGGGCCAGTGCCGTATCATCATCCGCATCTTCTATCAACAGTGCATCATGATGGAGCATTTTCCTCTCAATTGACGGACCTATGATCCTTATCTGCTCTCCGGTCATGAGATTCTCTTCCTCCTGGCGCTCTGCCGCCTCGCAAAGAGCTTTTATTTGTTCTTTTCCCAGAATTCCGGCGCCGCCCTGACTTAATACGGGCACCTCCTCCTGCATAAGCTCCTTAATACGAAGAGAATTATCGCCTTTGAACACGCACAAAAGCTGAATTTCGGCAAAATCACCCTCCTCGGAATATTCATCTTCGTCCTTATAATATTTTCTGTCCCAGATCTCTTTCTTTTTAATTCCGGTTTTATTGACTATGCATTTATGCGTAACGGGATAACCGGGATCAGCGGAGCATATATACACAATATCATCAACCTTCACAGGACGGCAAAAAGAGCCGGTGTCAATATTGATATAAAGCATATCATCCAGACAGCTGTCCATATCAAATATTTCCGGATCATTGAGCATATAATATTGCTCAGATGAAATTTCTTCCGTATTGAGCCGGGAATAATCAACGCGCTCTCCGCAATAACCGATCCTATCGGATACTCCGATATACTTAAGCAGCATAACACGGCAGAGAGCATCCCCGGAAAGCTCATGTTTGACTTCATCAAAGCAATCAGCTATCCGTCTTCTCTGGGACGCAGTATAACCATGAGACATTTCCGCAGCCCGTTCAGGGTAACATTCATACGAATCTACATTTTTGTAGATATCCGATCCTTTTTCCGCCGGAACAGCAATATAATCCGGAGCATTTTCAGACTCGCTTTCGCAGTTCCGGATTAATACTCCGTATTTTTTTACAAGTTCAGCCGGATTTCCAGGCCCGGTAAAAAAAACATCATTCATAAATTAAGCTCCTATAAACAAGAAAAAGCGTTTTTTATCAACTTTATCCTCTCACAGGTAATGCAGACTGCATCAAAACGCATCGGTATATCATCGGGTATCTTTCTTTTGTAAATATAGTATTCGGCCGTCTTTGACACCTTTTCCCGCTTTCCCCTCGTAATGGCCTCAAGAGCGGATTCCATGGAATCCGCCCTGTACTTTACTTCAGCAAATACCAGTACATCTCCGTCAAAGGCTACAATATCGATCTCGCCGAGGCGGCATCTGAAATTGCGCTCAACGATCCGGTATCCCAGAGCGATTAGATATTCAGATGCTTTATCTTCATATACAGAGCCGATTTTTCTCTTATTTACACTCATCTGTCTCCCATTACAAATTTTGAGATAAATGTCATTCTGTGAATCGGACAAGGTCCGTATTTCCTTATCGCTTCAATATGAGCGGCGGTGCCGTATCCCTTGTGGCGGGCAAATCCATATTCCGGATATTTCTCATCATACTCTGCCATCAGCCTGTCCCTTGTAACCTTTGCGATAATGCTCGCAGCCGCAATAGTAACGCTCTTGGCATCACCCTTTACTATCGGAACCTGATGTATATTTACTTCAGGTATCCTCACCGCGTCATTAAGGAGAATATCAGGCATCGGATCCAGCATATTTACGGCCTTTCTCATCGCCTCGTATGTTGCCTGAAGAATATTGATATCGTCGATCCGCTCAGCGTCCACAAGTCCGGTACCTATTGATACCGCTTTTTCTTTTATCACATCAAAAAGCTCATCTCTCTTCTTCTCGGAAAGCTTTTTCGAATCATTCAGATACAGTATTTCCTCATCCTTCGGAAGAATCACGGCAGAAGCACACACCGGACCCGCAAGCGGACCTCTTCCGGCTTCATCTATTCCGCAAATGATATCATAGCCAAGATTTGAGTAGTACATCTCAAATTTCTTCATTTGAAGGATACGCGCACGTTCTTTTTCAAGCTTAATGCGTGCTTTTTCCTCTTTTTCTCTTAACTTCTGCAGCTGTTTTTCAGTCATTTTTTACTCCGAAAACTAATAATCCTCAGGTTTCTCCAGAGAAAATCTTCCGATAACACCGTTTTTAAACTCATCGACAACTATTTTTGAAGCCTTCGCATAATCGTATTCGCCGCCCTTTAAAAGGCATCCCCTTACCTTTGCAATTTCCTGAAGCATCTCAAGAGGACTTCCTGCGCCGATCCCGTATCTCTGCTCAATGAGTTCGGGGCTGTTGTCACCAAGATGTGTCAGTATTTCTATTGAAAGTTCCTCAAGATTCATGACATCTTCTTTTATAGCACCTATCATTGCCAGATGCAGTCCGACAATTTGATCTTCAAACTTAGGCCAAAGGATACCGGGGGTATCCAGAAGCTCCACATCATTATTTAATCTTATCCACTGCTTTCCCCTGGTCACACCGGGCTTATTTCCTGTTTTTGCAAGCTTTCTTCCGGCAAAGGAATTAATAAAAGTCGACTTTCCGACATTCGGAACACCCGCTACCAATGCTCTTACCGGACGGTTTTTTATTCCGCGTCTTTTATTTCGTTCAATTTTTTCCCTGCACGCCTCCATGATCGCAGGTGTGAGTCTCTTTGCGGAACCGCTTGCCCTGGAATCAATCGCCGAGCATGTTATGCCCCTTGACCGGAAATATTCTATCCATCTTTCGGTGATCTTCCCGTCGCTCAGGTCGGCTTTGTTCAAAATAACCATCCTGGCCTTCCCCTGACTTAATCTGTCGATATCAGGATTTCGGCTGCTCATCGGAATTCTTGAATCAAGAAGCTCAATAACCAGATCTATTAACTTAATATCTTCCTCGATCATACGTCGGGTTTTCGTCATATGACCGGGATACCACTGATAATCCATATATATTCACTTTTACACCGTAATATTCGGCTGCGGCGAATACTTCACGAGTGTAAAAAAAATCTCCTTTCGCGAAAAATTAGAAACAAAAACTGTCATATTATCTGACAAAGCCCCTGCGCTCGGAGGGATTTAACAGAAACCACACAACTCCCTTGATCTCATCCGAACTGATATTTCCGACATCGGCATATCTGCTGTCCTCGCTGCTGTTTCTGTTGTCTCCCAACACAAAATATTCTGAGGGACCCAGCTTTACCGGCTCAGATGCAAGGCCCGGATCAATTATAGACGGAAGCTCAAGATCCTCCATATAGGTCTCGCCGTTGATCATGATGAGACCGTCCTTTATCTGAATGGTGTCGCCGGGAAGTGCGATAACTCTCTTTACATGACAGGCTTCCTCATCCTCGTCACTTACATAAACGATAATACTTCCCTTCTTTATTCCGCCTGTTTTTGCGGCAAGTCTGTTCATGAGAACCATATCACCGGAATGAATCGTCGGATTCATGGAATTTTCCTGAACGGTTATGCCCGCTCCGAATAAAAAAGTCAACAAAAAAGCAAGTGCAAGCACTATCAAAATATCCACGATCCATTTTATTACAACTCTCTGCTTGTAATTTTTCCAGATGCTCTTCTTTTTATAATTTCTTTTTTTCACATCCATAAAAGAAATCTCCCGGAATAATATTCCTGTCATCTGCTGATACAGATGAAATAAAAGGGACAAGATACATAAGTATTTTGTCCCCCAAAATAATAATATTTATACAGCTGAAATCATTTCTTAACGATGATCTCTTTAACTCTTGCTCTCTTACCTGTACGCTGTCTGAGATAGAAAAGTTTAGCACGGCGAACTTTACCGTGTCTTACAACCTGAACGTCAGCAACGTTAGGAGAGTTGATAGGCCATGTCTTCTCAACGCCGATACCGCCTGATGTCTTTCTTACAGTGAAAGTCATACGGTTTCCGCCATTCTGTTTTTTGATAACGATTCCCTCAAAGATCTGGATTCTCTCACGATTTCCTTCTTTGATTCTGTTGTGTACACGAACTGTATCACCTACGCTGAATACCGGAATAGATTCTCTCATCTGTCCGTCTTCAATCTTTTTAATAATTTCGTTCATAATTTTACTCCTTATTTACGAATAACATTTGAATTATACTATGCGTTATTTTGATTTTCAAGGTAATTTTCTATGAATTCCCTCTCTTTGTCGCTCAGCAATGCATGCTCCAGAAGATCGGGTCTTCTAAGCGCCGTACGGATAAGCGACTGTTCTCTCCGCCATGCATCGACTTTGGCATGATCCCCGGAAAGAAGTATCGGCGGCACTCTTTTGCCGTTCCATATCTCCGGCCTCGAATATTGAGGACACTCGAGAAGTCCGTCGGCAAAACTGTCGTCAGAAGCTGAAACCTCATTGTGAAGAACGCCGGGAATCATTCTCGAAATGGCATCGATCATCACCATAGCGGGAAGCTCGCCTCCCGTAAGAACATAGTCCCCGATAGACACATTATCTGTAACGATCTCCTCAAGAACGCGCTCGTCCACGCCCTCATAGTGACCGCACAAAAACACCAGTTCATCCTCAGCGGCAAAATCCTTCGCCATCTGCTGATTAAAAACCTTTCCCTGAGGTGTCAGGAAAATACATCTGGGCTTCTTTTGAGATTTCTTTGCAACAGCCTGAAACGCATCATAAATCGGCTGCGCCTGCATCAGCATTCCGGCGCCTCCGCCATATGGATAATCATCAACCGAATGGTGCTTCTCAGCGGAATAATCCCGGATATTGACAGCCTCAAATGTGATCTTTCCATCGGAAGCCGCCCTCCCCGTTATGCTGGTATTAAGACCGTTCATAACCATCTCCGGAAATAATGTAAGTATCGTAAACTTCATTTGCACCTCACATCAGTCCGTCAAGCAGATGTATAACCATCTTTTTATTATCCGGTTCAACACTCAGAATGCAATCCTTTATGGATGGAATAAGGACCTCTTTCCTGTCTTCCAACTCAACGGAATATACATCATTTGCACCTGTCCTCAGAACATCCTTCAGCTTTCCGAAGAATGTACCGTCGTCGAGAAATACATCGGACCCGATAATATCATCGACATAATACTCATATTCGCCAAGAGGCAGAGCATCTTCCCTGGGAATAAGTATTTTACTTCCCGAAAACGACTGAATATCTTCGATCTTATCCAGACCTTTGAACTTAAGTATGGTCAGATTTTTAAAATACCGAACATTTTCAATCGACAGTTCTATCTTCTTTTTTCCCGTTTGAACGATAACATTGTCATAGTCCTCAAAAACATAGGGATCGTCTCCGGTCACAAATGCCTTCACCTCACCCTTCAGACCATGCGGTTTTGTTATAACTCCCAGCTGAAGCATTCCCTGCATATTTTCCTCTTCAATCAAATGATATTGACAACGGTCTTCTTATTTGTTTTCGTTGACGCCGCTTTTACTACGGAACGAATGGCTTTTGCTATCCTACCCTGCTTTCCGATAACTTTTCCCATATCGGATTCCGCAACTTTAAGCTCGATAACAACGGTCCCATCGTCCTCGGTTTCCGTAACAATTACCTCTTCAGGATGCTCAACAAGAGCTTTTGCAATTACCTCTACCAATTCTTTCATTAGCTTTTCTCCGTCTGATTATTATTCAATAACACCGGCAAGCTTGAGGATCTTTCCAACACTCTCTGTCGGCTGTGCGCCGTCTGCGAGCCACTTCTTTGCAGCTTCTGCATCAACCTTGAATACGCTCGGATCTTTTGTCGGATCATAATAACCGATCTCTTCGATAAATCTTCCGTCACGCGGTGATCTGGCATCTGCAACAACGATCCTGTAGAAAGGAGCTTTCTTCTTGCCCATTCTTCTTAATCTGATTTTAACCATACTTTTCTTATCCCTCCTGGTTTTATAATTAAATTATGTAATATTTAAAAAGGTAATCTAAATCCACCTTTTCTTCCAAACATTCCGCCTCTGCCGCCTTTGCCTCCAAGCATTCCCGGCAGCTGCTTCATCATCTTTTTGGACTGTTCAAACTGCTTGACCAGTCTGTTTACCTCCGAAATATCGACTCCGGCTCCCTTCGCGATCCTGTTCTTTCTGGAGACATTCAAGATCTCCGGTCTTGTCCTTTCCGCCATCGTCATCGACTTGATGATAGCCTCCGTCCTTGCCAGAGCCTTCTCATCGATAGATTCCTCTATTTCCTTCTGCTTAGCGGAAAATCCCGGCATCATGGAAAGAACGCTTCCGATTCCGCCCATGTTTTTCATCTGATTCATGCTCTCAAGATAATCATTAAAATCAAATGATGCTTTCTTCAACTTTCCGGAAAGCTCTGCAGCTTTTTTATCATCAAAGTTTTTCTGAGCCTTCTCTATGAGAGTCAGCACATCTCCCATTCCCAGAATGCGGTCTGTCATTCTGTCAGGATAAAACTTCTCGAGATCATCCAGCTTTTCTCCCATACCTACATATAATATGGGCCTTCCGGTGACAGCTCTTACCGAAAGGGCCGCACCGCCCCTGGTATCACCGTCACATTTCGTGAGGATCACGCCGTCAATGCCGACCTCACTGTTAAAGGTTTCGGCTACATTTACCGCCTCCTGGCCTGTCATGGCGTCGATGACAAGAACGGTGCTGTCAACTGTGACCTCCGACTTAATGTCGGCAAGCTCCTTCATCATTGCCTCATCGATCTGGAGACGACCGGCCGTATCTATAATAAGAATATTGTAGTTATTACTGCGGGCATATTCATATGAGCGCTTCGCGATCTGTACTGCATCGTTGCACCCCTCTTCGGAATAAACAGGTACATCCTGCTTTTTTCCGTTAATTTTCAGCTGTTCGACAGCTGCGGGTCTGTAGACGTCACATGCCGCAAGAATCGGCTTTTTTCCTTCTATTTTATATTTTCCGGCAAGCTTTGCCGCCGTTGTTGTCTTACCGGCTCCCTGAAGACCCGCCATCATGATGACGGTGACTTCCGATCCGTTTTTCAAAGGAATCTCGGTGATCTCACTTCCGAGCAGCTCTACCATCTGATCTCTTACGATCTTTATAACCATCTGGGCAGGATTAAGGCCGTTCATCACATCCTGACCGATGGACTTTTCCTGAACCGACTTTGTAAACTGTTTTACCACCTTAAAGTTGACATCCGCCTCAAGAAGAGCCATCTTGATCTCTTTCATGGAAGCCTTCACATCAGCCTCGGTCAGCCTTCCTTTCTTTCGAAGGTTCCGGAAAATATTCTGCAGTTTATCACTCAATCCCTCGAATGCCATTACAATTCCTCCAAAATATTCTCAGCGATTCTTCTGATATCCAAGTCCTCTGTCAATTCATAGATCCTGTTAACGTCGTGCTTGATCTTAAGAAATCTGCTGACCAGATGCAGCTTGTCCTCATATTCCCTGAGAAGTGCTCTGGTCCGTCTGATCATATCATGGACGCCCTGACGGCTGATTCCGCGTTCCTCCGCTATCTCCGCAAGAGAATAGTCCTCAAGGACAGCCTCCTGAAACACCTCTTTCTGATTGTCCGTAAGAAGTTCTCCGTAGAAATCAAAAAGAAGAGCTTCCTCATATTTTTTCTCAATATCTATGCTTTTTCCAGACATAAACGGACTCCTTTTCATAAGCACGCTTATAAAATATACAATGCTTTTTAATACGTGTCAAGTATTTTTTCTTTACACCTTTAAACAAAATCTTCTATGTATCTCGGGCATTAAAAAGTAAACCGCTCTGAATTGTGGTCGAGCTGGATCATGGATACTTTCTTAGATGATTCATTCCTGATTGCTCTTGTTATCGGGTTAATTATGAATCTCGAATCCGTATCTTGTACATTGTGACCATGTGCCATGATTGCTCCTTTCTATTAAATTTTCTGCATAAAAAAAGAACTGATAAACAGTCCATGAATTATTGCACCAAAAAAGCACCCTGCCACTAATCATATCAGTTACAAAGTGCTATTATTATTTTGAGCAGAATAACTCAAAGCTTCTTTTTGCTCTTTCAGGTGCGTCCTTTTTTATTTCATATTCACCCTTTTTATTGATAAAGTACCAATTTTTGTTT
>JBMNQZ010000064.1:0-8003 GCA_050944395.1 Lachnospiraceae bacterium
ATAAGGGCAAAAACAAGAGACAGCTTAAGAAGCCTGCTTATCCAATGTCTTTTCCTGACAGCTATAAATACCAGAACAAGTATCATTCCCACCATAGGAAGATACACAGAGTATGATCCGAAATTAGTATCATATACCGCACTCTGGCGGGACATTATCTCACCCGGGAAAAGGATGCCCTTTAGTATCAGGAGATATCTCTGCTCAGAATATACCAGAGCATTTGAACCGGAATAGCCGACCTCCACTCTCGGATTGTTTATTACCGATAAAAATGCAGGCAGAAGCAGCGTCATCCCCGCCGCACATCCAAGCACCCCTTCAAAAAGTATCGAAGGAAGCTTTTTTATATACTTCCCGAAATCCGCAGGAAGATATCTGACAACAAAATATAAAGCCAGGAATATAACTTCGCCCGGAAGGAAATAATAGCTGACGATAGCATTTAAAAACACTGCCGCAATAAAGGGACCTCGCCTGTTTTTTTCAATGAGATCATCAAGGGTGATGAGCATCAGCGGAAACAGCAATACGACATCGTGAAAATGGTAAAACAGCAGGTTTGTATTCATAAACCCGGAGAAGGCATACATTACCGAAGCTACAACTGCGGCTGAGGGATTTTCTACAAAACGCCTTATAAAAATAAACGATGTAAGTCCCGCAAGCGCATATTTAAGCACATAGATCCATCCCATAACGTACATCAGCATATCCGGAGGAAACAGTGAGGCCAGATAGAACGAAGGATTCCCCAGAATGTAAAATGCCATGGATCCTATAAAATCCGACCCGAGATCTATGGAGTAATCAAAACCTGCGCTGCCCTCTCTCAAAACCTCGATTCCATGCGTTATGAAATTTATCTGCTGGGAGTTTAAATCCCCGGCAAGCGAAAATAAGCCACCCTGGCTTGCTATGGAAAAAACAAACGCAAAGATGGCTATAACAAGATTCAGTAAAAAAGCATACAGCAGATATCTGCCGCTTGTCCCGTTCTTCTTTTGATGGCTTAACTGCGGCATCCGTCACTGTCCTCCTCAGATGATCCGTTAGAGTTAAAATCCGTTTCATCGGACAATCCATAACCGCATTTATGATGTTCAGCATCTTCGTCACATGCGTGACCGTGATTCCCGCAGTCTTCACCATAGGCATGTTCATGATGTTCGTGCCCGCAGTGCTCATGATCATGACGGCTTTCTTTAAGCTTTTCCTGCATTTTCTGAAGCATCTCTTCTATTTTTTCATCCGAAAAGCCGCATGCTTTCCAGTAATCGATCATCTGCATCATTACAAATGCACGTTTTCCCATTGTTGTTTTAGGTTGATTGTCGTTCAAATTCAATCCTCCTTCCGCGGCACTTCTTCTCCGCCCGGTGTGCCGTACAGTGCATATGGTGTGGTCTGATATACATAATAATTCAGCCAGTTCGTATACAGATTATTTGCATTCGAACGCCACAGCAAAAGCGGTTCGTTTTTCGGATCATTATCTTTGAAATAATTCTCCGGAATATCCGGATCAAGACCTTTGCCCATATCTCTTACATATTCGTTATATAAAGTGAGCCTGTCATATTCGGGATGTCCCATAACAAATATCTTTTTGCCGTTCTGCGCCATGGAAAGATAGATTCCCGCTTCCTTTGATTCCGCAAGTATGGTGATGTCCTCACAATTTCTGATCTCCTCGGCGGTGATCTCCGTATATCTGGAATGAGGAGCGTAAAAAATATCGTCAAATCCTCTTACAAGAGGTACTCTTCTGTTATATACCCGGTGTTCAAAAAGGCCCACAAGTTTTTTCTCCAGCATCACCTTCGGAAGACCGAAATAGTAATACATCGCGGCCTGCGCACCCCAGCAGATAAAAAATGAAGACGTGACATTTTTGTCGGCCCAGTCAAATATTTCCGTAAGCTCCTTCCAGTAGTCCACCATCTCAAAATCGATCTTTTCAACAGGCGCACCGGTTACGATAAGACCATCGAATCTGAGATCCCTTACCTCATCGAAAACCTTGTAGAAGGAATCAAGGTGGCTCTTTGAAGTATTCTTTGAATTGTGCGAAGCCACCATAAGAAAAGTAACGTTTATCTGCAAAGGAGTATTTGAGAGCGACCTCAGGATCTGAAGCTCGGTGTCCTCCTTAAGCGGCATAAGATTCAGTATTGCAATCTCAATGGGTCGAATATCCTGATGTATCGCGCGTTCCTCATCCATCACGAAAATATTTTCATTTTCAAGTTTTTCCCTAACGGGAATATCATTCATAATTCTAATCGGCATGTGCTACCTCTCTTAATTACTTATTAAGCATTTTCAAAAACTCTTCTTCGGAAATGACCGGAATACCAAGCTGGATGGCTTTTTTATTTTTCCCCGAGGTACTCGCAGTGTTATTGTTGATCAGATATTTTGTTTTTGACGAAACACTTCCGACAACCTTTCCTCCGTTTTCCTCGATAAGATTTTTAAGTTCATCTCTGTTAGAAAAATTGTTCAGGCTTCCGGTGATCACAAATGAAAGTCCTTTAAGGGCTGCGTTTTCATTTTTTTCCGACTTTAAGATATTAACATATTTAAGAATATGTTCCAATACCCTCCTATTATCCTCATTGTCGAACCATTTTATAATACTTTCGGCTATAACGGGTCCGATTAGATTTATACCGGATAATTCATCCCGAGTCATTTTTGCAAGCGTTTCGATATTTTCATCCGAGGCTTCGGCCAGAAGCCTGGCTGTGGATTCACCTACATTCGGTATTCCCAATGCGTAGATAAGTCTGGCCGCGGTCGTATTCCTCGCATTATTGATTTCTCTCACAAGATTTTCGTAGGATGTTTCTCCGAAGCCATCAAGCGCGATGATTTCGTCTTTGTGGGATGACAGTTCAAATATGTCTCCCAGATTCTTAAGCAAACCGTTAGTAATAAATTTCTCGATCGTCTGTTCGCTTAGTCCTTCGACATTTAAAGCATTCCGGCTGACAAAGAGATCAAATGAAAGAATCTTCTTTATCTGGCAATCCGGATTTTCGCACCTTAAAACCTCGACATTATCACTTCCGTTCACTCCCTCACTGGTAATAACGGTATGCGATCCGCACACGGGACATCTGTCGGGAATAACGGCATTGCCGCTTCTTGTGAGATTTTTCGCTATCTGAGGAATGATCATATTTGCCTTGTATACAGTAATCCTGTCACCGATTCCAAGTTCCAGCGACTTCACAATACTCACATTGTGAACACTGGCTCTCGAAACCGTTGTCCCTTCGAGCTCCACAGGTTCAAAAACCGCAATAGGATTAATAAGCCCTGTTCTCGACGGACTCCACTCTATTTCCCTAAGAATTGTCTCCTTTACCTCATCTGCCCATTTAAAAGCAATGGAATTCCTTGGAAACTTTGCCGTCTCTCCCAAAGAGTTTCCGTACTCAATATCATCGTAAAGTGCAACAAGGCCGTCCGACGGGAAGTCGTTTGATGCCACGGCTTTCTCAAAATTTGAAATGGCATCCAGAGCATTTTCTTTTGTAATGATCTCATATTGTACTGTTTCAAACCCCTGTTTTTTTAGCCAGATAAGCTGATTTTCCTTTGAATTTAAAAAGTCGACATTATCGGCCTCCACCAGATTAAACGCATAAAAATATACATTTCTGGAGGAGGTTACACGGCTGTTAAGCTGGCGGACAGAACCGGAGCAGAGATTTCTCGGATTTTTGTATTTTGAGTCCGCATCCTCTATTTCAAGATTGATCTTTTCAAAATCAGAATACTTTATTATTGCCTCTCCTCTTAAGACCAGCTTTCCCGAAAACGGAATCCTTAAAGGAAGATTCTTGAATGTCTTTGCATTTGCGGTTACTATCTCCCCGATTTTTCCGTTTCCTCTGGTCAATGCTTTCTGAAGAGTTCCGTGTTCATAAGTGAGAACTATGGTCAATCCATCCAGCTTCCATGATAATATAGTCTTGTTTTATCCAGAGAGAGCATGGGGCGTAGATGCTGTTCCTTAGGCAGTTCACTCACAGTTTCATAGCCAACACTTACTGAAGGACTTCCTGAAAGGACGGTACCTGTTTTTTCCTCAAGGCGGACAAGCTCGTCGTAGAGTGCATCATATTCATAATTACTCATTATCTCGGTGTCTTCTGAGTAATAAGCTCTGGAAGCTCTGTTTAAAAGATCAACAAGCTCCTTCATTCTTTTCTGACTGTCCATAACCACCTCATAAATCAATATCTCTTTAAAGCCTAATTTTCCTGATAATGGCGCTTACAATACATAACCGCTTCATAAATTTACATCTCTTCGAAGCCTTGAAACTTCATCTTCTGTCAGAAACCGAAATTCACCGGGAAGAAGATCTCCCAGTTCCAGAGAACATACTCTGACTCTTTTAAGTGAAACAACTCTTTTTCCGCAGGCCTCGCACATCCGGCGGATCTGTCTGTTAAGTCCCTGTGTAAGAATAATTGAAAAGGTTCTTTCATCTATTTTATTTACCCGGCACTTTCTCGTCACAGTGTCAAGAATATGTACTCCGGTACCCATCTTTTTCAGGAAATCATCGGAAACCGGGGAATTGATCGTACATATGTATTCTTTCTCGTGACGATTTGCCGCCCTCATCATATTGTTTATTAGATCCCCGTCATCGGTCATGAGAATAAGACCGGTCGAATCCTTGTCAAGCCTTCCCGCGTAGGTTATATATCCGTCATAACCCAAAAAGTCTATTATGTTGTTTTTCTCTACCCGGTTTGAGGTACATACGACCCCAAGCGGCTTGTTGAGTGCGATATAGGTATGATCGTCTTTCGGACAGAGTACCCTTCCGTCCGCAGATACCACGTCATTTACACCGACTTTATCGCCGGGGACGGCAGCCCTTCCGTTAATCTCAATTCTCTTATCCTGAATGAGCCTGTCAGCTTCTCTTCTTGAGCAAAAGCCCGCATTTCTTATATACTTGTTTATTCTGGTAGTTGATTCAGGCATTTATATTCTCCGTTTTACATCAGTATTCAAAAATACGAAGCGGATAACCGCTTCGTATTTTTGAAAAATTATTTCAACGATCGCTTATTATACAAACTTATCGGAAATATATCCGGTAAGCTCACCGTATCTGATATTATACCAGTTTCCGTCTTTCCCGATAATAGTTACCGTACTTCCGGAAGATACCTCTCCTATGATATCATTGGAATTTGACGGACCGGATCTGATATTGCAGCTCGATTTAATAACCGCATCGTACTCTCCTGATGATGCAGTGCTTTCAGCCGGTTCCTCGGCAGAGGATTCCTCGGGCTCGGACTCATTTTCAACAACTGTCTGTGAAGCGATCTCCTCAGCCTTTTCCAACTCCTGCGCCTTCGCGTAAGCTGAGTCATAATCACTGTTCACCTCATTGATGAGTTCCTGAACTGCCGGAGACTGAAGCGCCTTATTTACATAAACGGTCTCACCCTCAGAGAGCTCCTGTGTTTTTATCACATAATTTCCGGAAGCATTTTTAATAACATAAAGCTGTGCAAGTCCCGGAAGAGTCATATCGGCATTTGCAGTCTTGTAATTATATCTTGCAAAGACAATATATGAATCATCCACAAATCCCGGAAGTGTATATACCTGAACATCCGAGAACAGCACCTGCTCATCGGTAATTATCTGGGCAGAATCCTCATCAGATAAAATATCGAGAAGTCCGTTCAGAGTAGTGACATCTTTATTTGAGATAGCGTTATAGTAATCTGAAATAAGATTTGTAACCTCAGGAACAAAATTGAGCTGTAATTCCTGAACATCCGCAGATGAATCCTCCGAAGTCTGCGCATTACTATCCACAGCAGAAGACTCCTCCTCAACAGAGGCTTCGGCTGACGGAGTGCTTTCGTCACTATTATCCGAGATTTTCGAAGAAATGAATCTGATTCCGAAAAAAGCAATCACAAGAACAGCGATAATTCCGAGAATAAGGATAATATATCTCAGATTATCGGAAAGCCATTCACGAAAATTATCCACTTTTTCTTACCTCCTGTATTAATATAACACGCCTGAAGGGAATCGAACCCCCGCACCCGGAACCGGAATCCGGTGCTCTATCCACTGAGCTACAGGCGCCTATCTTGTTGCATTCTATCACAAAATTATTACATTATCAACTTTTATAATTTCATAGCATACGGACAGTATGTCCTCGTTGATATTTTTTATGTGACGCGGGCTCTTATTATATTTCTGTAATAATTTAAATAACAGACTTCTAATTTTCCTGAAAAAAAGAGAACCGTTTTTTCGGTTCTCTTTCAAAAACGCACTATATCAGAAAAGACCGGTTATCTTTCCGTTTTCATCAACATCGATCTTCTCAGCGGCCGGTACCTTCGGAAGTCCCGGCATTGTCATGATATCTCCGGTAAGAACTACGATAAATCCGGCACCCGCGGATACCTTTACATTCTTTACCGTAACGGTGAAGCCCTCCGGAGCACCAAGCTTCGTCGGATCGTCGGAGAAGCTGTACTGGGTCTTTGCTATGCAAACCGGAAGCTTATCGAATCCAAGCTCGGTGAGTCTTGCAATCTGTTTTTTTGCAGCCGGCATAACAGTTATACCATCTCCACCGTATACCTTCTTTACCACAGACTCGATTTTTTCCTCGATCGTTCCGTCAAGTTCATAGGAGAATGTGAAATCACCCTTCTCTTCCTCGCAAAGACGAACAACCTCTCTTGCAAGATCCTCGCCGCCTTTTCCGCCTTCCGCCCAGACAGTGGAAAGAACGGTGTTGACACCCAGCTCGCGGCATTTATCAATGATAAAATCTATTTCGGCATCGGTGTCTGTCGGGAAACGGTTTACAGCCACCACACACGGAAGCTTATAGACATTTTTAATATTAGAAACATGTCTCAGAAGGTTGGGAATGCCCTTTTCCAGTGCGGTAAGATCCTCTTTATCAAGTTCCTTTTTATTGAGTCCGCCGTGCATCTTAAGAGCTCGAACCGTGGCAACAACAACTACGGCATCCGGTGTAAGTCCCGCCATACGGCATTTAATATCAAGGAATTTCTCCGCTCCGAGGTCGGCTCCGAAGCCTGCCTCTGTGATGGTGTAGTCACCCATTTTCATAGCGAGCTTTGTTGCCATTACAGAATTACATCCGTGTGCGATATTGGCAAACGGTCCGCCATGAACAAAGGCCGGTGTTCCCTCGAGAGTCTGAACGAGATTTGGCTTGATAGCATCCTTGAGGAGCGCAGTCATGGCGCCGACAGCCTTCAGGTCGCCTGCGGTTACAGGCTTGTCGTCGTAAGTGTAGCCTACAATTATCCTTGAAAGCCTTTCCTTAAGATCCGTGATGGAATCAGCAAGGCAGAATACAGCCATGATCTCGCTTGCCACGGTGATATCGAAGCCATCCTCTCTCGGCACTCCCTGCATTCTTCCGCCGAGTCCGTCAACAACATTTCGAAGCTGTCTGTCATTCATATCAACGCAGCGCTTCCAGGTGATCTTTTTCACGTCGATACCCAGAGCGTTTCCCTGCTGGATATGATTGTCAAGCATAGCCGCAAGAAGATTGTTTGCAGCTCCTATTGCATGAAAATCTCCCGTAAAATGGAGATTGATGTCTTCCATCGGAACAACCTGCGCATATCCGCCGCCTGCTGCACCGCCTTTAACACCGAAAACAGGTCCCAGTGACGGCTCGCGGAGTGCAACAGTAACATCTTTTCCGATTCTTCTGAGTCCGTCCGCAAGACCGATCGTTGTGGTAGTTTTTCCCTCGCCTGCAGGTGTGGGTGTGATAGCCGTAACAAGAACAAGCTTTGCATCGTCTCTGTCAGTGTCTTTCAGAAGACTGAGATCTATCTTTGCCTTGTATTTTCCGTACTGCTCGATATATTTTTCATCCACATGCGCTTTTGCGGCAATCTTGGTGATCGGCTGCATTTCGCAAGCCTGTGCAATTT
>JBMNQZ010000065.1:0-7993 GCA_050944395.1 Lachnospiraceae bacterium
TGAATCGATAATTGATTGACAATTGGGATGGTAGGAATTATTATTTGTACATAAGATAAATACGAGTTAAGAAACGAAACGCAAAGCAAGATTGAAGGAAGTCTATTCCGATAAGAAAGAAGAAAAAGATGCGTATGTAGGTTCGGTTCTTTTAGCAGTGAATTGGAGGAAAGGTCCGATGGCTTGAGTATTTACCAATCATAATTTATAGTTAGGAGGTTATACAGTGAAACTTAAAGAAATTCATTGAGAGCGCTATCTGGGATGACATTTTCAGATAGCGCTTTTTAAATTCCATAAATCCATTATCATATCTGATGACGTACAACCCTGTACTCGTCTCCGTTTCTGAAATAGGGGCAGGCTCCCGAGTGCCTGTTGTTCATCATTCGGGCGTAATCGTCCTCATCAATATCCGCATCGCAATAATATTCACAATATTCTTCATCATACATAAGATACGCACAATAGTCACAGCAGTTCATTTTTACCTCTCTCTGATACTCTGTAATTCTTTTTCAGTTGAGTATATGTTTGCAGAATGAAAAAGTCAACGTATGGAGCAGAGTTGATTTCTGCCGGAAAAATTCAAAGCAGAATTAAGCAACGTCACCATTTCCGTGTGGAATTTTAATTCCCTGTGTGATAGTATCTATTTATTGAAATTATCTATAATACGGGAGGACAAAATGAAGAAAGGATTTTTTGCTGAATTTAAGAAGTTCATCCTTCGCGGAAATGTGATGGACATGGCAGTCGGCGTTATTATCGGTACTGCGTTCGGAGCGATAGTTAATTCGCTTGTCAATGATATTATCATGCCGGTAATTACCCTGATAACAGGGGGAATTGATTTTAATAACTGGTTTGTGGCATTGGACGGAAGCTCTTATGCGACATTGGATGCTGCAAAGGAAGCGGGCGCCGCTACACTCAATTACGGTGTATTCATTACCGCAGTGATTAATTTCCTGATACTGGCTCTTTGCATTTTTGTAATGATCAGATTTATCAACAAGCTGTCTGCTATTGTGAAGAAGCCTGAAGAGGAAAAAGCACCCACAACCAAAAAATGTCCGTATTGTTTTTCTGAAATCGATATTAAAGCGACAAAATGTCCTCATTGTACTTCGGATATTCCGGTGGAAGAAACTGAGGAGTGATGAGCCATGGATAAGGGCTATAGACAGATCCTGATCGATGAAGGCTTTTCATCCGATGAGATCGAATATCTGGAAGAGTACGAAAAAACACTTCCCTCAGCCGAAAAAATAGCTTCTTTAAATGTTGATGAGCTTATTAATGCTATTTGCCGCGGCGACAGAGAAGCCGGAAATACCCTTATGCTCATGTATATGAGGAGTGTTGAGGAGGAGGCTGTCGCCCGCAGAGAGGAAGGCATTCCGGTATTCGACCTTATAGCCGAGGGGAATCTGGCGCTGGCTGAGACAATTGTCGGATTTTGTGCGGATCCTGATTCGATCCCCGCTGATTACGATTCCGCTGTAAATGAGGCGATATGGGATGCTATGGACAGCTTTGCGGGAAAGACCCGGGAAGATGTGATTGACAGCCATATTATTCTTGAGAAAGCAAATGCCCTTCTCGATGCTGTTGATAAACTTACGAGAGAGCTCGGATTCAAACCGAATATTGATGAGATAGCGAATGAAATGGGACTTTCCCAGGAGGCTGTTTTGGAGATACTCAGGATGATCGGTGAAGATCCCGATGAGACAGAAACGGAAAGCCCGGAGGAGAAGCCGACTTCGTTTGAGTCGAACTACATCGGGCGGACACCGGAGCTTTGATGAATCGGAGGGGAGTGTATCGGTATGATAAATGTTGTACTGCATGAACCTGAGATTCCCAGCAATACGGGAAATATCGGACGCACATGCGTCGCTGCAAATGTGAGGCTTCATCTGATAGAACCTCTCGGCTTCAGGCTTACGGAAAAAAATCTGAAGCGTGCGGGAATGGATTATTGGGACAGGCTGGATGTGACCCGGTATTGCGATTATCAGGATTTCCTTGACAGAAATCCCGGTGCGAAGATATATTATCTTACCACAAAAGGAAAAAAGGATTATACTCAGGTGAATTATGAACCGGATTGTTTCCTGATGTTCGGAAAGGAGAGCGGAGGAATACCCCGTGAAATTCTTGAGGAAAACAAGGATACGGCGATCAGGATTCCGATGTTTGATGAGGAGAGATCACTGAATCTTGCAAATTCTGTGGCGATAGCCCTGTATGAGGCCTTGAGGCAGAATGGCTTTCCGAATCTGGGATAAAATTACATATAGTTTTCTTTCTTTTTCATGGAAATGACTTCGCGGAGGGGTTATGAAAAAGAAAAAAAGTGAGGATGTATACCGGATTATTACTCCGCAGGCTGCCAGGGAGGAATTATTTATTCGCAAAAATATAGATAATCCCCTGGTGAACAGGGTTAAGGAGTATATTGAGAATAATTATTCGGAGGAGATAAGTCTGAATAAAATATCAAAGGCTGTGCATGTATCTCATTGCCACATAGCTCATCTGTTCAGGGAGTATGTGGGCGCCACAGTCGGGGAATATATAAATATTTACAGACTTGTTTATGCGGCGGAGCTTCTGGAAAAGACGGATTATCCGATAAAGGATATCAGAATTATGAGCGGATTCAGGAATGACTCGTATTTTTGCGTTTGTTTTCTGAAGTATTTCGGAATGTCCGCCAGAGAATACAGAAGAGCTCATCCGGGTAGTATAGAAAATTGCTAAACAAGCTGCCGTATCGAACTTTGAAATTCGGTGCGGCGGCGTTTTGTTTTACAGATGATTTTTTCGGGATTTTCCTGTCAAACAAAAATGCTGCACTTAAGATACAACCTCGCACGATAGGAATAATGTCGATAAAGAGACCGACATGATCAGCAGTTATATTAACGGTAAATTGCAAATATAAGTATAAGAATTATAAATATACATATAAGAAGGCGGCCGCAGGGTTCACAAACCGCAAATATAGTGATAAAATAATATGATTGTATTCGGAAAATCCGGAAATACAGGAGGTTCCTAAAATGGGAAGCAGATTTGATAGTTGTGAAGAAAGAGGCAGAGAGATCATAGAAAAATTGTCAAAAAAGACCGAGCCGATAACCGGAAAGGCGGCCGAATCTGTCTCAAAAGTCGGAAAATGCGTGGCGGACAAGGCAAATGATGTTAACGGATTTGTCAGAGAGATTGCTGACGATACCAGAAAGAAAGCCAGAAAGGTTGCAATTGATGCCAGAGTATTCGTCCAATATGACGGAAAAGAAGTTGAAGTGGAGGATATTATTGCCAAGGCTGAAGATGCTTACCGGGTTTCGGGAGAAAAACCTCTGAAAAAAATAAATGTTTATATTAAACCGGATGAAAATGCGGCCTATTATGTGATAAATGACACAGTTATAGGACAGATTGATCTTTAAGGAAAGAGTTTTATGAATATTGTCGTTTTAGCTGGCGGAACCAGTACTGAAAGAAATGTTTCAATAGTATCGGGAAAAGGCGTTTGTGAGGCACTTAGAAGCAGAGGGCACAGGGCTGTTCTGGTGGATGTATTTGCCGGAAATGCCGATGCCGATATATCCGACCCGTTTCCTTTGACATATGACATTGAGGCAGCGGTTTATTACATTAAGAGCTTTGACGGGAAAATCGAAGAAATGATCCGCGATACATCCAGGGATTTTTTCGGTCCGAATGTTATTGAGCTTTGCAGAAAAGCGGATATTGTCTTTATGGCACTTCACGGGGCAAACGGAGAGGACGGAAGAGTTCAGGCGGCATTTGACCTGATGAACATCCGTTATACCGGAAGCGGATATCTGGGAAGCGCACTTGCAATGTCAAAAGAGCTCGGAAAGCTTATCCTGAAAAATGCGGGAGTTCCCGTGCCCGGAGGTGTGCTGGTCAGAAATGATGAAAAGAATGTTCTTCCCGGAGCTTTTGGGTTGACGTATCCGCTTGTGGTAAAACCAAACTGCGGAGGCTCCTCCGTGGGAGTGAGCATCGTGTATTCTGATGACGAATACAGAAGCGCCCTTGAATATGCCCTTGAGCTTGAGAGAGAAGTTGTTGTTGAGGAATATATTTCCGGACGCGAATTCTCGGTCGGAGTGGTTGGAGGAAGGGCTCTCCCTGTAATCGAACTGGCTCCTATCGAAGGATTTTATGATTACAAGAATAAATACACTGCCGGTAGCACTATCGAAACCTGCCCTGCCGATATCAGCCCTGAGTCTTCAAAGCAAATGCAGGAATACGCGGAGACCGGTTACAAGGCTCTCTCGCTCGATGCTTATGCCAGACTTGATTTTATCATGAAAGAGAGCGGAAAGATGTATTGCCTTGAGGCAAATACTCTTCCGGGGATGACTCCGACGAGTCTCCTGCCACAGGAGGCCGCCGCGGAGGGCACGGATTTTGGCGAGCTGTGCGATATTTTGATCAAATATTCGATGGAGAAATACGAAAGAGGGATAGTATGAAAGGACTTACACCTTCGGCAATTGCAGAGTGCTGCGGCGGAAAGCTTTACTGCGGCGATGAGATAAAAAATGTGGAGATATCCGGCGCTTCGGCAGACAGCAGGGCGATCGGATGCGGATATATGTTTATTCCTGTTAAGGGAAATCGGGTTGACGGACATGATTTCATTCCTCAGGTTTTTGAAAAAGGAGCTATGATCACACTTACCGAAAAGAAAGATGTGAGAGAAAAGTATCCGTGTATTCTGGTTGAGTCCACCCTTGAGGCGATAAAAGCCATTGCGGCATTTTATATCAGACAACTGGATATAAAAGTTGTGGCTATTACGGGAAGTGTCGGAAAGACCAGCACAAAGGAATTTGCCGCCGCTGTTTTTTCGGGCAGATTCAAGACAAAAAAGACAATAAAAAACCTGAATAACGCAATAGGGCTTCCCTACTCTATATTTACCCTTGAAGAGGACGATGAAATTGCCGTTCTTGAAATGGGAATTAATCATTTCGGTGAGATGAGGGAATTGTCAAAAATAGCACCTCCGGATATTGCAATAATAACAAACATTGGAACATGTCATCTGGAATTTCTCGGCGACAGGGACGGTGTTCTTAAGGCAAAAACCGAGATGTTTGAAAATCTGAAAGAAAACGGGACGGTGATCCTGAACGGTGATGACGATAAGCTCAGAAAGATAGAAGAAGTGAACGGAATTAAGCCGGTATTTGTCGGACTCGATCCATCCTCAGATGTATATGCCGATAATATAGTCAGCAGAGGACTTTTGGGAATGAAGTGCGATGTTCACTATAAGGATATGGTCTTTGAGCTTGAGATATCCAAGCCCGGAATCCATATGGTCACCAATGCTCTGGAGGCTGTAGCTGCGGCGCTGTCCGTGGGCATGACTCCGGAGGAGATAAAAGAAGGCCTCGGAAGCTGCAAGGGGATCGAGGGAAGGCTCAATATAATAAAAACAGACTCCGTCACAGTAATAGACGACTGCTATAATGCAAATCCTATGTCCATGAAGGCATCATGTGAGGTACTTTCCCGGGCAGAGGGCCGAAAAGTAGCTGTTTTAGGTGATATGGGAGAGCTCGGTGATGATTCGGAGCTTCTTCACAGAGAGGTCGGAAAAGCAATATGTTCAATGAATATCGACGTTGTGGCGGCGGTAGGGGAAAAGGCCGGCCTGATCGCTGAGGAGGTATCGGAAAATCCCGAAATCACAGTTTTCAGAATGAAGGATGCCGATGATTTCATAGAAAAAAAGAACAGCGTCATTGTTGATGGTGACACTGTCCTTATTAAAGCTTCGCATTCGATGAATTTTGATAAAATCGTAAAAGCACTTACGGATTGATAAATAATTCGTTTCGGAAATCAGTTCATAAGCATTTCGGAAATTATTTTTGAAAAATACTTTCCGGGATGCTTTTTGTTGTCTCCCTCGAGAGATCCCAGATCGACAGGCTCTCCAACCGTGAAGCTCACATTGGTTGTCTTGACAAAAGGAATGTGCTTTTCAAAGATGCCGTCGGAATTTTTTATGGCGATAGGCACCACCGGACATTTCCCTCTCTGTGCAATCTTGAAGCTTCCGTCGTGGAACGGAAGAAGGTCACTGAAGTCGGGATTTTTGTTCCTGGTTCCTTCGGGGAAAATGAACATTGATTTTCCGAGCTTAATGTTTTCGATCGCATCAAAGATCGCTTTTATTCCCTCCCGGGGATTTTGCCTGTCAATAAAAGTGCAGTGAAGAAATACCATTAAAAAATTCAGAACAGGGATCTTTTTTAACTGCTTTTTTGCAACGAAACCGGTCTGTCTGGTCAGTACGGAATAGGTCAGAAGTATGTCAAAAATACTTCTGTGGTTGCAGACATAGAGAACCGGCCTGTCGCAAGAAAGATTCTCAAGGCCGGAATAGGATACCTTTGCGCCGCAGGCAAACAGGAGAAATCTGGAACCGTATACCGTGAAATAAAACGCTCCGGCATCCCGGATTTTTTTGTTGAATAGTCCGATTATCCAGAGAACACCGAGATAAACAAGTGCAAATACAAAAATAATTACCACTAAAATATATATGAGTATAGAATGAAGGATCATGATAATTTCCTTTCTGTGTGGTATACTGACTGATCTGATTATAAAATAATTAGTGAATGTCTTCAAGCAGTGCTTGAATATTAGTTTTGTATTATGTATAATATTGTATACAAAATGCAATATGTGAAAAAATAGTGCACGATAGATGAGGGTGATCATATGTCAGATAAAATTTATAATGATTCGTTTGAATTTTTACCGCTCAGAGAGGTTGTTTACCTGACTCTCAGAAGATCGATTCTTAAAGAAGAACTTAAACCCGGCGAGAGGTTGATGGAAAACACGATTGCCAATAAGATCGGCGTCTCCAGGACACCGGTAAGAGAGGCCATCAGGATGCTCGGCCAGGAGGGACTTGTTGAGATGATTCCGAGAAAGGGAGCAAGGGTGGCGAGCATTTCCAGGCAGGATCTCAACGACGTTCTTGAGGTGAGAAAGTCGCTGGAGGAGCTTGCGGTCCGTAAAGCATGTGATAATATCACAGACTATGAATTGCGGGAGCTCAAGATAGCAGGGATCAAGTTTAAGGAGTCGATAGAAAGACATGATCAGACCGAGATGGCCCAGTCGGATGCGGCATTTCATGATGTGATTTACAGGGCTTCGAAGAATAAAAAGCTCATTGATGTTCTTAATAACCTGAGTGAACAGATGTACAGATACCGCCTTGAATATATCAAGCAGGCGGATATTCTGGCAAGCCTTGTGAGCGAGCATAACGAAATAGAAGCGGCTTTGAAAAAGCGGGACGGAGAGAAAGCTGCTTCACTGATTCTTCATCATATCAATGAACAGCAGAATGCTATTAACAGGGAGCTTGGAAAGAGTAAAGAATGAGTAAGGAAGTTTTGATAAAAATACGCGGAGTTCAGAATTATTCCGGCATAAATGAAAATCCGGATGCACCCATTGAGGTGAGATCGGTAGGGCAGTACGAGTATCGGGACGGGAGCCACATCCTGAAATATGATGAGATGATGGATGACGAAGGAGCAATTGCCCATACCAGAACGGTAATATCCGACGATGGGGTTTCTGTCAGCAAGGACGGAGCCGTGAATGTGACCATGGCGTTTGAGAAGGGAAAGACCAGCGTGTCGTCGTACGAGACGCCCTTCGGAATTCATGAGCTTGAGATATTCACCACCTCTCTGGAAACAGAGCGGAGCTTTGACGGGATTGAAACGAATATCAGGTATGTAATGTCGATAAACGGAGTGCATCTGGCGGATTGTTTTGTAAATTACCAGGTGAGCGGTATTTCTTGAGCTGAAGCTGTGCGGTTTTTGGGCAAAAGGTGACAGGCTTGGGGTAAAAAGGTGGCCGGTTCAAAATTAACAATCGCTGTTTTTTT
>JBMNQZ010000066.1:0-7936 GCA_050944395.1 Lachnospiraceae bacterium
TTTAACACCATACTTTTTAGCCAAATAGGATGATCCACCTTCACCTCTTAAATATGCTTCCACTACTTTTTTCTTAAATTCAAAACTATATTTTGGCATAAAAACACCGACCTCCCAATCGTTAGATTTTTGGTCTAACTTTTGGGGGTCGGTTCATTGTGCCTGGCACCTTTTGTGCTTTTGCCTGTCACTTTTTTTCCTATATCAGATCACTCTGAAACCTCGACAAATGCTCCATCGGCATGATAAGCCGCCCCAGAAGCAGCCCGCATCCGTCATTGATGAGAGAATCTCCGTAGGCGCTGAACATATTCACATCGACTTCCGAAAGGTCAAGCTTCTGAAGGGCGATACCCCTCTCATAGGCTTCATCAAAATACACATTCAGGCCCTCCGGAATATCCTTTCTGCTTGCCCTCTCGAGATTCTGGTTTTTCTCATATCCGAAATGATTCGCAGGTCCTATCTCTGCATAATCATCCATCTCTTTCGTCCTGAGCTGGATCTCAACATAGCACCTCGCAACATTATCATAAAAAGTCACATGCAGCGATCTGTATCCGTTTGCATTGGGATTAGCAATAAAATCCTTAAAATACGGTTTTAACCTGTCATCGATCCTGTCCGAGATCTTATTCGAAGCCCCCACGGCAGCCTCAGCGGTAAATCCGCGCATTTCAAGAAAGTCCGGCAACTTATTCGCGAGCTCGTAGAGGATCCTGAGTTCCTCCTCCCTTCGATCAAGGCCGGGCTTTACCTGGCATTTGGGCAGGGAAATGATTATTCGATATGCGATCAGATCCCTCATATGGCTCAGGTGATCTCTGAGCTCATGTTCGTCGGGCATTTTATTTGTCTTTTTATACCTGTCGTGAATATAGCTTACAATATATCCGTTGAATTTTTCCTCCGCTCGTATAAGCGACTTTATCCTTCCCTTAAATGCGAAGGCAAGATTCGGGTATTCCTCAGTCATATGGGTATAAAACTCCCTGATCCTCTGGGACTGAGCCGTCAAAAAGTCATTATGCTCCAGCAATCCGATGATCTGAAGCAGAAAATTGCTGTGTGTAAGGTCAATGGGATTCCTGTCATTTATTGCATGCTCCCTGAGATCCACAGAATATTTCTGCAGAATACGAAGAACCGTATCCCCTGAATACAAATAATCATTTAACTTGATCATTAATTCTCATCCTTTTACGATAATTTATTTAAAGACAACGCCCTTTCTACGGCTGGATATAAGCATTGAAACAGAAATAATGCTCACGAGCGATTCGTATATTCCGAATGTTGTCCACACAATGCCTGCCCCGAACACTTTCGGAAGCAGGGTAATAATAAGCGCATTAAAAACAATGCATCTGAAAATATTAATCACGATCGCTTTTCCCGACTGCTTTGTAGAATAGAAATATGCGGAAATGATCGCATTGATTCCCGTCGGCACAAATCCCCATGCATACAACGGCATTTTACTCACCGTATAATCCAAAGTGACCGCATCCGGTCCGAACATTGCGCAGATCGGACGGCTAAGGGCAATGATCACGGAAATACACGCAATACTTCCTATTATCACGACCCGCAGAGAACTTTTCAGGTATACTTCCAGTTCGCCTTCATCCTTTCTTCCATAAGCATTGCCGAAAAGAGGCTGATATCCACCTGATGCTCCAAACATGACCGCAAGAGTAAAGCTTGCCACATAATCAATGATAGAAAAAGCGTTTACTCCGATCTCTCCCTCCGAAGTAATCAACACCCAGTTGTAGCATATGACCATAACAGGTCCGGCAAACTGCGCGATCATTTCCGGAGTTCCACGGAAAAAGATCTTTTTTACCAATTCGAGATCAAATCGTTCCGGACGGATCCTCAATTTTCCTTTCTTAAGTACAAAATGAGACAGAATGAAAAGGAAATTTACGGTCTCTGAAATTCCCGTTGCGCATGCGGCTCCCATAAGCCCCATATGAAGCGGAAAAACAAACAGCCAGTCAAGAAATATATTCAGTACAGTGGTTCCCACCGTCACCTTTCCAACCAGTCCGGGTGATCCGTCATTTCGGCAGAAATTCATAAGATTAATCTGCAGGAGTCCGGGTACAAGAAATGCGCTGTAGTAAAACAGGTATTCCCTGACCAGCGGAAGGTAACTCTCATCTGCTCCCATCATTATCGATATAGGTTCCGCTGCAAACATTCCGAGCCCTGAAAAGATAAGGCTCAGTAAAAAAGTCATAAAAAATGAATGCATGAATGCCTCATTGGCGCCCTTATCGTCACCCCGCCCGAAGCGAATCGCCGTAACGGTGACTCCTCCGATGCTTGTCATTGTGGCGAGCGCCATGGCAATCATTATAAAGGGAAACGCCAGATTTACAGCACCTACACCATTTTCTCCGACACCGTTTCCCACAAAAATTCCGTCTATTACCGTAAACAGAAAAAAGCTTGCATTGGTCAGAATAGCTGGAACAACATATTTAATAATATTTCTTCTTGTCCTATTCATGATCAAAACTCTTTCCCAAATCAAAAAATCCTTTCCTCAAAAATCTTATTTTGGAGGCATCATATCTCTTTCCGAAAGCTCATCTACCAGATGTCCGAAATCACTTTCAACAGCCTGCTTTGCCGTAGATACCTTCTGATGCCTTTCAATCGCCTTAGCGGTCTGGTTTATCGGCTGAACCGTACCAACACCCGCAATGCATCCGCCCGGGCATGCCATGCCCTCAAGAAGATATCCGTCATATTTTCCTGCTTTCGCAAGCCTCAGCATCTTTCTGCATTCGTCGAGACCCTCGGCTTTCGCAATATTAAATTCCTTCTCCGGATGCTTTGTCTCAATATATTCCTTCACAGCCTCCGCAACGCCTCCGCTGACCGCAAATCCTCTTCCGGCTGCAGACGCACCGTGCATACAATCTCCTGATTCAAGCTGAGACACCTTCACATCTTTCGCTTCGAGCATTCCCAGAACCTCTTCAAATGTGAGGACAAAATCAATATCACTTCTGATAGAAGAGCGGCTTGCTTCCAGTTTTTTAGCTGAACACGGTCCTATAAAAGCAACCTTGCAGCCCGGATGACTCTTCTTTATAAGTCTTCCCGTAAGAACCATCGGAGTCAAAGCCATAGAAATAGTGTGAGCCAGCTCGGGGAACTGCTTCTTCGCCATTACCGCCCACGCAGGACAGCATGAAGTGCCCATGAATGACATCTTAGCAGGTACTTCTTCGACAAAATCCTCCCCTTCCTGAATGGTACAAAGATCCGCACCGATTGCAACCTCTATCGCATCTTCAAATCCGAGAGCCTTGAAAGCAGAACGGATTTTTTCCGGCGTCATCTCTTTTCCAAACTGACCCGTAACTGCGGGAGCAATTGCCGCATACACCTTCTCACCCTGTCTGATAGCCTGAATCACCTGGAATATCTGGGCCTTGTCAGCAATAGCGCCGAAAGGACAATGAGCAAGACACTGTCCGCAGGATACGCAATTGTCATAGTCGATATCCGCATATCCGTAATAATCACTTCCTATACAATGCATTCCGCACGCCTTAGCACACGGTCTCTCAAGCTTTACGATCGCACCATACGGGCAAACATCCTTACATTTTCCGCACTTTACGCATTTATTCTGGTCAATCTCCGATTTGCCCTTCACCATCTTTATGGCGCCCTTCGGGCATACCTCTATACAGGGATGCGCAAGACAGCCCTGACACACATCGGTAATATGAAGCTCATTATCCGGACATCTGTTGCAGGCAAACTTTATGATATTAATGAGTGGCGGCTGGTAATATTTTTCCGGTTGAACGCATTCCTCGGCACCGTCAGTCATAGAATTATACTCGTCAATAGTTCTCAGGTTTAATCCCATGGCAAGTCTGACGCGTTCTCTTACAATTGCCCTTTCAAGGAATACGCTGTCCCTGTAATTCGAAACGCTTCCGGGAATTACATCATAAGGAATACGATGCATCGGCGAAAGGTCTCCGTTATATTCATATGAAAGTCTGGCCACTTCTTCATAAACTCTTTCCCGAATATCATTTACATTAGTATATATACCTCTCAAACTCATTTTGCCTTTCCTCCGTATGTAATATGTCTTTACGTACGCACAATATTGTCTAAATTATATCACATTCTGCCATCCTTTACTATCGTTTGGTTACCCAATTTATCAGAGTGAACCCGCCTTTTAATGACAATAAACATACTTCTTATTTAAAACAGTTCATTATTATTAAAAAACACACATTGAAAACCACCATTCTTTTTATTATATTAATAAGAAGCTTTTTTTAACGATCCTGACGGTTGCCGCTCTTTAGCGGAAGAAATGGAGATAAAAATGGAAATAAATGCCAGCTGCGAAGCCTGCATGCTGAAACGGGAATACGAACGAATAGGCAAGCTTGAAAACAAAAAACTTGCAAAACAATATACCGGGGATATTCACAAGATCCTGGCCGACCGCTGCCCCGATGACAGTGCGCCATACATTAAATATTTATTTGATAAAAGATTTGTCGAACTTTTTGGAAGGGATACGGAATTTTCTCAGATCAAGCGACACTACAATGACCTTGTAATGAAAATAGAAGACTCCATAGAAAATGAGATCAACAGTTCCGATGATCCGCTCAGGTCCGCCCTGATATTCTCACGTATCGGAAACTATATTGATTTTTCCGCGCAGACAGATGTTTCCGAAAAAGAATTTTTAAGTCTTTTTGATAATGAACGGCTTAATCACATTCCTGAAGATACTTACGATAAATTTGTAAAAAAGTGCAATGAGGGCCGGAACTTTTTGATCCTGTGTGATAACTGCGGTGAAATCGTTCTCGACAAGATACTGCTCCGTGTCATACACAGATATTTTCCGAATCTGAAGCTCTATGCAATGGTCAGAGGTGCGGAAACTCTCAACGATGCGACTATGGAAGATGCGCTCTACTGCGGAATCGACGCGGAGGCCTGCGTAATAACAAACGGCGCCGCCGTTGCTGCGACCATACCGGCACTTCTTTCGGAGGAGGCCAAAAATATAATGGAGTCCGCCGACATCATTCTCGCTAAAGGGCAGGGCAACTACGAGGGTTTAAGCGGTTCGGGATATCTTTTGGACAACATTTTCTATCTTTTCCTTTGCAAATGCGAGCTTTTTACCGCCCGATTCAATGTGCCAAAATTCACCGGAATGTTTATTACGGAAGACATGTAATATATGATGTAAAAAAAGTGACAGGCTTATGTCAAAATGGTGCCAGGCACAAGCGATGCTTGTGCCTGGCACCATTTTAACATTTTGACATCAACACCCGGAACACCCGCCCGAAGAACTACATCCGCTGCAACTTCCGCACTTTGACGATGCCTTTCTCAAAACCCGGGGATCGTCCTTCAGCTTTCCGGTAATCAGCTCCTCAACCACTCTGTCTGTCTCTCCTTCAAAGCCTCCGAATATCTCGATCTGAGCCAGCTTCATAGCTTTTTCCACATCCTCATCGTAGTCTTTGCACGCCAGCACGCTTACCCCGTAAGCCATCAGCTGCGCAGCAACGGCATAGTGGCCTTTGTCACTGCTGTTTAACATTTCAGCGCCGGTAATCTTCCCCTCAAAAACGCTGTAAAGTTTATAACATTTGGCAATTCCCACATTCTGATCAAGATTTCCTTCATTATACGGAACTGCTATCTTCATTTTTGCCTCCTGATTATTAAATATTAAAAGAACACCTGTCCCTGAAGCCATATACTTCCCTTAAATCGCCTTCCGGCCTCAGGCTCTCCCATCAGGTCCTCCCGATTCACGCAGACCTTAAGTGAAATATCATTCACTTCTATCTGCATAACAACAATTTCCTCACCTGTCAGAGCGTTACCTGTCAAGAAGCAATCCTTAATCGTTCCGAGAATATTATACTCGTCCGCCTCAATACCGCTGGGAATGAAGTATGAATCCACAATTGTCAGAACATCCTCCCTCTCGATGCGGTCCGCTATCATCGAATATGTATCAAACTCCTCCAGGGTAAGGCTCTCCATCGCATCCCTGTCTCCGCCCTGAGCTGCACGCATCAGGCTTCTGTGATCCTGAACCGCCTTCTTCTCAGTCTCGGTTTTCTCGCTGTTTTCCACCGGAAACAGGATAGTTCCGTTGTGAGCAAGACCCGTCAGGATAACAGATTTTGCACCCGCAACCGGATTTTCGTCCCTTTTCTGCTGTATATATTCATTCATATTCTGCAGAGAAAAAATCAGGGTGCTTCCCAGTCTCACATCGTCACATATTACATAAAACGCATCCTGATTCAGACGTTTTTCAATAATAACATCCTCGCTGGTGCTTATCTGCTCTCCGAGAATAAAAGGCAAATAATATTCCCGGTGAAAGTGATGATTCCTGTCGTATTCACCTACGATCTTTATGCCGATACTATCAGCATAATATTTAATGATCTCGCCCAGGCACCTTCCGTTTTTTGTCTCATAGATGTGCTTTTCATCATATGCCTCGGCTGTGTTTTCAAGGATCAGGTTCACTTCGTCAATTCTGTTTGCCTTTAAAAATCCAATTGATCTCAGATATGAGTGCATTAATTTCCACCTGCATTATTTTACTTCAATTTTTGCTTTTCCGCCCATATACGGTCTGAGAGCTTCCGGAATATTTACAGATCCGTCCTCATTAAGATTATTTTCAAGGAATGCAATCAGCATACGCGGCGGTGCCACACATGTGTTATTAAGAGTATGGGCAAGATACTTGCCGTCTTTTCCGTTTACACGGATCTTGAGTCTTCTCGCCTGCGCATCACCAAGATTTGAGCAGCTTCCGACTTCAAAGTACTTTTTCTGTCTCGGTGACCAGGCTTCCACATCTATGGATTTAACCTTGAGATCCGCCAGATCGCCGGAACAGCACTCGAGTGTCCTTACCGGAATATCCAGAGTGCGGAAGAAGTCCACAGTATTGCTCCAAAGTCTGTCAAACCACATAGGGCTTTCTTCCGGTTTACACAGAACTATCATTTCCTGTTTTTCAAACTGATGAATTCTGTAAACGCCTCTCTCCTCAATTCCGTGCGCACCCTTTTCTTTTCTGAAGCACGGAGAATAGCTTGTGAGTGTAATGGGAAGCTGTTCCTCCGGAACGATCTGATCGATAAACTTTCCTATCATACTGTGTTCGGATGTACCTATAAGATAAAGATCCTCTCCCTCGATCTTATACATCATCTGATCCATTTCATCAAAACTCATTACCCCTGTGACAACCGCCGAACGAATCATATAAGGCGGAATAACGTAAGTAAACCCTCTGTCGATCATAAAATCCCTGGCATAGGAAATAATTCCGCTGTGAAGTCTGGCAATATCGCCCATAAGATAATAAAATCCGTTTCCTGCCACCTTTCCGGCTGCATCCATATCGATACCGTTCAATTTTTCCATGATCTCGGTATGATAAGGAACATCAAAATCAGGAACTACAGGTTCTCCGTAACGCTTCACTTCCACATTCTCGGAATCGTCCTTTCCGATAGGAACAGACGGATCAATAATATTCGGAATAACCATCATTTTTTCTTTAAGTTCTTTTTCAACCTCACTCTGGCGTGCTGAAAGCTCATTTATTCTTCCGTTATTTTTTGAGATCTCATCCTTTAAAGCCATGGCCTCATCCTTTTTACCCTGAGCCATGAGCGCGCCGATGGATTTTGATGCTTTGTTTTTCATTGAGCGAAGATTTTCAACTTCACCGATAATATCCCTGAGTTCCCTGTCAAGAGCAATAACTTCGTCAACAAGAGGAAGCTTTCTTTCCTGGAATTTATTAATTATGTTCTGTTTAACTATTTCCGGATTTTCTCTCACAAATTTGATATCTAACATTTTTTAT
>JBMNQZ010000067.1:0-7878 GCA_050944395.1 Lachnospiraceae bacterium
AAAAATATAAGATTACTTTAATGCGTAAAAGCGTTAAAACGCAAAAAGTTCAGATATTATTTGGGAGTAGACTTATGCCTATAACAAAACTATTAGAAAGAAATGCCGATCTGTACGGCAATGATGTTGCTCTGGTTGAACTTAATCCCGAAGCAAAAGATACCCGCCGTACGACCTGGCGCGAATATGATCTTATTGAATCCTCCTCAAATGGCGGATACAGAAGAGAGATCACCTGGAGTATCTTTAACGAAAAGGCAAACCGTTTTGCCAATCTTCTGCTTTCCAGAGGAATAAAGCGGGATGACAAAGTCGGCATTCTTCTCATGAATTGTCTTGAGTGGCTTCCCGTATATTTCGGTATTCTGAAGGCCGGCGCTCTTGCCGTTCCGCTGAATTTCAGATACGATTCATCGGAGATAAAATATTGTATCGATCTTGCCGATATCAGCGTTCTGGTATTCGGACCCGAATTTATCGGACGAATCGAGAGCATAGCTGACGATATCATAGACAATCATCTTCTGTTTTTTGCAGGTGAAGGAAACTGTCCTTCATTTGCCGAGGACTATACCGTACTCACTTCCGATTTCCCGAGTACAAATATCGACATTGAAATAAATGACGATGACAATGCTGCTATTTATTTCTCGTCCGGTACGACAGGTTTCCCGAAGGCTATACTTCACAACCATGAATCTCTTATGCACTCGTGCAAGGTTGAACAGAACCATCACGGTCAGACAAAGGACGATGTATTCCTGTGCATTCCTCCGCTCTACCACACAGGCGCGAAAATGCACTGGTTCGGAAGTCTTATTTCCGGAGGAAAAGCAGTTATTCTCAAAGGAATCAAGCCTGATACAATATTAAGCGCGGTATCAAATGAAGGCTGCACCATTGTCTGGCTCCTTGTTCCGTGGGCAAGCGATATTCTCGAGGCTCTTGACAACGGTACGGTCAAGCTTTCCGATTACAAGCTTGATCAGTGGCGTCTCATGCATATCGGAGCCCAGCCGGTTCCGAAGAGCCTTATCAGAAGATGGAAGGAATACTTCCCGAATCATGATTATGATACAAACTACGGATTGTCCGAATCGACAGGTCCGGGATGTGTTCACCTTGGAATTGAAAATATAGACAAGGTCGGAGCCATCGGAATCCCCGGTTACGGATGGGAAGCAAAGATTGTTGATTCTTTCTGGAATGAAGTTAAACAGGGAGATGTCGGCGAGCTTGCGGTAAAAGGTCCCGGCGTTATGACCTGCTACTATAAAAACGAAGAGGCCACAAAGGAAATCCTTGATGACGAAGGATGGCTTTATACCGGAGATATGGCAATGCAGGATCCCGACGGATTTATCTATCTTGTTGACAGGAAAAAGGATGTTATCATCTCAGGAGGAGAAAATATCTATCCTGTTCAGATCGAAGATTTTATTTCCGCATTCGAGCCGGTAAAGGATGTTGCCGTTATCGGACTTCCCGACGCAAGACTCGGAGAGAAAGCAACAGCCATTATCTCTATCAAAGATGGCTACACCTGCACAAAAGCCGACATTGACAAGTACTGCAGTTCTCTTGCGAAATATAAACGTCCCAGAGAGGTCATCTTTGCCGATGTTCCCCGCAATCCTACCGGAAAGATCGAAAAGCCGAAGCTCAGGCAGATCTACGGTGCGGAAGGACTTGTAGGCAAAGAAAACAACAGCTGATAAATTTTGCGGTTCATGCTGTTTGTTCATATAAAACAGGCTGTAAACTAAAGGCTGTCTCATCTAATATCCGTTACCTTTGATGAGACAGTCTTTTTAATTCGTCATTATTATTCAGTCATTTAAATTCAGTCGTTTATTCAGCAATTCCTACTCTTCGGCATTGCTTTCTTCGCTTTTTCCCTCTTCCCTCTTTTCCTTTTTATCACCGGTAAATCTGTCAAGGAGATCGGGAACCATATCAAGGATCTTTGTAATGCCATCCTGATTCTTAATATTTATCAGCCTTGCATTTCCTTTGTTGATTACGATCACCGAACTGGGAGTCATTTTTCCTCCCATTCCTCCTCCGCCGTTATTCTTCTGGCTGCCTGCCATCGCGCCGGCACCGACAGCAAAGGAAATATCAATGAGAGGAATGATAAGCGTATCGTCATCTACCTTTATGGGATCTCCAACCACTGTTTTTGAAGTAATAAAGCTGTCCATTCCTTTGAATAATGTCTCAACTGTATTTTTGAATCCATTCTCTGCCATTTATTTACCCTCCTTGCCGGTTAAAAAATCAAGTGCGAATTTAAAATCTTTATTGAAATATACTTTTACAGCGGCCATCGCTGCAGATATGATAAAAATACGTCCCTTAATCACCATATCCGCCGACATCACCTCCCGCTCAAAATCAGGCAAGACAGTGAGTTCCTTCCCATACAGCGGATAGAAAATACCTGCTGCCGCCAGCAGCTGACCGGTTTTATAAACATCTTCGAAGCCAATGACGACTTTTCCCGCGACGTGCCTCGGCATGATCATTTTTATGAGATCTCCAAGTGCCCTCAGAACTGTCTTTATTGCTGCTTCGGTTCTTTCATCTCTAACAAAATCAAGCCATTTTTTTATCTGTGATATTATTCCGGAAATTTTCCTCATAAATCTCTTTATCTTTTTTTTGATAGATTCGAAAAATTTTTTCAGGGAAAACCCGGATTTTTTTTCCTTTTTGCGGTTTTCTTTATCACAGATATCCTTCTTCTGACTTAAAGCATCCGGACAATCATTTCCTCCGGTTGAATCAGCCCCCGAACCGGTGCTCTCTTCAGTAATATTTGAGGGTTTTGAATCCTCATGAGACTCTTTGTCCGGCGTATCCCCAGGCGGTTCCTCCCCGGTGTCCTTATTTTTTCTTTTCAGTCTGATTCCCAGTACCTTTATCTTAACATCCTGATCAGATCTGTCATAGCAGACGCTTAAGATATGCAAAAGCCATGATACTTTTACATTGACCGAAATATCAGACAATGCCTGATCTTCACTTTTATTCAGAAGTATTTTATATCTTACAGGGACAAAAAGCACCAGTGCTGCCAGCAGCAGTACCAACAAAACTATTATTAAAATAATCAGTCCTATTATTTTAAGTGCGATCAGCATATATCATCCCTGCATTCATTGAGAACAAACGCCCTCATATCATAGCATCCTGTTCTTGAAATACAGTCTCGCATAATATCACACAAAACAGCTGTTGCTTCAGCTTTGTCGGCTGATACTCCCACGATCATCGGAAGGCTGTCATATATCCACTTCTGTCTCAGCATCATTGTGCTTACAATGTCAAACTGATTAGACTCGTTAGTAGATAATGTAATAAGGTACGCGGAAAAGAATTCTTTGTCCTCGATTTTCTTTTTCAGATCTTCGATTCTGTATTTCAAAAGCTTTTTTCCTATATAGAGATCATTATACCACTTAATCATAGCTTTTTACCACGGAATAATACGTATCAAATATCTGTTTGGCAATAGGAACCGCAGTTCCGCTTCCGCTTCCGGCATCCTCCGCAATAATTGCAACCGCAATATCAGGATCTTCCACATTGGAGAATCCGACAAACCAGGAATGAGTGCCTATTGAACCGTCTGCTCTGTTGTATTCGGCAGAGCCCGTCTTTCCGGCAGCGGAATAAGGCTGTCCCGAAAGGAGCTGAGCAGTGCCTCCGGTCACGACCTTTTCCATCAGGCCTTTGAGCGCCGATGCCTCCTCCTCGCTCATTATCTGCCTGTAAACCTTTTCCTTTGCTGATGATACCACATCTTTATAGCAGCTCTCAACATGATCTACAAGATACGGCTCCATGACTTTTCCGTCATTTGCCACAGCGCTTACAATAAGCGCCATGTGAAGAGGAGACACAAGAGTTTCACCCTGTCCGAACGCAGTCTGCATAATCAGCGCATTTCCCGATTTGTTATCCAGTGTAAAGGAGGATTCATTATAATTCAATCCGGCTGCGGGCAGAGGCTTATTAAACAGCAAAGACTCCGCCGTCGATTTCAGAGAATTTCCTCCAAGTTCAAGTCCTATTGTGGAGAAAGCACAGTTGCAACTGTTTTCAAAAGCCTTCTCGAAATCTTCTTCTCCATGCGCATTTCCTTCAAAACAATGAACCGAATGTCCCTCGGAAGTCAGGGTTCCTTCACAGTTAAAATGAAATCCGTCGAAGCTGCCGCAATCTCTCAGATATGAGAGAGCCGTCACTATTTTAAATGTGGATCCCGGAGCATATCTTCCCTGGGTAGCACGATTGACAAGAACACTGCTCGAACTATCCTCCACATAGGAATTCCACATTTCGGAAATTGTATTGGGGTCAAAATCCGGCTTGCTTACCATTGCAAGAATCTTTCCGGTTTTAGGTTCAATAACCACTATCGCCCCCTGCCAGTCACCCAGAGCCTGATACGCTGCGTCCTGAAGCCTTGAATCTATGGTCAGATGTACACTGTCCCCCATATTTTTTTCATCAAAAAGTTCGTTTTTGATCTGATTCAGAGCCGTTTCATGTGAGGTCAGAAGAGTATAATTTTCTATTGATTCAATTCCAGATTTTCCGTTTGACGCATATCCCACCACATGTGCATATTCATTTCCGTATGGGTAAACCCTCTCTTCGCTTCCTTCCTCATTCTCTACAGTCTGAGCAAGTATTGCCCCATCAGCCGAGATTATCTCCCCTCGCGTGACATACTCCGCAAAGGTATCCTGTCTTTTATTATAGGGGCTGTTAAGGATGTCGCTGCGCAGTTTTACATTGAAATAAACGACATATGCTATAAGAGATAAAAAGATCATTACAAAGACATACGAAATAAAAGCATATGTCCGGTTCCGTCCCCTTTTTTTCTTTGATCTAGAAAGTGTTTCTTTCTCAAAAGCATCGTCGGGGTACTTTCCATCAAAGTCATAAGCCTCATCAGGCTCTTCGAACGAGTCATATTCATCATACTCACCCTGGTCTTCGAATGAGTCATATTCCTCCTCCGGATCATCATAGGCTTCATCCCGGATCATGTCGGCGAACTTTTCAAGCTGCCTTTTTTCATAGTTTCCGGATCTTATCGCCCTGACATCTTTTCCTATATCCAGATCTATGCTTTCAAGATCTCTTTTTTTGTTTATTTTTTGATCGGAATTTCTTTCCCGCACATTCGATCTCGTTTTGCTGTTTTTTTTCAAGTTCCTCACCTTCCTCATCATTTCTCAGAATATAGAGTCCCTGGATAATAGCAAGCATGATAATGGAGCTCATTACAGAGCTTCCTCCGTAGCTGACCAGCGGAAGCGTTATTCCCGTAAGAGGAATAAACTTCATTACTCCTCCGATCGTCAGGAATACCTGAAAAGCATATTCCGCTCCCAGTCCCATAGCGATCATTTTATAAAAAGGCTTCTTTATTTTCATGGAAATGTTTACAATAAGTAAAAACATCGACATACAGACCAGAATAAGACAGATTCCGAAAATAGTTCCGAACTCCTCGCAGATGGCCGCAAATATGTAATCCTTTGAAGCAACCGGAATCGAAGAAGGCGAACCGCAGCAAAGACCGGTTCCGAACCATCCTCCCGCTCCGATTGCAAAAAGTCCCTGAACGATCTGATATCCGGAGGTTTCATATACCGAAAACGGATCCTTCCATGCAGCTACCCTTTTCCTTACATGACCGAAAATATAATAAGAGCCTACAGCGGCAGCACATCCCGCGCCTAAACCGGCAAGCGGCCAGGCAGCGTTTCTCGTAGCGACAAAAAGCATTACCAGATATGTGACAAAAAATACAAGCGCCGTTCCCAGATCGGTCGACATCACCAGAATTCCGACATGTATTACTGCCACAACCGTAGCGGTTATTATGCTTTTTCTCGATGTGTCCGAAGAAAGCTTTGCGGCAACAAAAAACACAAATGTAATCTTTACGATCTCTGAAAGCTGAAATGTCACACCGGCTATCGTTATAGAAAGTTTTGCTCCTCCGCTGACGGCAGCGAGGGCAAATACCACCATCAGGCACATTATTCCCAAAAAAGCATATAGCCATGTCAGCTTTTGAAGTACCCTCAATTTCCGGATGATCACCGGAATTATAAAGGCGATCACGGTGGCTCCGGCTGCGATCAGAAACTGCTTGAACCCCTGGGAGATATCCAGTCTGGAAATCATAACAAATCCGATCACGAGCAGCATGAGCATATTATTCACAAGCAGCATGGACGCCTTCGGATAAAAAAGCCTGTAAAGGCCGACGGTAAGTGCCAGATAAACGCACATTGCCACCATCAGCAGCAGATAATAGGCGTTTTTTGTATTTACAAAAACAATTACAAATCCAAATACAAGAAAGGCATATATATCAAACAGCTGACGATTTTCAATTTTTCTTTTTTTATCATCATTCTTTTTGCTGAAATATGTATAATCCCTCAGCGCAAACAGCACAACGAGTATTATAAATAAATAGCGAGAAATTTGAGTCACATAATTCATTCAGATCCTCCGCCTATTCCACACCGCGTCTGAAATGTCCTTTTGTATAATGATCCGGAAAAGTCTCCGGACCCTTTCCCTCAAAATAATGCCCGATAAATCTGTCGATAATTTTTGAGGTCTCTGCTCCGCTTTCCTTTGTAAAACTGAGCCTTAAAAACCTGAATCCGGATCTCAACACCTCTTCTGCCTCGGAATAAAGTGAAAGAGGCTCGGAGTTGTAAATGACATTATAACAATGATCGCAGCAGCATTTTACATCAAAGAATTTTCCCTTGCGATCCCTCAGCTTTGCGTACCCTCTCCTGCCGTCACATTTTCCGCAGGTCTTCTTAACACACTGGGCAGATATCATCAATGGAACATATCCGTAAATAACAAGAGAACTTCTGTCATTTTTCCTAAGCATAAGCTCGCTTTTATTCATTTCAAAAGGAGCTGTAATTCCGGCACATCCATCAAAGAATTTCCGTGAGAAAAAATTCATAGTATATAACGAGCTGTCCGCAATAGTTTTTTCCTTCAAGCCGTTATTGCACAAAAAGAAATATCCTTCCACATCGGATGCAAGAAAGGCATCACAATCTGATCTAAGGATCTCTTCTTTGATTCCAATTTTTCTGAATACTTCCGGCAGTGCGATCACGGATATTTTACCTGCTGTTCTGGTGATGCTACAAAATTCCTGTGAAAATTTTGTGAAGCTGCGGTTTTCATACATACATGAATCGGCGATCACCGCTTTTATCTCTTCAAATTCCAGTGCAGCCTTAAGCTGCTCATGAGTTGAAACCCTGACGGAAAAATTGTTTAGAGGACAGTTCTTAAACGGTTCTTTCATGTCTTCATCCGAAAAATCTTCCGCAGGATACGAATCCTCGGTTGAAGACTCAAATCTGTGTTCATAATAGCTGTTTATTTTATTTTCAAGACTCTCAAATGCCGATCTTCTCAGATCATTCAGCTGTTTCACGGGTATAAAAAGTCCATCATCACAGATAACTTCCAGTTCCGAAAAAGCAAACGGAGTTCCACCTGTCTTTTGAAGCTGATTTTTTATCCTCTCCGAAGACATAGGCTGGCTTAAAGCTTCCTGGGGAATATCTCCGAGAACTCCCACAGCAACACCTCTTGCCTCCAAAATAATACTGCTGAATGAGTCTCTTGAGAATGACGCTGTTCCCCTCACCGATACTTTTCTGTCCTTATCCAAATACTTTTTTCTCACCTCTTCAAAAACCGCCTGAGAATCAATATTGATGCTGCCTTTTTTCTCATTTCTGACTGCCATCATATTTTTTCCGTTGTGCTGAAAATAATATCCTTCCGAAAAACCGT
>JBMNQZ010000068.1:0-7274 GCA_050944395.1 Lachnospiraceae bacterium
ACCGTATTGTGATATTATTCTATCCGACAATACACCTGTATATACATGTGCGTGTAATTACCAATATTGTTGAGAGGAAAAAGAAAATGGAAAAGAAAAGATCAGATTCTGCTTTTGGAAAATACCTGAAAGCCCAAAATATCGAATTTTCATTCGACAGGATCTTTATCAAAGGTCTCGGCGGTATGGCTCAGGGATTGTTTGCATCCCTGCTGATAGCAACAATTATTAAAACTATCGGAACATACATCCCGGGTGCGGTAGGAGAGTTTCTGATTGAGGCGGCAGGATACGCTTCATCGGTTCAGGGGGCGGCAATGGCTTTGGCTATCGGCTACAGTATGAAGTGCCCGCCTTATGTGCTTTATTCCCTTGCGGCTGTCGGCATGGCGGCATGCACACTGGGCGGCGGAGGAGGCCCGCTTGCTGTTTATGTTGTATGTCTTGTTGCGATACTTTGCGGAAAGCTTGTATCTAAAAGGACGCCGATCGACCTTATAGTCACTCCTGCTGTAACGATTATCGTCGGAACTCTGGTAGCAAAGCTTCTTGCGCCTCCGATCGGAAGTCTGGCGACATACCTTGGCGGCGTTATTATGTGGTCGACAGAACAGCAGCCGTTCATTATGGGAATTCTTGTTTCGGTTATTATGGGAATAATTCTCACTCTGCCTATCAGCTCCGCGGCGATTTGTGCGGCCCTGGGGCTTTGCGGACTTGCGGGAGGCGCTGCGGTTGCAGGATGCTGTGCTCAGATGATCGGCTTTGCGGTATGTACTTATAGGGAAAATAAATTAAACGGACTTGCTTCCATAGGTCTCGGAACATCGATGCTTTTGGTGCCGAACCTTCTAAAGAAGCCTGTTCTATGGCTGCCGCCGACCATAGCGGCCGCGATTACGGGACCTGTTGCAACATGCGTGTTTAAGCTTCAGATGAATGGTGCGGCGATTTCGTCGGGAATGGGAACCTGCGGAATGGTGGGGCCTATCGGAGTTATTACCGGATGGTTTGCCCCCAGTGAGGAGGCTGCACTTGCGGGTGCACAGGCAATGGTTCCGGGTGTAATGGACTGGGTCGGACTTTTATGTATATGCATAATTCTTCCGGCAATAATTTCCCTCCTTATCTCTGAATTAATGAGAAAGAAGAATATTATTAAATTTGGTGATTATAAACTGGTGGATTAAAAAAATCGGGCAAATGTTTTCATTTGCCTGATTTTTTATTGCAATGGAAAGTTCTATGACTTTCCTATATGATAAAAAGCTCTGCGGGCGGTTAAAAAAATCCTTCGCTTTTGTTAATGATATTTGACTTCGGTAAGCACAAGCCCTTCCGGAGGAGCGGTTCTTCCCGCAAGTTTCCGATCCCTTCCCTCGAGTATTGCAGGAATACTTCCGGGATCTAAAAGCCCCTCGTTGATATCAAGGAGTGTTCCGGTCATTATCCTGACCATATACATAAGAAATCCTTCGCCTGTATACACGATCCTGACTTCGTCCACTGTTTCTTCTATATCTATGGAGTAGATCGTGCGTACAGTGGATTTTTTAAATCTGGGATTGCCGCAGAAGCTCTTGAAATCGTGGGTGCCTACGAGAAATGAAGCGGCATGTCTCATCTTTGCAACATCTATAGGCTTTTCGTATCTGAGAACATATCGGCGGTCGAATACATGTCTGGACATATCTTTGCTGATCCTGTAGGTATATATTTTGGATGAGGCATTGTATCTGCTGTGAAAACGTTCCGCAGCCCGTGATATTTCCAATATGCCGATATCATCGGGAAGATATCTGTTGAGCTTTTTTCTAAGATCCTCGGGATCGAAATCTCTTGTTGTTCTGAATTGTGCACATTGTCCGAGAGCATGAACACCGGCGTCTGTGCGGCCCGCCCCGTGAACATCCACCTGTTCGCTTGTTATTTCTGAAAGAACAGCCTCGATCTTATGCTGGATGGTATTATCGGTATCACCCTGCTTCTGCCAGCCGTTATATCTTGTTCCGTCGTATGCGACTATCATTTTATAATTCATATTTATTCCAATATTATCAATCTGTCGTACAAAATAAAAAATATGTGTTATAATTCATTATTATGCGTTTTTACGGATTATTTCCGATAATTAGATTATCATGAAAACCGTGAAGATGGCAACAAGCGGATGGGAGATATGTTCATGAGGGACATTTATTTTGATAATTCGGCAACGACCAGAGTTTATCCGGAAGCGGCAGAGCTTGTGGCTGAAACCATGAGTATTGATTACGGAAACCCTTCATCTATGCATACACTTGGGGTCAGATCCGAAAAATATCTGAAAGTTTCAAAAAATCAGATAGCGAAAACACTCGGTGTGTCCGATAAGGAAATATATTTTACTTCCGGAGGAACGGAATCGAATAACTGGGCGATCATCGGAGCGGCGATGGCAATGAGGCGTCTCGGAAACCATATTATCACCTCAAAAATGGAACATCCGTCAGTTTCGGAAACCATGAAATATCTTGAAAAACAGGGGTTTGAGGTGTCGTATGTGGGTATAGATCCGGACGGAAACTTAAATCTTAAGGAGCTGGAGGATTCCGTAAGACCGGATACCATTCTCATTTCTGTCATGATAGTAAATAATGAGATCGGGGCTTTCACGGATGCCGGGGCCATCTCTGAGATTCGAAAAAGAAAGTGTCCGAAAGCAATTTATCATGCAGATGCGGTTCAGGCTTACGGAAAATATGAGATCAGGCCGAAGCGGCTGGGAATCGACCTTATGAGTGTGAGCGGCCATAAAATACACGGTCCGAAGGGCATAGGTTTCCTGTACAAGAGCTCCGGAGTCAGAATACTTCCGCTGATTTACGGCGGAGGGCAGCAGGACGGACTCCGTTCGGGGACAGATAATGTTCCGGGAATTGCAGGTATAGGAAAAGCGGCTGAGATATCATACTCAAACCTGAATAAGAACAGGGAATACTTGTACGGGCTGAAAAAACATCTCGTTGAAAAGCTTTCTGAGCTGGAAAATGTGGTTATTAACGGACCGGTGGATGAAAAGGGGGCGCCCCATATTGTAAATGCCTCTTTTGTCGGCGTAGGCAGCGAAGTAATGCTTCATTCACTTGAGGATAAGGGCATATATGTTTCCGCGGGAAGTGCATGTTCTACACATAAGAGGTCAAAATCTCCGACTCTCAGCGCACTTGGGGTGTCCGATGAAATAATCGGATCCGCGATAAGATTTTCATTTTCCGAATACAACACAACTGAGGAGATCGACATTGCTGTTGGTGAGATAAAGAAACTTCTTCCTGTTTTGAGAAGATACAGGTCATATTAAACTATTACGGAGGGGAAAATGTATCATTCATTTCTTATTAAATACGGAGAAATAGGAATAAAGGGAAAAAACAGAAATCTTTTCGAGGATGCCCTGGCAAGAAGGATATATCAGGGACTTTCACAGCTTCAGGAGGGCTATAAAGTAAGGAAAGAACGCGGACGAATCTATGTGGAATGTCCGGAAGGATACGATTTTGATTCTGCGGTTGAGACGATGAGCCATGTATTCGGCATCGTAGGTATATGCCCGGTTTCTATTGCAGAATCCGGGGATTTTGAGGCGTTAAAGACCCATGTCTTAAATTATGTCAGAGAGGAACATTCGGATTTCAAGGGCACCTTTAAGGTTCATGCAAGAAGGATAGATAAGAATTATCCGCTGACGTCTATGGAGGCGGCATCTGAACTTGGAGGAGCTATTTTAAGTGAGTTTCCGGATATGAGTGTCGATGTGCATGATCCGGAGCTTGTGATAGATGTTGAGATCAGAGATCGCTTCTATGTTTACTCAAAGATCATTCCGGGACCGGGAGGAATGCCGGTTGGAACAAACGGAAAAGCAATGCTGCTCCTTTCAGGCGGAATAGATTCTCCGGTGGCGGGATGGATGATCGGAAAGAGAGGCGTGGTGATAGACGCGGTCTATTTCCATGCGCCGCCTTATACAAGTGAGAGAGCAAAGCAGAAGGTTGTCGACCTTGCAAAGATCATTTCAAAATATACGGGACCTATCTGGCTTAAAATTGTGAATTTTACAGATATCCAGCTGTATATCTATGACAAATGTCCGCATGAGGAGCTTACCATCATAATGAGGCGCTATATGATGAGGATCGCCGAGCATTTTGCAAAAGAATCAAAATGTCACGGCCTTATCACCGGGGAGAGCATAGGCCAGGTGGCAAGCCAGACCATGCAGTCTCTCGCCGCGACGAACGAAGTCTGCACTATTCCTGTGTTCAGACCTCTCATCGGTTTTGATAAAAATGATATAATCGAAATATCGAAAAAAATCGGAGCCTATGAGACATCGATCCTTCCGTTTGAAGATTGCTGTACTATATTTGTCGCAAAGCATCCGGTTACGAAGCCGAATGTAAATGTCATTAAAAATTCCGAGAAGAATCTCTCGGAGGATATTGACCGGCTTGTGAAAGAGGCGATTGAAAGTGCCGAGCTTATAAAGGTTTCAGAGGGAACGGAGATTTAAACATTTTTTGTTAAATGGGGGATGTGCAATGTTTAAAACAAGACTTATCAGCGGTATTGTTTTGGTTGCTGCAGCGCTTATACTGCTTATTTTCGGGGGAATTCCTCTTGCTGTCGTGTGCCTCGGATTATCCCTTATAGGAATGACGGAGCTTTACAGGGCATGCGGGATAATGACGGGAAAAAAATTAAATCCGCTTGTGATCGTTTCGTTTATATGTGCGATTGCCTGGTATGCCGCCTTATTTTTCGGTAATGAAAAAACATATTTGCCGGTACTTATTGCATCGCTTATGGCAATAATGTGCGTATATGTATGTTCTTATCCGAAATATAAATCCGAGGATGTTATTTCCGCATATTTCGGATTAATATACGTTGCCGTAATGCTCTCATTTATTTTTCAAACAAGGCAGCTGGAATCCGGAAAAATTTTATGCTGGCTCATTATTCTGAGCGCATGGGGTTCCGATACTTTTGCGTACTGCACGGGAATGCTGATAGGAAAACACAAGATGGCACCGGTCCTTTCTCCGAAAAAATCTATTGAAGGAGCGGTAGGCGGAGTCGTGGGAGCAGCGGTGCTGGGAGTGGTCTATGCCCTGGTATTCGGTCAGCCTCCCATTGAATACGGTATAATCTGCATATTCGGGGCGCTTATCTCCATGGTGGGAGACCTTGCTGCCTCTGCCATAAAAAGAAACAGAGGGATCAAGGATTACGGAACGCTTATTCCCGGACACGGGGGTGTTCTTGACAGGTTTGACAGCATAATTTTTACTGCTCCTGTCATATATTATCTTGCGTATTTTATTCTGTGATTTCACAGATTATTCATAATAAAATATTAGGATGTTGCATTATGAAATGGTTGGTTTCGATAGTCCTTTTCGGACTGATAATTTTTATTCATGAGTTCGGGCATTTTATTATTGCAAAGCTGAATGGGGTTCATGTCGAGGAGTTTTCAATCGGATTTGGACCCCGTCTTTTGTCTGCGGTAAAAAACGGGACAAGGTATTCTCTGAAGCTTATAGTATTTGGCGGATCATGCGTGATGAAAGGAATGATTCCGGACGAGTTATTCGGAGAAGAAGACAGTGAAGACGAGTTAAATGAGCTTTCCGATGATATCGTTGATAAAGAAGCTATAAAACTAAGAGCAAAAAGTGAGCCTGAAAACGAAAAAGATATACCCGACGAGGATTCTTTCCTTGCAAAGCCTGTCGGAAAAAGACTGGCGATAATATTGGCAGGCCCGCTGTTTAATATTTTGCTGGCATTTTTTGCATCGATCATTCTAATAAGCATAATGGGGTATGATCCTGCAAATGTCAGCTATATTCAGGAAAATTCAAATGCGGAGGCTGCGGGTCTTGAAGAGGGTGACCGTATCGTCAGGATAAACGGAGAAAAGATTAAGATATCCAGAGATGTGGATGAGTATTTTCTTGTTAATGAGATTTCCGGGGAGAATGAGATGGTGATTGACGCGGAAAGGGACGGAGAAGAAATACAAATTTCGTTCCTTCCCGATTCCGTTGAAAAATACATGATAGGAATCTCATATTATCAGGGAAACGAAAAGGCTGAACTCGGTGAGGTTACCAAGGATTCTCCGGCAATGAAGGCTGGTCTGAAGGCAGGAGATGTGATTACTTCCGTGAACGGAGAAGAAATATACACGGGCGCGGAGCTTGCGAAGTATTTCAACACAAATCCGGTTGGCGCGGATGCGGTTGAGATTACATATCTCAGGGGAAATACAGAGAGAAGAGTGACACTATATCCTGAAAAAATGGATCACATTACTGTTGGATTCGGGTGCTACGGCCCCAGGGAAAAAGCGTCTCCTCTCCAGGTTATAAAGTATTCCGCTGTAGAGATTAGGTTTTGGATAGAATCGGTATTTGATTCTCTGAAAATGCTTATTACGGGAAAATACGGAATAGATGCGCTCTCGGGACCTGTAGGTATTGTGAATGTGATCGGGACAACTTATGAGGAGAGCGTTCCCGAGGGGTCTCTGATTACCTGGATGAATATGCTGTATATTCTGATACTGATATCAGCCAACGTGGGAGTTATGAACCTTCTTCCGTTCCCTGTTCTGGACGGCGGCAGAACGGTATTTCTTATTATAGAAATGATTACCGGAAAAAGGGTGAATCCAAAGGTGGAAGCCGGCGTGAATTTTGCGGGGGCGGTATTGCTTGTAGGTCTGATGATATTTGTGATGTATAAAGATATTGCGGGACTTTTGTGATGGACTTTATGAAACGGTTTGTTGTATACGAACTGAGCGAAAGATCTCCTGGTTTATTCTGCCAATCAGATCCCTTCGCTAAAGGTGTGTACTCGATGATAGGAATCATGTCGCGAAAGAGATCGCACCTGTTTGGATAAGAATCCGTAAGAGGGAGCCTTTCAGGCAGTGGCTTGTGATTATGAAATAAGAAAATACCACATGTTGTGGTTAAAATTGCTTGTTCAAAATCTTTCGCAGAAAAAAATAAAAAGGTGTTGACAGGCCGAATTTCATTTGATATATTAACTAAGCTGTCGCGTGAGACAGACGCGGCGCAGCCAACGAACATTGATAACTGAACAGTGAAACACATATGAGTCATAGAAATATGACGACCCGAAAATTCTTTACATTAAGAGTAGAGATACTCAAAGCGAAACAAAGAATACGGAAACGAAAAGCAAGGTTTAAT
>JBMNQZ010000069.1:0-6368 GCA_050944395.1 Lachnospiraceae bacterium
GTTGTTATTTCCGGTTCAGGAAATGTTGCTATCTATGCAACTCAGAAAGCTCAGCAGCTCGGTGCAAAGGTAGTTGCTATGTCTGACTCAAACGGATATGTATACGATCCGGAAGGAATCGATCTTGCTATTGTAAAGGACATCAAAGAAGTACGCCGCGGACGTATCAAAGAGTATGCAGAACTCAGACCGTCGGCAACATACACAGAAGGCTGCTCAGGAATCTGGTCGATCAAGTGTGATTACGCATTCCCATGTGCAACACAGAACGAGATCAACGAAGAATCCGCAAAACTCCTCATTGCAAACGGCGTTGAGTGCATCTGCGAGGGTGCAAATATGCCGAGCACAAACGAGGCGGTTGCTGTATACCAGGAGGCAGGAATCCTCTATATTCCGGGTAAGGCATCAAATGCAGGCGGTGTTGCTACATCTGCACTCGAAATGAGTCAGAACAGCCAGAGACTCTCCTGGACATTTGAAGAGGTAGACGCAAAGCTTAAAGATATCATGGTAAATATCTATGCAAACATTTCGGATGCTGCAGCAAAGTACGGAAAAACTCCGGATGACTTCGTTACCGGAGCAAATGCAGCAGGCTTCCTTAAGGTTGCTGAGGCAATGATGGCTCAGGGCTGCTGCTGATTAGATCAGTAAAAAATCTCGATAAATTAAATCTGCCGGGTACATTTGTTTCATGTACCCGGCTTTTTTTGCGTGAAAAATAGGCTTCGCCTATTCAACTCCCCTGCCCCTCATTCATGATGGGTGGGGTTTCTTTTTTGCTTCAAATTCCGTCATATGTCATGCCCGCCTTTGTGCGGGCTATTTTCAATTCAAGAGAACGCCGGAGGCGGTCTTTCCTATAAAGAAAAAAATCCGGCCTGTATTCAGGCCGGACCTACACAATTAATATTCAAAAAATCACAATCCCAGCTTTTTTACAGCCTCATACACCGAATTTACCGGGATTATCTCTATTCCTTCAATATCTTTTATCTTACCGTAATTGCAGGCAGGCATAACAACCTTTTCAAATCCCAGCTTTGCCGCCTCACGCACTCTGCTGTCAGCCTGGCTGACTCCCCTTATCTCTCCGCTCAATCCCACTTCTCCGAAGGCAACCGTCTTGTCCCCAAGCGGAATATCCCTCAGACTTGAAATTGCGGCGAGCACTATGGCAAGATCTGCCGATGGCTCATTTATCCTGATTCCTCCCGCAATGTTGACATAGGCATCATACGAGGATATCTCGCCGCATAGTCTCTTTTCGATAACCGCAAGAAGGAGATTCAGCCTGTTATTGTCTATTCCCGCGGCAGTCCTTCTTGGATACCCGAAATTCGTTTTGCATACCAGCGCCTGAATCTCAAGAAGAATCATTCTTGTCCCCTCAGCCGAACAGGTGACCACCGATCCGCTGGCACCCTCAGGCTTTCCCGAAAGCATGTACTCCGAGGGATTTGCAACTTCGGAAAGTCCGGCAGACTGCATCTCAAAGACCCCGATCTCATTTGTTGAACCAAATCTGTTCTTTGCAGCCCTCAGAATTCTGTATAATGAATTATTATCCCCTTCAAAATACAGCACGGTGTCCACCATGTGTTCAAGTACCCTCGGTCCCGCCACAGAGCCTTCCTTTGTGACATGTCCAACAATAAAAATCGCTATTCCAAGGCTTTTTGCGATCTTGAGCAACACCCCGCAGGCCTCTCTTACCTGCGATACGCTTCCGGGTGCCGATGCAACATTATCCGACATCATAGTCTGGATCGAATCGACTATCACAACCTCCGGAGAACACTTTTCAACCTGTTCCTGTACAGACTCCAGATCATTCTCACAGTACAGCAAAAGATTTTCCCCGCCGCAGCCGACACGTTCGGCTCTCATCCTGATCTGCCTTAACGACTCCTCTCCCGAAACGTATAATACTTTCTTCCCCGAATCGGCCAGGTGGTGACACATCTGCAGAAGGAGGGTCGATTTTCCTATTCCGGGATCTCCGCCAATCAGCACCAGTGATCCTTTGACAATTCCTCCCCCCAGCACTCTGTCCAGCTCATTAATCCCCGTATTAATCCGGTCCGCCTCGTTTGCGGATACTTCGGAAAGCTTCACCGGCACATTTCCGGATTTCCTGCCGGAACTATTTTTCCCGCGGGACACCGATACTTCCTCTACAAAAGTATTCCATTCCCTGCATCCGGGGCACTGTCCCATCCATTTTGAGGATTCATAGCCGCAATTCTGGCAGAAAAATACATTTTTCCATGTTTTAGCCATTTATTTCTCCGTTTTAGTGATATAGATTTTCTTCTCTTTTCCGTCAAATCTTACTGAAACACTGTCGCCTCTCAGAATATTTCCAGCCAGAATCATCTCGGACAGATTATCCTCGATTTTTTCCTGTATCATTCTCTTTAACGGACGGGCTCCGAATTTTGGTGAAAATCCCTCGGAGGCAATATATTCCTTTACCTGGGGAGAAATCCTCATCTTAATATCCAGCTGATCTTTCGCTCTTGTAATCAGCTCCTTTATCATAAGCCCGACAATCTCATAGATTTCTTTCTTGTTTAAAGGCTTAAACACGATAATGTCATCGAGACGGTTCAGAAATTCCGGTCTGAACAGACGTTTTATCTCGTCCATCACACCGTTTTTCATTCTCTCGTAATCCTTTAATTCCTCATTTTCCGATGATGAGAATCCCAGCTTTTTGGGTTCTATGATGCTCTGCGCACCCGCATTTGAAGTCATAATGATGCAGGTATTCTTGAAATCGACCTTTCGACCGTGAGCATCGGTCACATGCCCCTCATCAAGTATCTGGAGCAGCATGTTGAAAACATCCGGATGAGCTTTTTCGATCTCGTCAAACAGAACCACGCTGTAAGGATTCCTTCTGACCCTCTCCGATATCTGTCCTCCTTCTTCATACCCTACATATCCCGGAGGTGAGCCGATCAGCTTCGAAACGCTGTGCTTTTCCATGTATTCGGACATATCGACCCTTATCATGGACTGCTCTGATCCGAAAACCGCCTCGGAAACAGCTTTGGACAATTCGGTTTTTCCGACTCCCGTAGGTCCGAGGAACAAAAAGCTTCCTATAGGTCTTTTCGGATCCTTCAACCCTACTCTTCCTCTCTTAATAGCGCTTGCAACTGCTTTGACCGCGTCCTCCTGGCCGATAACTCTCTTATGAAGTTCATTTTCAAGCTTCGACAGCTTCTTTGACTCCTTTTCGGCAAGTCTTGAAACCGGAATTTTTGTCCAGTCGGAGACAACGCTCGAAATGTCATCTTCGCCCACGATCTTCGTATCGGACTTTCTGTGCCTCTTTCCCGCCTTTTCAAGCTCCTTCTCGATTTTTTCCTGCTCGAGCATAAGCTCTCTTGCCCTGTCCATATCGCCTTCAATTATAGCCTTTTCCTTATCGCCGGAAATTTCGGCAAGCTTTGAGGAAAGTCCGGAAACCCTGTCACTTCCTGAAAATAATCCTATTCTCACCTTTGATGATGCTTCGTCAATAAGGTCAATGGCTTTATCCGGCAGCCTTCGGTCATTAATATATCTCTCCGAGAGCTTTACCGCCGCCTCAACTGCCTCATCCGAAATGGAAACTCCGTGATGCTTCTCGTAATACGGCCTCAATCCCTTCAATATTGCAATACTGTGCTCCTCATCCGGCTCCTCAACATTCACCGGCTGGAATCTTCTCTCCAGTGCCGCATCCTTTTCAATATGTTTCCTGTACTCTTCATTCGTGGTAGCTCCTATGATCTGGATCTCTCCTCTCGAAAGAGAGGGTTTGAGAATATTTGACGCATCGAGAGCACCTTCCGCGCCTCCTGCGCCGATAATCGTGTGAAGCTCATCAATAAACAAAAGGACATCTTTGTTTTCCGATACTTCAGAAATAACACCCTTGAGCCGTTCTTCAAATTCTCCCCTGTACTTCGAACCCGCGACCATACCAGAGAGATCCAAAGCCAGTATTCTCTTATTTTTCACCGAATCGGGAACCATTCCGGAAACGATCCGCTGAGCCAGACCTTCCACCACAGCGGTTTTTCCCACGCCCGGTTCTCCGATAAGGCAGGGATTATTTTTCGTTCTTCGGCTCAGGATCTGAATAGTACGATTCATTTCACTCTCTCTGCCGATAACAGGATCGAGTTTATTCTCCCTTGCATTCTCAGTCAGATCCCTGCTGTATTTTGCAAGCAGCGAATCCTTTGGCGTTTCATTTCCCGAATTCGGATTCTTTGCCATAGTACTCATAAGAGACTCAGGATTCTCGCTCACAGCCTCAATAATATCCGTGATCATTTTCCTGATATCCACTCCCAGCGTGAAGAGAAGTCTCGTCGCAAAGCACTCCGTATCCTGCAGAATAGCCAAAAGAATATGTTCCGTTCCTGCAGCCGTACTTCCCGCAAGCATGGCTATCTCCACACTTTTGTCCAGCACGGCAGCCGCCCTGGGGCTAAGCTCATGTCTTTCCGGAACGGCAATGTTCCCCTGACCGGCTATCAGCTTATCAACCATGCTTCCAAGCTTCTGTCTGTCAACTCCCGCTCCGTAAAGCACCGCGCCCGCTGCGGTATCGGGAACATTCATTATTCCCATAAGCAGATGCTCCGTTCCTATATGCATCTGTCCGTAGTGATGAGCGGCCTTCTCTGCTGCCGCAATGGCTTTTGAAGCCTTAAGTGTAAATCTTTCTTCCATATATATTGCTGTATCCCGATATTAAAGTAAAATATCCGATATTCCTTTCATAAACTTTTTCCCGGAGTCAGTCCATATCATAGCTGTCACATATCTCATCGATTATTTCATGAATAGTGTTCCGGCTGATATTTTTTACGCTTGCCTGGGCAAGAACAATCCTCAAGTCCCCTTTTAATTCCTCCAACGCGCGGATCCTGTCATCATTGATCACGATCACCGCGCCCTTTCTGCGGTTTATGCTTACAAAACCGTCCTGTTTGAGAACCGAGTACGCTTTATTTACCGTATGCATGTTAACACCGATATCATCCGCAAGCTGCCTGACGGAAGGCAGTACATCGCCTTCGCGAATATCCGAGGTTGCAATTCCGAGAATGATCTGATTGCGCAGCTGCATATATATTGCCACATCACTGTTAAAGTCAATTTCTATATACACTTTTCACCATCCCTCCCGACTGAAAAAGTCATGAAATTCCTTTCAAAAACAGTGTCAGCCACAGAACAGCCGACACGCCGCTGCCAAGTGAACCTATCACGCCGGCAAAGTGAACAGTATCATTCTCCCTGAGTGAAAGCATTCCGATCGCAAAACCATAAACCGACATCAGAACCGCCATGAGTGATATCCCGCCGATCAGCGCATTTCCGAAAGTATTTCCGCCGCCCGTTAAAAACGATACCAGAACGCATACCGGAAAAAGCAGAAAGGAGACTATTGCCATCCCCAGTGAGATTCTGCCCCTGCGGGAAGGCTTTTTTTCGTAGAAACTGTATTTTTTCCTTCTTTGCATATCAACCTTCTCCTTTGCATCTGTTCTATAATGTATCACACATAGCCCTTTATTTCAAGAATATGCATATCAGATCGGCAAATTGCATTTTTCTTCACCACAAAAACATTTTACCTTGCGTTATTTTAATAAATAACTTATAATGTTTATGGGCATTTTTTAGTTTTTTTTGTAGTTTTTGCCCAAATATACTTAATTGAAATCGTTTATGGAGGTATCAAAATGAACCAGGGAACTGTAAAGTGGTTCAACGCTGAAAAGGGTTACGGTTTTATTACCGGAGCAGACGGAAAAGATGTTTTCGTACATTTCTCCGCAATTCAGTCAGAGGGTTTTAAAACTCTCGAGGAGGGTCAGGCTGTTTCTTATGATTTAGTTGAAGGTGAGCGCGGAATGCAGGCAGCTAATGTCATTAAATTATAAATCAACGGAATGAAAAAACGGGGTTCTGCTTTTAAAGCAGAGCCCCTTTCCTTTTATAAATATGACCTTACAAAACAAATTACTGCTCGTCGGCAGCCCTGTATGTGAGTGCCAGTCCGCTCTCATACGTTTCATAATCGGTAATGTCGATCACCTTTGTCTGTCTTTCTGCCGTTTCACTTTCCGTTCTGGTCGCACTGTTGTAGACAGAGTATCCGATCCAGAAAGCAATAGCCGCAACGGCCACCGCACCGGCAGCGATTTCAACAATCTTCAGTACCTTTTCCTTTTTATTGATCTTTGCCCTGTTTTTCTTATTCATTTTATTATTATCAACTTTTACCTGACTCATAGTAAAAACTCCTTAATTTCTCATATATCGATTGATTATACATCAAAAATGAGAAT
>JBMNQZ010000070.1:0-6231 GCA_050944395.1 Lachnospiraceae bacterium
ATTTCGGCTTGAACAACCTCATTATAGTGGAAAGGTGATTTTTTTGTATAACATTCACCGCGCACCCGCATAGCGGGTGGTTGATATTTCGCACGCTTCGCGAGCTCAACAGGGTCACGACCCATAAAATGAGATCGGCAAGGTTCAAGCCCTGCCGATCTTTTTAGGAAGTTGCCTGATTATATTCCTTACAATCAAATCAAACATATTCCCTACGCTCCTCCCATTGCGATTCCATTCTCTTATCTTCTTGAATTAGACCGTCAAATACTGTATTCTATACTAAGAATTAAGTATTTTCTGGAGGATTTTTGTATGGTTTCATGGAAAAACATGGATGAGCTTTCATCATTCAAAAAATTAGAAGAAACATCCCCGGTAAATCTTTCCGAGGTAATGTCCGGAGATTCGGGTGCTGAGCGTGTAAAAAAATATTCTGCACCGATGGCCGGAGGACTTGTATATAATTATGCCGCAAAGGCCGTTGACGACACCATTATCGACGCACTTTCGGCTTTCGCTGACGAGGCGCAGCTTACTGAAAAATATGCTGAGCTTTTCAACGGTGCTGTAATTAATACCGGTGAAAACAGATTGGTACTTCACCAGCTAACCAGAGGTCAGCTTGGCAATGATGTTATTGCCGAAGGAGTAAACAAAAGAGAATTCTACAAAAATGTCCAGGATTCCGTTGCCGCATTTGCCGATAAAGTCCACAGCGGAGAAATTGCAAATGAAGCCGGGGAAAAATTCACCACCGCCGTTCAGATCGGTATTGGCGGAAGCGATCTCGGACCCAGAGCTATTTATCTGGCACTCGAGAACTGGGCAAAAGCAAATGATACATTCAAAATGGAGGCAAAATTCATAAGCAATGTAGACCCCGATGACGCCTCAGCAGTACTCAATTCGATAGATGTTTCCCGCTCATTGTTTATCCTGGTTTCAAAATCGGGTACGACTCTTGAAACTCTCACCAATGAGTCTTTTGTAAAGGATGCCCTGAAAAATGCAGGACTTGATCCTTCAAAACACATGATAGCCGTAACGAGCAGAACTTCTCCATTGGCCGAGAGCAGCGATTATCTTGCAGCATTTTTCATGGATGATTTCATTGGAGGACGTTACTCTTCCACCTCAGCCGTAGGCGGAGCGGTTCTGTCTCTTGCATTCGGCCCCGAAGTCTTCGCCCGTTTCCTTGACGGTGCAGCCGAGTCTGATAAGCTTGCGGCAAACAAGGATATTCGCGAAAATGCCGCACTTCTTGATGCTCTTATCGGCGTATACGAAAGAAATGTTCTGGGATATCCCTCAACGGCAGTTCTTCCGTATTCTCAGGCGCTATCAAGATTCCCGGCACACCTTCAGCAGCTGGATATGGAATCGAACGGAAAATCGGTCAACAGATTCGGCGAAAAGGTATCCTATTCAACCGGTCCCGTAATATTCGGAGAGCCAGGAACAAACGGACAGCACTCCTTCTACCAGCTTCTTCACCAGGGAACTGATATCGTTCCGCTGCAGTTTGTAGGCTTCAGAAAGAGCCAGATCGGTAACGACGTGGTGATCCAGGAAACAACAAGCCAGCAGAAACTCTGCGCAAATGTTGCAGCACAGATCATGGCCTTTGCATGCGGAAAAGCGGATGAAAACTCCAACAAGAACTTTGAGGGCGGAAGGCCGTCAAGCATAATTGTCGGAGACAGCCTCACACCGGAAGCGATCGGATCTCTTCTCTCTCATTTTGAGAATAAGGTAATGTATCAGGGCTTTGCATGGAACCTCAACAGCTTTGACCAGGAAGGCGTTCAGCTCGGCAAGGTACTTGCGAAAAAAGTCCTTGCCCATGAGACAGACGGCGCACTCAAAGAGTACAGCGACCTTCTTGATATCTGAGAGACACGGCTGATTTCAAATCGGATAACTTCCTGAATTTTCCGATTTTTACATTACTTTAAGAAATTTTAAACGCATCTTCCGTCAAACAAGGAAGATGCGTTTTTTCAGCTTTTGTAAAGCGCTTCAGTCTCATTGTCAAGTGTAATGTACAAAACATCTCCGGCCACTTCATAATAATAAGATACGGTCTGATATTGGAAATGATCATTCGGGACAAATGTAATCACGGTTTCAGATGCTGTCCAACCGCAGGCAGCGCTTTGATATCCTGACGTAACCTCCGCATATCCGTTGTCATAGATGACCACTTTACTCTTTTCATTCGACCATGTCCCGACCAATTCATTTATATTTCCGGAGCCGCTTCCATCCTCATAAATATCGCTGCAATAAATATCCTCATAATAATTATCTTCGAAATAAATTTCTTCATCCAAATAATTACCGGCGTAAATCTCATTGTCATGAATGTCGTCGCCATAGTAAATATCGCCGTAATCAGTACTCTCGTAATATGTATCACCAAAAGAAGTCTCACTGCAGGTATCTCCATAGTCAATGAATCCACTCTTGCCGAATTCATTCAGCTTAACGACACCAAATGCCACAGCAGCAAAAATAATGAGCTTTTTGAGTATTCCTTTTTTCTTTGTCGTATTGTTCATGATGAAATTCTCCCTTTTGATTTTCTATAGCATTCGTTTGCTTTAATACTTTTACTATAATCATCAAAAAAGAAAATTTGTTTTTCACCATCTGTATTCCGGCTCTTCGTAGGAAATAGCATAAGGATGAAAGTAAAAATTTGCCTCAGAGAAGGTATCGTTCCATCTGAATCTCGCAGAGATTCCCCTGTCCTCGAATCCTCTGACATAGTGATTATTCTTTTCATCCCGCTCTTCGAAATCTTTTTTCCCTGCTTTAATTTCATCAGGCAAAATGTCCCCGAAGGCAACCGGAGATAACGCTCCGGCAATATCAGACGCCATCGAACTGTAATCAGCATCTGTTCTATCCGAATTCGATAATCCGACAAATACCACTTCTTTCGTGAAATATTCATAAAGGATCGTCAACTGCACTCCATCCGAGGTTGAATATTTATCCTTGAATAAAAAATATGTCTTTACAGAACCATAGCTGCCTGCTTCCACCTCAAAAGAAGATTTTCTCTCTGTATTTTTCAGCATATATCCCTTCTGCCTGAGCGAATCCAGAAGGTCATCCGCCTTTATGCTAAACGTATCAACATTAGAAGGGGTATTTATCTCCCGCACAGCTTCCTCATCCAGCACATATCTGACTGCGTCGAAGCCGTCCGTTCCCACTGTCTTTTCGGCACTTAAAGCATGTTCTTCCGTAAATTCCAGAAATTCTTCATACTCCCTGCTGCCTCTGGGATAGCTGCCGGCAAAACTGCCTTCATCGCGCATCGCAAAAGGTATCAAAGTGCACCCGACAATCAGGACCAGTGCCGCCGCAGCCACACCAATGCGTAAAAATTTTTTCTTTCTTCCGTTCCGCTTTTCTTTCAGTTGCCGCTCTTCCGGAAAAAAATCCTCCATCATTGCCCGAATCGAGCGGTATCGGTCTTTTTTATCCGGTGCCATTCCCTTTTTGAGAAAGCATTCTTCCTGTTCCGGAGAAATTCTTACTCCATAAGCTGACAGCGGATAAAGTTCATCCTCTATTTCTCTTTCAGCTGCATGGGGCGGTATGACGCCTGTCATCATTTCGTACATAGTCGCACATAATGAGTAGATATCTGTCCAAGGTCCCTGCCCGCTCTTTCCCCTGTACTGTTCAGGCGGAGCATATCCGTTCTTTACCAGAATAGTCATCGTTTTGTCCCGGTCCTGTTCCAGAAAATATTCTCTGGCAGATCCGAAATCCAGAATTTTCACTTTTCCGTCTTCTTCCACCATAAGATTATCCGGATTTATATCGCGGTGTAAAAGTCCTTTCCCGTGAACCTTATCAAGCGCGAGCATGACCGGTCTTAACATTTCGCAGGACTTTTCAAAGGATAGCTCTGATTCCGTTTTTTCCAGATACTCGCGAAGGGACACGCCTCTGACATATTCCATAACGATGTATGCCGTCAGATTTTCCCGGAAATATCCGAGCACTTTTACTATTCCGGGCACATCAAATAAAGCTGCCAGAATTTTTGCCTCACCAAGGAATCTATCCATCCCCTCCTGATACTTTTTCCTATCAATTTCCGATTCAGGCAAAACAACTTCGCCCTTTTCATTCCGCAAAGCAATAGTGGCCGGAAAATATTCCTTGATCACCACATACTGCTTCATTACTTCGTCTTCGGACATATATGTAATGCCGAAGCCACCCCGGCCTATACTTCGAATCAGGCGATAACGCATATTCAGTTTTGTTCCTGTTTTTAACGTGTTCTCTGCCATATCAGATTCTTTCTACCAATAATAACCGCTGGATTTCAGAGTTATCATTATGTAATTATTGTACTTCCCTGTTGAGGTCATCACCATCATCCGAAATAATGCATGGTTCGAAAGATAGACGCTTTCGGTGCTTCCGCCCTCCTCATTTTCCGCCTCCTGCTTTGCAAATGCTTCGTATGACGGTGCAAAAAGCGTATCTGATTCTTCCTCTGTAAAATATGTTTCCGGCACAAAATACGGAAAAATTTTTTTCAGAAAAAAGATTCCATCCTCAATATCTCCTTTTAAAGACACCTCGGATATCAGTTCATCAACCGGATCATAATACACAGATATTGAAATTTCTTTTCCGGCTTCATTTATGACCGAATAAGAAATTGAGCTGTATGCCGATGAAGCCAGCGTTTTTATGCTCCCCACATCTTTTATCCTGACATCACCGTAATAGTATTCCGAGTCAACCGTCGGCTTCTGATCATAACAGTATGTCAGTATATCGTTCATTGACTCTGTATCAACGGAAAACTTTCCCGATTCCATATAACCGTTTCCGCAAAGCCCTATGCTTTTTAAAACGTCCTTAGGAACATCATAAGAATATACCCCGTCCTCCTCACCTGTTTTGTACGGTGAAAGAGCTTTTTTCATTCGATCAAATTTCCCGGGATCCTCCGAATCATTTATGATCATCGGTGTTTTCGCCGCCCGTTCATTATTTTTACGCACTCTTTGAATTTTATACTTCAAAGCCTCTTCCGGGTGCACAGCACTGTACAGCTTTATCCCGCCAAACATGATAAAAAGAATTGCCGCCACAGTGCAGGCAGTAATAATTATTGTCTTTTTTTGCCTGTAAGTCAGTCTTTTATTCCCGGATTTTTGAGACCTTGCGGTATTCTCGGTTGTGATCTTTAGCCATGTCTCACCCCAGAATTCACGGGTTTTTCCGATCAAAAGTCTTTCTTTGGAAATATCCATTCCAAGATTTTCCATTAAATTGCCTATATAAAAGTATCTTTTTTGAATGTCCAATGAAAGCCCTTGAAGGATCGCATCCTCAGCCTGCTGCGGAATATCGGCATAATTAGAGATCTTTGCAAGTCGGTCTTTTTTGACCCGCTGTATCGCGGGTATCGGCTTATTTCCCGTAAGCACCTGATACATAACTGCGCAAAGTGCAAAAATATCGCTCCACGGTCCTATAAGCTCTGTTGCTTTATACTGTTCCAAAGGTGCATAAGCTTCTTTCAATTTCACATCCTTTACAGCTTCCTTTACCGTTGCCGCGCCAAAATCAATAAGCTTCAGCTCTCCGTTTTCTGAAAACATCAGATTATCCGGACTGACATCCCTATGAACAATTCCGCGGGAATGAATATGACAAAGCCCCTCCATGACCGGCCTGAACATTTCAGCACACTCGGTCCACGGAATTAAGTGTCCATCCCGCTGCTCAAGATACTCCTTCAACGTGCCGCCCGACAAATATTCCTGTATGATATATGCTGTATTGTTTTCTTCAAAATAATCCTTTACTGCACATATTCCCGTAACATCAAATAATCCAAAAATATTTTCAGCTTCTTTTTTGAAAACTGATTTTTCATATTCAAACTCATCCAGATGCTCCGGTAAAACGGAAACTCTTTTTCCCTCAGGATCTCTCATTCCAATCCCGGACGGAAAAAATTCTTTGATTGCAACAGTCTGTTCAAGGAGCTGATCCATTCCCAGATATGTGATCCCGAAGCTCCCGGTTCCGAGAACTGCACTGATTCTGTATTTTTCTTTTAATAAGGTATTTGGCGAAAGATACTTCTTCGTCCATTTTATTTCCCACTGCTTGCCCATACTGTGAATCCTCTCATTTTGGCCCCGTAAGATAATTTTTCCACCCCTTCTTCTCATT
>JBMNQZ010000071.1:0-5972 GCA_050944395.1 Lachnospiraceae bacterium
TTATCCCTATTCTCAACGCATCGTTCTCTCTTTTTGCCGGCGTATATGCCAGGTGGTATTATATGCCGATACTCATAATGACTTCGGCATGCGCTGTTGTTATGGATGAATTTCTTTGCAGAAATAAGTCTGATACAGATAATGAGATATACAGAAAAAATATTGTTAAGGCTTCTGTTATTCAGATAGCCGCGCTTATCGGATTCTGTGCATTTTTATTTTTTGTAAAATGGGATGATAATACGGAAAGGCTTATCTATCATCCGAAAATATTTGCGGTCTTTGCCGGAATTTCCCTTATCGGGTCTGTACTTACACTGCTTATTCTGCTGTATAAAAAAAGAATGAAATTTTTGTTTTTCGGTGGATTTGTGTGTATTTTTGCGCTGGTCACAACCTTTGGTCTTGTTTACGGTTACAGAAATTATGCAGCTTATTCGGGAAATGAAATTAAGGACCGGCTCGAAGCCTACGGAAATGTCTCAATTGAAGACTGCTACAGGATCGATACCGATGACAATTACCTTGATCTCGGACAGGGTGTTTCCGGAAGAGGTACCTTCTGCAGTACAGTCAGCGGGTCTATATTTGAATTTTATGATCTTTTGGGGCTTAAAAGAACGGTAAAAAGCCCGGAGGCGCCCGAAGGGCTTAAATATCTTATCTCTGCGGCATATTCAATGGAGGATGAACCGATTTCCGAAAAAGAATATACGCAGATGTACGAATCGGGAGATTTTGTCTGCTATGAATACTTCGATCCGGATGTTCCGAAGATCGGATTCACATATGATACGTATATTACTGAATCCGAGATAAGGGAACTTGATACCGAAAAAAGAGTAAAATGCATGCTGGCGGCTCTTGTCGTGCCGGATGATTTTGACGGGACGGAAGGCATGAATCATTTTGATGCAGCATATGTTGATAATCTTCCTGATTATCAGGTCCTTGCCAAAGCACATATGAATGAGATGTCGGAGGAGTTCACAAAGGATTCCGATGGTTTCAGATCAGTCATAACTTCAGCTTCGGAGAAATATGCATATTTCAGCATTCCCGATGATAAAGGATGGACTGCTTTTGTAAACGGAGAGGAGACTGAAATAGTCGACTCTGCCGGAATGATGGCAGTAAGGATAGAAAGCGGGAGAAACGAGATCGAATTCCGCTATGAGACCGTTGGCTTAAAAGAGGGAGTTATGGTCACGGCTACGGCTGTTATTATCAGTGCCGTTTATCTGATTGCATTTTATTTGATAAAAATGATTAAAAGAAAAAGATCGGACAGCAGGTGATCCGTATTGAAATGCGAGGGTACAGGAATTCAATTGTAAACCATAATAACCATGAAAAAAAGCGGTCAAATGACCGCTTTTTGTCTGAGTGAAAAATAAAATTAAGCTCTCTCAACAGCTCCTGATTTAAGGCAGGAAGTGCATACGTATGTATGCTGTGGAACGCCGTTAACTTTAACCTTAACACGCTTAATGTTAGATTTCCACATTCTGTTTGTCTTCTTGTTTGAGTGGCTCACATTACATCCGAAATGAGCACCCTTTCCGCATACTGAACATACTGCCATTTTCAAGCACCTCCTTTATCAAAAGTCATTACTGACGCATAGTCCATAACTTTTTAAAGTTTACCACAGCAATAAATAAAAAATCAAGCATAAATATTAAAAAATTAAATAATAGTTTTATTTTGATTCTTTTATTGGTATAATCTTTCTATTGCTATTAAGCGATTTACAGCATACTATATCGTTAGTGTAAATTCAATATTAAAAATAAACAGGAGGCAATTAATGAAGGGATATTTAAATTCTGAATTCGGAGAAATATCAATAGATTCTGATGTTATTGCCACATATGCGGGAAGTGTAGCCGTTGAGAGCTTCGGCATTGTCGGAATGGCAGCCATAAGTATGAAAGACGGTCTGGTGAAGCTTCTTAAAAAAGACAATCTTAAGCATGGTATCAGTGTAAAGATCGAGGATAACAGAATCGCGCTTACTTTTCATGTGGTGGTTGCCTACGGGGTGAGCATTCAGACTGTTGCCGAAAACCTCTACAGTAATGTCAAATATAAAGTTGAACAATTTACAGGCCTGGAAGTTGAGCGTATCAATATGCTTGTCGAGGGCGTTAAGGTAATTGATTAATATTTCGGGAGGAAATGATTTTGTCAGTTAATTCATTAGATGCGCTCATGCTTAAAAAAATGTTCCTTGCCGGTGCAAAATATCTTGATGCAAACAAGGAACTGATAAATGATCTGAATGTATTTCCGGTTCCGGACGGTGATACCGGATCGAATATGACTATGACTGTTATGTCTGCAGCAAACATGCTTGCCGATATCGTCAATCCTAATATGAAGGAGTTTGCAAAAGCTGTTTCCGGCGGATCATTAAGGGGAGCAAGAGGAAATTCGGGAGTAATAGTATCCCAGCTTTTCAGAGGTTTTGCAAAGTCCATCTCGGATAAAAAAGAGCTTAATCAGGAGGATATCGCTCTTGCACTGGAAAAGGCTGTCGAGACAGCGTTCAAGGCCGTGATCCAGCCGAAGGAGGGCACGATCCTCTCGGTTGCAAAGGCTGTCGCAAAAAAAGCAGGCGAGATCTCCGGAAAGTATGAGTCCTTCGATAATTTCTTTACCGAAGTTATCATTGCCGGCGACGAAGCTCTTGAATACACACCTGAACAGCTTCCGGTGCTTAAGGAAGCCGGCGTTGTGGATTCCGGCGGAAAAGGCCTTATGACTATTCTTCACGGTGCCGTTGATTATTATCTGGGCAAGGATATCGACATTTCGATATCTAAGATGAAGCCTGAAGCTCCGGCTTCTCCGATCGCATCAAGACAGATGGTATCAACAGATGAGGTGAAATTCGGATATTGTACGGAATTTATTGTTCTTCTGGAGAAGGATATGACAACCGAACAGGAAGTTGAATTCAGGGTATTTCTCGAGAGCATCGGCGAGAGTATCGTACTTGTCAGGGACGGAGAGCTCGTTAAGATACATGTTCATACCAATGAACCCGGAAATGCGCTTCAGAAAGGTCTGGAATTCGGACAGCTTATCAACATAAAAATAGATAATCTTTTCCAGGAACATGAGGAACAGCTGAAAAAGGCCGGGCTTGCGTCAAAGGAGACACCGGCAAAAGCCGAGCCGAAGAAAAATGCATTTATTGCCGTTGTTTCGGGAGACGGTCTCGGACAGATATTCTTTGAACTCGGTGCCGATTTTATAATATCGGGCGGACAGACTATGAACCCCAGCACCGACGATATAATCAAGGCTATCGATTACGTAAATGCGGAAAATGTCTTTATTCTTCCGAATAATAAGAATATTATCCTTACCGCAAATCAGGCAAAGAACATTGTTTCCGACTGCAATGTGGTGGTTATTCCGACGAAAACTGTCCCGCAGGGAATCACGGCGCTTCTCACATACGATGAGAGTGCATCTGCCGATGAGAATTTTGAGGCCCTTAAGGAAGCTGCCGCAGGTGTGAAGACAGGTGAGATCACTTATGCGGTGAGAAATACATCCCTTAACAAAAAGAAGATCAAAAAGGGCGATTATATGGGTATCGGCGATGAGGGAATCATGGCTGTAGGCAAGAAGATAAAGGATGTCATCATTGCAACGGCAGACGAGCTTATCGACGAAAATACGGAAATCGTCACGTTATATAACGGAGAGGGATTCACGGACGAAGAGATCGAGGAGTGCAGGGCGGCTATTGAAGAGAAATATCCGGATGTGGATGTGAGCGCAAATTACGGCGGTCAGCCTGTTTACTACTGTATAATGTCTGTGGAATGATATTTGATTTAAACGGAGTGATTCATTCACTCCGTTTTATGTATAAAAATTTATGGATATCAGAGAAATAAAAGGCGTCGGAGAAAAGACGGAAAAATATTTTAATAAGCTTGGAATAAAGACTTCGGGGGATCTTATTTCTTATTACCCGATTCATTATATTGAGTACAAAAAACCGATCAGGATAATTGATGCGAAACCGGGTATTACCGCAGCAATTGACGCATATACTTCATCAAGGCCGCTTACCCGCGGGGGCAGCGGAAAGACCGTGATTACTCTGAAAATTTCCGACGAGACGGGAAGTATCAATGTCATATGGTTTAATTCGGCATATCTTCTCGGAAAACTCAGGTACGGTTCGCGTTTTGTTTTTTACGGAAGGATAACACAGAAAAACAATGTTCTTGTAATGGAGCATCCGCAGATATACGGAATTGCCGATTATGATAACATGATGAAAGGGCTTATGCCGGTTTACGGTCTCACAAAAGGATTAAAAAACAGCGTCGTGATGAGGTCGGTGAAGGAGGCGATAAAGACCTGCGGGTATTCGGATGATTTTCTTCCCGAAGGGTTATCCGATGTTCTGGGACTAATCAGTGAAAATGAAGCCCTGAACCTTATACATTTCCCGGCGAATAAGGAAGAGCTTGAAAAGGCAAGAAGAAGGCTTGTTTTTGATGAGTTTTTTCTTTTTATTCTGGAAATGAAAATGCTGAAAAATTCATACTCAGACCGAAAAAACATGTTTCCCATCAAGCCTTCGTGGGAGGTGGAGGATATGATAAACAGCCTTCCGTACAAGCTGACAGACGCTCAGATGAGGACATTCCGGGAGATAGAAGAGGATTTTGCCGGAAATAAACTGATGAACAGGCTTATTCAGGGAGATGTGGGAAGCGGCAAGACGATAGTGGCTTTTCTTGCTATTGTAAGTGCCGTGCTCAGCGGATATCAGACGGCTTTAATGGCTCCAACCGAGGTCCTGGCTTCCCAGCACTATGATAATTTTGTTTTGTTTATGAACGACAGGTATCCTCAGATAAAGCCTGTTCTTTTGGTGGGTTCTTTAAAGGCGTCGGAAAAAAAGGATATTCACAGAAGAATTCGATCGGGTGAATGCAATGTGATAATAGGCACGCATGCTTTGATTCAGAGCTCTGTGGAATATAATAACCTTGCACTTGTCATAACGGATGAGCAGCACCGGTTCGGAGTGAGGGCAAGAAAGAAATTCACCGAGAACGAGAATTGCCCCAATATGATAGTGATGAGCGCGACTCCTATTCCAAGAACCCTGGGACTAATATATTTCGGAGATCTGGATATTTCAGTAATAGACGAAAAACCGGCTATGAGACTCCCGATAAAAAACTGTGCGGTGGATACGTCATACAGGCCCGCAGCATACCGGTTTATAAAAAATGAAATAAAGAGCGGACGCCAGGCATATATAATATGTCCTTTGATCGAGGAGAATGAAGAGTCGGATCTTGAAAATGTAATTGATTACTCAAAAAAGATAAAAAAAGAGATTCCGGAAGCATCGGTGGGAGTTCTCCACGGACGAATGACAGCACCGGAAAAGGAGAAAGTCCTGAATTCCTTCGCAGAGGGAGAAACCGACATTATTGTATCCACAACCGTTATCGAGGTCGGAATAGATGTGCCGAACGCAACCGTTATGATGATTGAAAATGCCGAGAGATTCGGTCTTGCTTCACTGCATCAGCTGAGAGGAAGAGTCGGGCGCGGAAGGTATCAGTCGTATTGCATATTTGTCTGCTGCAGCGATAGAGAGGATGCGATGGACAGATTGAAAATAATGACCGAATCCAATGACGGATTTGAGATCGCAGAGAAGGATTTTTCGATGCGCGGACCCGGGGACCTGTTGGGAATAAGGCAGAGCGGGGATATGAGATTCAGGATCGCCGACCCCTTAAGTGACAAGGAGCTGCTGAAAGCTGCCGGGGAATGCGCCGACTCGCTTCTTTTGGATGATCCGGGATTGATAAGCGCTGAGCATACAGTTCTCAGGGAACGATTAAATGATTATCTCAATGAATTTGACAGAAATATTGTTTTATGATTTGTTGATATCTACTAATTGTTTTGATATA
>JBMNQZ010000072.1:0-5910 GCA_050944395.1 Lachnospiraceae bacterium
ACATCAAAAGTGAAGTTGCATCAATTTTTCCTTTTGATAGAATTGTAATCAGAAACGATAGAACTTCAATAAATTGTTATTTTTTATACGGAGGAGATTTATTATGGCAAAAAGGCTTGATTCCACACCAAAGAAAGACGGATATCGTATGCCCGGAGAGTTCGAACCGCAGGATCGTATTTATATGATCTGGCCGGAAAGACCGGACAACTGGAGAAACGGCGGAAAGCCGGCTCAGAAAACATACGTAAATATTGCAACTGCAATAAGCGAATTTACTCCGGTTACTATGATAGTTTCACCTCAGCAGTATGCGAATGCCCGCGCAAGACTTCCGGAAAATATTCGGGTCGTTGAAATGGTCAATGACGATGCATGGGTTCGTGACTGCGGCCCTTCTTTCCTTGTTGACAGAAAGGGCGGTCTGAGAGCGGTTGACTGGACCTTCAATGCATGGGGCGGTCTCTATGACGGACTTTATTTCCCGTGGGCAAATGACGACGCCATTGCCCAGAAGATATGCGAGCTCAATGATGTTGATTCCTACAGAACGGATTTCGTACTTGAAGGCGGATCGATAACAGTTGACGGTGAGGGAACTCTCATCACAACGGAAATGTGCCTTCTCTCTCCGGGAAGAAACCCGAACCTTACAAAAGAGCAGATTGAAGAACATGTAAGCGAATACCTCAACCTCGATAAGGTTATCTGGCTTCGCGACGGAATGGATCCGGATGAGACAAACGGTCATGTTGACGATGTTGCATGCTTTGCACGTCCGGGGGAAGTAATCTGTATCTATACGGATGATCCGGAAAATCCGTATTATGAAGTTGCTCAGGATGCATACAGGATTTTGAGCGAGGCGACCGATGCAAAGGGACGCAAGCTTAAAGTGCACAAGCTTTGTCTCCTGAAGGAGCCCGTACCTTTCGTGGGCGGAGATGAGATCGATGCCATTGAGGGCACTCTGCCGAGAATTGAGGGAGAGCCTTGTGTTCCTTCATATATGAATTTCCTTATCACCAACGGAGGAATTATCTGTCCTCAGTTTGGCGACGAGAATGATGCGCTTGCCATCTCCCAGCTTCAGGAAATATTCCCTGACAAGAAGGTAGTCGGCGTAAGAACAGAGGAAGTTATCTACGGCGGAGGAAACATCCACTGCATCACACAGCAGCAGCCAAAGCCGTGATCATATTGATGAAAATTATTTCGGGGTCCGGGACTTATGTTCCGGATTCCTTATTTTTAAACATGAGAACGATCTTTGGCTTTCATGTGGAAAAAATGGATCGCATTATCTGGAACTTATCCGGAACATTTAATTTGAAATATAATTAATTTTATCGGATAATTGAAAATAGTTGATAATTTTTTTATAATGAGTGCTTACCGAAACGGTGCTTTTAACAAGAAGAGGAATTATTATGGTTATTACGCTGATAGATACCATTCATTTTTTCATGGTCATTTCCATAACAACGGCAATTGCGGTAAGTGCGATTCTGTTTCTGGGAAGGAATTCCAAGAGAAGCATGGCTATCTGTGTCTATTTTATAATTCAGCTTATCTTGGAGATGATAATAAGGGTGAGTGAGGTGGATACGCCGATAACCAGGTGGTGGAATGCCCACATTATCAGTTCGGTCACATTCAAAGGAATATGTTACATTGTCATCATCGGATCAATGCTGATGGCGGTGCTTGTCCTTCTTAATCTGCCTTTGAAAGGAAGATATCTGATAGCGCCCGCTATAATAGCTCTTTATCTTTTGATAATGCCGTCTATTCAGGGAAAAAACATGATTTTCTACTGCATATATTTGATTCCCTGTGAACTGTTTTATCTGGCACTGGGAATCTTCACACTGAAAAAACTCAAGGAAATACCCGACAACAGGATAAACCGCCTGATGAAGGTTCTTGCGTGGATGACAGTGATCTTTGCGGTGCTGATAGCGGCGGAGGATGTGGGGGTAGCCTACAGCTACGGATTTTATACTGAATTTCAGGGATTCACGGTTCCATCCATCGGAGCAAGTTATATCAAGGAGAGAAGCTTCACGGAAAGCTTTTATGTGCTGACACTGGCGGTTGTTACGATATTGGTTTGCGGAAAAAAAATTGTAGAAGGGTTGAAGATGAATATCTCATGTTCCACGGAAAAAAACTTTTCCGCAAATGCGATTCCTTATGAGGATATGAAGAAAAAAAGATATTCGGAGTTTTCCGAAAAGTATGGATTAAGTGAGCGGGAGCAGGATCTTCTTCCTCTTCTGGTGATGAACAGGAGCATTCAGGAGATAAGCGAGGAGCTGTATATCTCGGTAGGAACCGTCAAAGCACATACCCATAACATTTATCAAAAGACCGAATGTGCCAACAGAGCGGCACTGGGAAAGTGCGTTGAAGAATATTATAAGAAGTGATATCTGCAGGGGAGTTTTGCTGAAAAAAGCTAAACCCCCCTGTTTTTCATATAATCCGGAAATAAACCCGCTTGTTTATTTTAACCCTCGGGAACATTTGATATCTTTGTAACAGGGAATGTCAGGCTTTTGGATCTGCAGTCCACTAAAATAAAGGAAGGGAAGAAAGATGAAAAAACAGACTCTTAAAAAGATTCTTGCAGTAGCTCTTGCAGCTGTTATGACGGTTGGAATGAGTGCCTGCGGATCAAAAACAGAATCAGGTGCAGAAGAATCTGTTCCGGCTAAGGCTTCGACAGAGCAGTCTGTTGAAGAGAGTCAGAAAGAAGAGACACCGGAAGAACCTGAAGCGGAAGTTGAAAACGCTGCGGATATGGTTCTTACCAACGGAAACATCATCACAATGGTAAGTGAGGATGACCGTGCTGAAGCTGTTGCGGTAAAGGACGGCGAGATCATTTATGTAGGAACGGCGGATGGTGCTGCTGACTTTATCGGAAGTGAGACAAACGTTATTGACCTCGAAGGCCAGACGGTTACACCGGGACTTATTGACGGTCACACGCATCCGGGCTCTATCACAGCTATTCCGTCGCTTTATCTTGATGAGACAGATGCGGATGTTGAGCTTTACAAAGAAGTATTTACACAGTTCCTTGAGGACAACAAGGATTATGATTTCGTGATAATTAACGGTACGGGACTTAACCTCAATGCCTTTGAGAATGCGATCCCGACAAATGAGTGGCTTGATGAGATCTGCCCTGATATCCCGGTATGCATTCAGGATATGTCATATCATGGATACCTTCTCAACAGCAAGGCGGTTGAGATCTGCGGAATCACAAAGGATACACAGCCGGATCTTAACGGTATTATCTACAAGGACGCAGACGGTGAGCCGACAGGATTCATTTCAGACTGCCCGAACCTTATGTCTGAGCTTCCTGTAGAGGAAGAGGATATGGTTGCTATTTACAAGGATAGCATGGTTGCATATCAGGAAGAGGCAAATTCTTACGGTATCACAGCGGTCGACATCGGAGGAAACCTTTTTGCCCGTGATGAAAATGATATGATCAACGAGGCCCGCGGAGCGCTCGATGACCTTGCAAAAGAAGGAACTCTTACAATTCGTGTAAATATGCCGACATTTGCAACAAAGCCTTTCACAAAGGAAGAGGCTGAGAAGCAGGTTAAATCTCTTGATGAAGGACAGAAATATAATTCTGATTTCCAGAGAGTAACACAGGTTAAATGCCAGATCGACGGTGTTCCGGAAGCATGCACATCCGCACTTCTCGAGCCCTATGCTCCGGAAGCGGGACAGGCTGCAGATTACACCGGTCCGGAAATCACACCTCAGGAAGACTTCAACCAGTTTGTTGCCACAATGAATGCAGCAGGCTATGCTGTTAACACTCACTCAATGGGTGACCTTTCCGTTCGTACTGCTCTTGAGGCAATCGAGTACTCTATTGAGCAGAACGGAGAAGGTGATTACAGAAATATCATCACTCATATGAATCTTATCAACGGCGATGACGTTGAGCGTGTAGCGGCAACAAATACTTATGCAGCTATGCAGCCGCTCTGGTGGTATTATGATCCGATCTTCTCACCGCTCGAGGAGCACACACTCGGCGCTGAGCGTTTTGCAACAGAGTATCATATCAAGGATCTCGTAGACGCGGGAATTAAGATCACAGGTTCTGTTGATTATCCGGTTACTCTTGATTTTGCTCCTCTCCACGGTATTGAGGCAGGCGCTACACAGTGCTCACCTTTCGAGGGCGAAGAGGGAACAGAAGAGTTTACAAGAAATGCGGATCAGGCTGTTTCTGTTTATGAGATGCTGAAGATGTACACCATCAACGGCGCTGAGCAGATGTCAATGGATGATCTTATCGGAACTATCGAGGTAGGCAAGAAGGCTGACTTCACAGTTCTTGAGGATGACATCCTTTCATGCGAGCCTGAACACATTTCAGATATCAAAGTAGTAAAGACTATCTCTGACGGAAGAATTGTATACGAAGGATAAGAAATTAATGGCATCGATTAATTGATGCCGGGTGTATTTCATATTTTGTAAAATGAGGGTACTAATGTACCGGTGGCTGTCGCACTAAATTAAAATTTTAGTGCGGCAGTTTTTTTGTTGACACCCAAAGTCCCGGGGAGGAAAATGTAGCGTAAAGGATGTTCGAAAAGATAAAGGATGGGAAGATAAACCAATGCAATACAGAAAAGACAGATACGGAAACGAGATTTCCATACTTGGATACGGGTGTATGAGGTTTACTCAGGGAGTCTCCGGAATTAATCTCGAAAAGGCCGAAAAGGAGATAATGCTTGCGGTAGAGTCGGGCGTTAACTATTTTGATACGGCGTATATTTATCCCGGGAGTGAGGCGGCTCTCGGAAAGATACTTGAGAAAAATAATATAAGGGACAGGGTGTTGATCGCCACAAAGCTTCCTCATTACATGATAAAAAAAGAATCGGACTGCCAAAAATTTTTCAGTGAAGAGCTGAAAAGGCTCAGGACAGATCATGTGGATTATTATCTTATGCATATGCTCACGGATATAAAAACATGGGAGCGTCTGATAGAACTGGGGGTTGCAGACTGGCTTGAGAGGCAGAAGAAAGAAGGGAAGATACGGCAGGTCGGATTTTCTTATCACGGAAATTCCGATATGTTCTGCCGCCTTCTGGATGCATATGACTGGGATTTCTGTCAGATACAGTACAATTACCTGGATGTGAATTCCCAGGCAGGTGTGACCGGACTCAAATATGCTTACTCCAAAGGAATTCCGGTGATAATAATGGAGCCATTGAGGGGAGGACGGCTTGCCAATAAGCTTCCTGCAAAGGCACTCAGGGAAATGGAAAAATATCCGGAGAAAAGGACTCCCTCCGCCTGGGCGTTCAGGTGGCTATGGGACCAGAAGGAAGTCACATGCGTTTTGTCGGGAATGAATTCTGTTGAGATGGTGGCAGAAAATGTAAAGACTGCCTCCGAAGTGAGGGAGGGAGAATTTTCCGAAGAAGATTTTGCACTTATTGACAGGGTGGTTTCCGAAATCAATGCCAATATGGCTGTAGGCTGTACCGGATGCAGGTATTGTATGCCCTGCCCTATGGGCGTGGATATTCCCGGAATATTTGCGGCATGCAACACAAGGGTATCGGACGGAAAGCTGAAGGGTCTTATTGATTATGTGATGTGTACTTCGATACGGAAGGACTCGACGGCGGCATCAAGATGTGTGAAATGCGGAAAATGCGAGAGCCATTGCCCGCAGCATATCAAGATCAGGGAAGAGCTTCAAAAAGCCAAGAATACTTTCGAGGGGCCGCTCTATAAGGTGGGGAAAAAAGTGCTGGCGCTGGTGATGAAATATTGAAAAATGATAAAAAGGTGACAGGTTGATGTACAAAAGGTGCCAGGTACAAACCATACATGTGC
>JBMNQZ010000073.1:0-5579 GCA_050944395.1 Lachnospiraceae bacterium
TTTTCTTTGACAAGACTTTTCATCCTTAACAAAGCGACAATTACTATCAGATTCAGTATCAATAATACTATCTTCATTATAATATTTATCGTATCCATAACTGTTTTTTATATTCCCCTGAGTATGAGTTTCTTCCTATTTATATGTATAATATTCGGAAACAACATATTGAATTATTTCTTTTTTTAAACACAATATGGCGGCGAAGGTATCGCCGCCACCTGGTGATAATTATTCTTCTTTCTGCTGAGGTTCATCCGGTGTTTTATTTTCACTTTCTTCGCTGCCGTCTTCATCCTTTATCTTAACCTTTGCAAGCCCGGCAACCATTACATCAGGATCAAGGTTTATAAGTTTTACTCCGGATGTTACTCTTCCTCTTGCATTTATGCTGTCAACCTTTGTCTGGATAATTATTCCTTCTGTTGTAATGATCATTATCTCGTCATCATCATTGACAGCCTTTATTCCGCAGACTTTTCCGGTCTTTTCGCTTATCTTATAGCATTTAACTCCCTTGCCGCCCCTGTTCTGAAGCTTGAAGTCGTCGTTCATTGTACGCTTACCGATACCCTTCTCGGAAACCACAAGCATACTTTCTCCCTGGGAGTAAAGCTGCATTCCGACAACTTCATCATCTCCCGATAATTTTATACCTCTCACTCCGACCGCTGCTCTTCCCATAGGTCTAACATCATTTTCATCAAATCTGATGCACTGACCGTTTCTGGTTGCAAGGAACACCTGCTGTTTTGAATCGGTAAATTTTGCCTCAATAAGCTCGTCATTTTCCTTCAACTCTATTGCATTTATTCCGGTCTTTCTGACATTGGCAAAATCCTTCATCGGTGTCTTCTTTATTGTTCCATCCTTCGTTGCCATGAGGACGAAATCCTTTTCGTCATTTTCCATCATCGGGATGACCGCAGTAACGTGCTCTTCCGGCTGCAACTGGAGAAGGTTTATCATAGCGGTTCCCCTGGACTGCCTGGAGGCTTCCGGAATCTGATATGCCTTCATCTTGTAGACACGGCCCTTATTCGTAAAGAACATCAGGTTCTGGTGAGTCGATGACATGAAAAGATCAACCACATAATCATCCTCAAGGGTCTTCATTCCCTTTATTCCCCTGCCGCCTCTGTTTTGGCTGTGGAAATTGTCGGTGGTCATTCTCTTAATATATCCCATAGATGTGGCTGTTATTACCACATTTTCCTCGGGAATAAGATCTTCTGTCGAGATATCATAATCATCGTACCCGATCTCTGTCCTTCTATCATCACCGTATTTTTCCGCTGTTATAAGAATTTCTTCTCTGATGACTTTGAGAAGCTCTTTATTGTCCGCAAGAATAGCAGTAAGGCGGGCTATCGTCTCCTGAAGCTGCTTGTATTCGGCCTCAAGTTTTCCTCTTTCCAATCCGGTGAGTGCTCTCAGCCTCATATCAACGATAGCCTGAGCCTGAACATCGGAAAGCCCAAATCTCTTTATGAGCTGTTCTTTTGCTTCACTTACATTTGCCGAAGCCCTGATAATTTTTACGATCTCATCAATATTATCCAGGGCAATAAACAGACCCTCCAAAATATGAGCTCTCTCACGCGCTTTATTGAGATCATATTTTGTTCTTCTGGTGACAACATCTTCCTGATGTGAAAGATACTTTTTGAGAATATCAAGAAGATTAAGCACTTTCGGCTGACCATCCACCAGTGCCAGCATAATCACTCCGAAAGTATCCTGAAGCTTGGTATGCTTGAACAGCTGATTGAGAATCACATTTGCATTTGCATCACGTCTCAGGTCAATACATATTTCCATTCCTTCACGGCTGGAATGATCATTGACATCGGTAATGCCATCGATCTTCTTCGTCTTTACAAGATCTGCAATAGATTCGATCAGTCTGGCTTTATTCACCATAAACGGAAGCTCTGTAACATGTATCTTACTCTTTCCGTTTGGCATGGTCTCAATATTTGTGACCGCCCTAACCTTTATTTTTCCTCTTCCGGTAAGATAAGCCTCATTTATTCCCTGGCGACCTATTATCTTTGCTCCGGTAGGAAAATCCGGACCTTTTACAATGTCAAGAAGTTCCGTTATTTCCGTATCTCTGTCCTCATTTACCCGGTTATCAATTATCTTTACAACGGCATTTACGACTTCTCTGAGATTATGCGGCGGAATATTAGTTGCCATTCCCACGGCAATACCGGTCGTGCCGTTCACAAGAAGATTTGGAAAACGCGCCGGAAGAACCGTCGGCTCTTTTTCCGTCTCATCGAAGTTTGGAACAAAATCCACAGTATTTTTATTAATATCGGCAAGAAGCTCCATTGATATCTTGGAAAGTCTTGCTTCCGTATACCTCATTGCCGCGGCGCCATCTCCGTCAATAGAGCCGAAATTTCCGTGGCCGTCCACAAGCGGTATCCTTGTTGACCAGTCCTGAGCCATATTAACAAGAGCTCCGTAGATGGAACTGTCTCCGTGAGGGTGATATTTACCCATTGTATCACCGACGATACGGGCACATTTCCTGTGAGGCTTATCGGGAGTATTATTTAACTCGCTCATAGAAAAGAGAACTCTTCTCTGAACAGGCTTAAGTCCGTCTCTGACATCCGGAAGTGCTCTTGATACGATAACGCTCATCGCATAGTCTATATAAGATGTTTCCATCGTTTTTTGAAGATCAACATCATTTATTCTGTCAAAAACCTTATCATCCATAAATCGACCTTTCATAGGAATACAAGTAATCGGGAAAACTTAATTTTTTCTTTAAAAAAATCCGGTCAATAAAACAATGTGTCCCGTCCGATATCAAATATCAAGATTAGATACATATTTTGCATTTTCTTCAATAAATTCTCTTCTCGGTTCAACCTCATCTCCCATAAGAGTCGTGAAAGTAACATCCAGATCAGACGAAGAATCATCATCCATATTTACTCTCTTTAATATTCTCCTTGCGGGATCCATAGTTGTTTCCCAGAGCTGGTCGGCGTCCATTTCACCCAAGCCCTTGTATCTTTGAACCTTGTTTCCTGAATCTCTTCCGATCTCTCTCATTATCTTTTCGAGCTCTGCATCGGAATATGCATACCAAACCTTTCTGTTCTTTTCAATTTTGTAAAGAGGAGGCTGAGCAAGATAAACATGCCCCGTCTTTATGAGCTCCGGCATAAATCTGTATAAAAATGTAAGCATCAAAGTAGCGATATGGGCACCGTCAACGTCGGCATCCGTCATAATTATGATTTTGTCATATCTGAGCTTCGAAATATCAAAATCATCGTGAATGCCTGTTCCGAATGCGGTTATCATTGCTCTGATTTCCGCATTTCCGTATATTCTGTCAAGTCGCGCCTTTTCAACATTCAGTATTTTTCCTCTGAGAGGAAGAATAGCCTGAGTCGCTCTGCTCCTTGCGGTTTTTGCACTTCCTCCCGCGGAGTCACCCTCTACAATAAAAATCTCACAGTTTTTAGGATCCTTATCCGTACAATCGGCCAGCTTTCCGGGAAGAGACATTCCATCTAAAGCAGTCTTTCTTCTTGTAAGATCCCTTGCCTTTCTGGCAGCCTCACGCGCCCTCTGTGAAAGAACTGATTTTTCAACAATTATCTTTCCTACAGCCGGATTCTGCTCAAGATATATTTCGAAACTGTCAGAGAGGAGCTTATTAACGGCTGTTCTTGCCTCGGAATTTCCGAGTTTCTGCTTCGTCTGACCTTCAAACTGAGGCTCCTCGATCTTTACAGATACAATAGCGGTTATTCCCTCTCTGATGTCCTCGCCGGAAAGATTTCCGTCGCTGTCCTTTATCAGTTTATTTTTTCTTGCATAATCATTCAGTGTCTTGGTAAGTGCCGCCCTGAATCCCTCAACATGGGTTCCACCCTCGGGAGTAGTAATATTATTTACAAAACCGTAAATATCTTCTCTGTAGGCATCATTATGCTGGAAAGCGATCTCCATAAAAATTCCGTTTCTCTCACCTTCGCAATAAATCACTTCATCATAGAGAGATTTTTTCCCCTTATTGAGGTAACGTACAAATTCTTTTATTCCTCCCTCATAATGGAATTTCTTTTCTCTTCTTTCTTCACTTCTCTCATCAATGATCGTTATACACAATCCTTTTGTAAGAAATGCTGTTTCTCTGAGTCTGTTTTTTAATATGTCATAATCAAAAACAGTAGTCTCGAATATCTCTGAATCGGGATAAAATGTAACCGTACTTCCGGAATATGCCTTATCACAGGTTCCGATTTCTTTAAGGGGATATTTTACATCTCCCCTCTCGTACCTTTGCTTATAGATTTTACCTTCTCTTCTTACTTCAACCTCAAGCCATTCCGAAAGAGCATTTACAACAGAAGCTCCGACACCGTGAAGTCCTCCGGATACTTTGTATCCTCCGCCGCCGAATTTTCCGCCTGCGTGAAGTATTGTGAAAACAACTTCAACCGCAGATTTCCCTGTTTCAGAATTTATTCCCACAGGAATACCGCGGCCGTCATCCTTAACGGTTACCGAATTATCCTTGTTTATCTTTACTGTTATATTTTTGCAGTATCCTGCCAGCGCCTCATCCACCGCATTGTCAACAATTTCGTATACAAGATGATGAAGTCCTCTGGATGACGTACTTCCGATATACATCCCGGGTCTTTTTCTTACCGCTTCGAGTCCCTTCAAAACCTGTATATCATCAGCACTGTAATCTTTTTCAATATTTCCCATATACTGCCTCCAATATAATTCTACTTCTGATAAACTTTACCGTTAACAACATTAAATAATTTATCTGCTTCAAAACTGTTATTTACAAAATCATCAAGACCCGTACATGTAATGATAGTCTGCAAACCGTTTATTTCACTTAAGAGAAGCTTCTGCCGCTGTCTGTCAAGCTCCGATAAGACATCATCAAGCAGCAATACGGGAACATCATTATTCTTATCCCTTATTATGCTGATTTCCGCAAGCTTGAGAGAAAGAGCCGCACTTCTTATCTGTCCCTGGGAACCAAATACCCTGACATCCCTGTCATTGATCATTATGCAGACATCATCCCTGTGCGGACCTGAATTCGTAGTCTGATATTTTAAATCTTTTTCTCTGTTTTTTTTCAGAATATCGGAAAAATTTTCACCGGACAGATTTGGCTCATAACACAATTTTAAATTTTCTTTTCCACCGGTAATGCGAAAATGAATATCCCTGATTATCTCATTCAATTCCGAAATAAAAGAATTTCTCCTTAAGCTCACTTTCTTTCCGAAATAAGAGAGCTGCTCGTCCCATATATCAAGCTCATCCTCTACTGCTTTCTTAAGATTGATATTCTTTAAAAGAGCATTTCTTTGAGTGAGACATTTTGTGTAATCGCAAAGATCTTTATAATATATTTTGTCAACCTGACTCAACTCAAGATTAATAAATTTCCTTCTTGCTGAAGGACCGTCTTTTACAATATTCAGATCTTCGGGAGAAAAAAGGACTAGATTTACAACTTGAAACAGATCGCCTGCTTTTTTTACAGGCATCATATTCACAGCTATTCC
>JBMNQZ010000074.1:0-5556 GCA_050944395.1 Lachnospiraceae bacterium
ATGGGAAGTGGTGAACAAGGCAATATTACAGTAAAAAGAGTAATGCTGATTTTTGACACAATTTCCTATACTGCGATAGTATTATTAGGGTAATATTGTTATTAAAATAAAAGAAAAAACGGCGGTGCATATTATGATTAGAATGGAAATAGCCCTGTTTTTGGTCGTGGCTTTTGTTGCGGTCATATATTTTACTTCTGAAAGGAAGGATACCCCTCTTCACAGAACATTTTTCGCATTGCTCTGTGTAACTTTGTTTCATCTCGTGTTCGACACCATCACCGTGATCACGGTGAATAATCTTGAATCGGTTCCGGTTTTTTTGAATGATATATTTCACAGACTCTTTATCGGAAGCATGATAGTGATTTTTTATCTGTTTTACCGTTACATTGCCATTCTCGTGGATGAAGAAAACGGAAAAAAGATGAAATTTGATCTTTTTGCAAAGATATATCTGATACCGGCTCTTATTGCAGATCTTGTACTTCCGATCACCTATACGGTAACCCCTGACGGGAATTATTCCGACGGAATTTATGTTGCTGTATGCTATCTGAGTGTAATGGTATTTTTTGCAATGGGGACATTTTTGTTTCTTTATAACTGGAAGGTTCTTCAGAAAAGAAAAAGGATGGCTATCGGAATAGCCTGTTCTGTGGAGCTTATCGGCACAATTGTTCAGGGAATTCATCATGAATGGCTGACAAGCGGAATGGGTATTACCCTGATTACACTGGCCTTTTATCTGATTCTGGAGAATCCCGATATTTTAAGGGCGGAGCTTTTTGAACAGAAAATGTCAATGCTGTATTTAAAAAGCCAGATCAACCCGCATTTTTTATACAATACTTTGGATACCATAAGAATACAGGCACAGATCAACGGAGATAACAAGGTGTCAGATCTTCTGATGCGCCTTGTGGATTTTTTCAGAATGAGTGTAAAGATGAACCGCCAGGTTGTAGAGCTGGATGATGAGATCGATGTTCTGGAGGCATATATGGAGCTTATGTGCTACAGATACCCGGGCATCGAGTGTGAATATGACATTGATCCGGAGCTGGGAAATGAGAAGGTGCCGAACTTTATTCTGCAGCCTATTGTCGAAAACAGCCTTCTCCACGGTCTGAAGGAGGTGGGTTATAACGGCAGGGTAAAGATCTGCGCCCGTAGAGTGAATGAAAAAATGTTTGAGATATCAGTGTCTGATTCGGGAATCGGATTCAGAGAAGGCGTCGGAGAGAGAATTGAGGACATGCTGAAATATTATGAAAGGTATGAGGCAAAGCTTGAAGGCAACAGCATTGGAATTCTGAATATTCAAAAGAGGATCAAGCTGCTCTGCGGAAAGGAATACGGATTAAGCTATACTGAAAATTCAGACTGCGGTGTTACGGCACATATATATCTGCCGGTTTGCGAGGTTATGGATCAGGCGGCAAGGAACAGATTTTTTGGAAATATGCACAGGAGACGATTATGAAAAAATTAAGAGTGTTGCTGGTTGACGATGAAATAATGATCCGGGAAGGATTTAAGCGGCTTTTTGACTGGGAAGAACACGGATGTGAGGTAGTGGGGGAGGCTGCCGACGGAATGGAGGCTCTGTCAAAGATCGATTCGATGGTGCCGGATCTGGTTATTATGGATATAAATATTCCCATTATGAACGGCCTCAAGGTTATTCAGGCGAGCAGGGCAAAGCACCCGGATATGGCATTTATCATCGTGTCGGGATATGATGACTTTGATTATTGCAGGGAAGCATTGAGACTCAAGATAGCGGATTATATTCTGAAGCCTGTAAATTATGAGGAGTTCGGTCATTGCCTGGACGGGATGAAGATCACTCTTTTTGAAAAACAGGTTTCGGAAAATGAATTTGAGTCTGAGGAGCGTCCGATTGCGGGAATAACCAGGTATCTCCAGGAGCACCTTGAGGAGGAGATAAGCCTTGCCATGCTGGCGGAGAAATTTCATCTGAGCCCGCAGTATATAAGCCAGCTATTTAAGACCGAGATCGGAGTGGGTTTTCTGAATTATCTTACCGGAATAAGGATGGAGCGGGCAAAGAAGCTTCTGATTTCCACTTCGCTTCCCATTGCCGAGGTATCGGAAAAATCCGGGTACAGCGATTACCGGGTGTTTACAAAAGTATTCAAGAAAAACGAGGGCTGTACTCCGTCCCAGTACAGAAGGGATTTTCTGTCGGTGGATTGATCCTATTTGGAGAATGAGAGTTTTTACGAATAATTGATTTTATTTAAAAAATACTCAAAAAAAGGCTTCTTAAAAATGAACACATTCACATAAACAAAATACCTATAAGACCGGAACCGGAACCTGTATTATAATCACATAGAAAATTTGTTATTATTCAGGAGGCAGATATGATTAAGGGATTGATCTGGTTGACAGGGCTTGTTGTCTGGGTTTTTGTTATAGCAGCTGTTGTTTTGTATATAAGGAGTAAAAACAGGATGCTTTGCCGAAGCAGTGTGAACCGGAAAATACTGGGAGTATGCGGAGGAATCGGCGAAAGCCTGGGAGTGGATCCGGTCGTAGTAAGAATTATATGGCTTTTGACCGTGCTTTTCGGGGGCGGCGGTATTGTTGCATATATTATTGCAGCGATAGTGATGCCGAAGAAAATTGACGAGATTGAATATCATTCCGGAAATGAGAGCGGAAGACGGGGGCAGTGAAAAAATGAAAACAAAAGGAAAGAACAGAAAAATCAGATTGGCATTATCAATAATTGCGGCAATGCTTATTTTGGTAATAGGAGCACCCTTTGCGGTTTTTGCGGAGGATGACGGATATCAGGATTCCGCAGACAATTATTACTTTTCGGGAGACAGTAAAACTGTTGACGGGGGAGTATTTTTCGGAGGGTTCGGAGCCGGAAGAGACATCGGCATACAGAATTCACAGGCCGAGGATAGTATTGCACTTGCCGGGTATACGGTGACTGTAAGAGATTCGAAAATCGGAGGTTCGGGATTTTTAGCAGGATACAGCATAGATGTAAATAATTGCGGATTCGACGGCAATATTGTGGCGGCAGCCAAGGAGATCGATATTGATTCTGAATCGGAATGCAATGCGGCGATCCTTACAGGAATGGAAATTACTTTCGAGGGAGAAGCCGATGCGGTAACTCTCAGCGGGCAGGAGGTCTATATTAACGGTAAGATCGGCGGCGATGCCGTGATCACGGCAGAAAATGTTAAGTTCGGACCAAATGCGGAAGTAACGGGAATCGTAAAGGTGGAAGCGCCGGAGGAGCCGGTGGTAAGTCCTGATGCAGAGCTTGCAGAGGTAAATTTCATCAAGGTTGAGAAAGAAGATGACAGTGACAGTGTTTACCGCGAGCCGGTGGGCGACAGGATTCTTGACAGAGTAAAATCTGCGGCGTACTGGTCTGCGGCAATGATTCTTGTGGGACTTTTGATGTATCTTCTGGGCAGAAATCGTCTTGCCGGAGCTAGGGAAATGGTGAAAGCCCGTACCGGCGCGATGCTGGGATCCGGAGCTGTGGCCCTGGTCGTAACGCCGATAGCGATCATCATATGCATGATCACTTTCATCGGTCTGCCGGTGGGATTGTTGACGGGAATCGCATATGCGCTTATTATTAGTGTATCAACGGCGTTTGCCGGAGCGTCGCTATCGCCGCTTGTGTTCAAAAAAATGCCGGTGCTGGCGGCTTCGCTCATAGGTATAGTGATTCTTGAGGTGGCAAAAAAGGTGCCGTATCTCGGGATTCTCGTTTCGATCGCAGCAGTGCTTTACACACTGGGATATGTGATTCAGGAAATATACCTGAAAAAACTTAAATCAAAATAAACCAAAAGGTGCCTGGCACAAACAGTGTTTGTGCCAGGCACCAATTGTGCTTTACTCTGTCACTTTTTGTGCTTGTGCCAGGTACAAACCTTACATGTGCCAGGCACCAATTTTACAAAAAAAGGACTTTCATGACATGGATTCGCTTTATATTGTTATGCCGGCTTACAATGAGGAAGAGAACATTGAGGAGACGGTTCGAAACTGGTACCCGCTTCTTGAGGGGAAATCTGATGATTCAAAGCTGGTTATTGCCGACAGCGGAAGTACGGATCGAACCCATGAGATCTTAACACAGCTTCAGACGGAATATCCTAAGCTGGAGATACTTGATGACACGGACAGATTTCATGGGCCAAAGGTAATTGCACTTTATAAATATGCAATTGAAAATGAAGCCGATTTTATTTTCCAGACAGATTCCGACGGACAGACAGCACCGGAGGAGTTTCAGGATTTCTGGAATGAGCGAAATAAATATAACGGCATATTCGGAAACAGAAAGAGCCGTGGAGACGGATTGATGCGGAGTATGGTTGAAAAAACCGTATGTATTCTGCTAAGAATGTATTTTGGAGTGAAGGTGCCTGATGCAAATGCTCCTTTCAGGCTTATGAGTGCGGCCGTTCTTGAAAAATATGTGGAAAAATTGCCGGATGATTTTAATATTCCCAATATTATGCTGACTGCATATTTTGCTTATTATCATGAAAAAATATGTTTCAGGGAAATCTCTTTTAAGGCCAGGCAGAAGGGCAGTAATTCTGTTAATCTGCCCCGTATTTTCCGGATCGGAATGAGAGCAGTGAGGGATTTCAGAATATTTAAGAAGGAAATGACGAATTGATAGGTTAACATGATTTATTAAGACGATATTGATATTTTGGAGAGAAAATGGATGTATTAGCCAGACTTTTTGAATTGCAGGATAAGGAATATGCGGCATTTCAGGCAAAGCTTACGCCCGGAGTGCCTATTGAAAAATTTATTGGAGTCCGTGTCCCGTCGGTGAGAAAAATTGCCGCGGAATATGTTAAAGAAAGCATGGGGGACGGATTTCTGGAGAGCCTTCCACACGAATACTATGATGAAAATATGCTTCATGGCATTATTATCTCGAAAATTAAGGATTATGAAGAATGCATCCGATATACAGATCTGTTTCTTCCGTATGTTGATAACTGGGCGGTTTGCGATGTCATGTCGCCGGTGGTTTTTAAGAAGCATCGGGGCGAGCTGATTGAAAAGATCCGGGAGTGGGCCGGGTCAAGTGAAATTTACACCTGCCGTTTCGGAATAAAAATGCTGATGTCCCATTTTTTGGATGAAGATTTTAAACCGGAATATCTTGAGATCCCCGCAAGTGTTTCATCGGATGAATATTATGTCCGAATGATGGTGGCGTGGTTCTTTGCCACGGCTCTTGCCAAGCAGTGGGATGCTGCTGTTGCTTATCTGGAACAGAATCGCCTTGATGCCTGGACCCACAATAAGACAATTCAGAAGGCCAGGGAGAGCTATCGAATTAGGGCGGAGCAGAAGGATTATTTGAAAAAACTGAAAAAAGTAAAAAAGGTGCCAGGCACAAAGTGATACATGAGGTGACCCCTAAAAGTTAGACTTTTAAGCGTAGCAGTTTTATTGGCTGCTACGCCTATTTTATGCAGCCAAGGCAGAGAGCCTGTATTCAACCGGACTCATCCA
>JBMNQZ010000075.1:0-5472 GCA_050944395.1 Lachnospiraceae bacterium
GAAGGATATTTGAGGAAACAGGCGCACTCAAATATTCCGAAATGCTCATGAACGAGTATTTCATGAAGGCGCTTGAGGTTCTTGAAAGATGTGATTTCCTTAGAGAAGAGGACAGAATTCTTCTTGAGGGAATCGGCGAGTATTTTATGAGCAGGACAAAATAATCGGGAGAAAGATAGAATGAAGTTTACTAAAATGCACGGAGCCGGAAATGATTACATATATATAAATACTTTCGAGGAGAAGGCGGACGATCCCGAAAATCTGGCAATAAAGCTGAGCGACAGGCACTTCGGGATAGGCGGAGACGGTATTATTCTTATAAGACCTTCCGACAGGGCCGATTTCATGATGGATATTTATAACATTGACGGATCCAGGGGAAAGATGTGTGGAAATGCGATACGCTGCGTGGCAAAATATGTATACGACAATAAAATGACCGATAAAAAGACGATAAGCATAGACTCCAGATCCGGAATAAAGATTATCGATGTTAATACGGGAGAGGACGGAAAGGTGGTTTCTGCCAGAGTCAATATGGGATCACCGGTCTTAACCGCCAAGGAGGTTCCCGTTATAAGCGAAAACGAGACAGCGGTGATGGAGGATATCTGTGTAAACGGTACATATTATAAATATACCGCCGTAAGCATGGGCAATCCCCATGCGGTGGTGTTTGTTGACGACGCGGATAAATTTCCTGTGGAGGAAGTGGGCCCGTACTTTGAAAGACACGAGAAATTTCCGGACAGGATCAATACGGAATTCTGCACTGTGATTGACAGAAAAACGATCAGAATGAGAGTGTGGGAGAGAGGCTCGGGACTTACGCTGGCATGCGGAACAGGGGCAAGTGCCGCCGCTGTGGCAGCTTGTGTCAATGGATTTACCGATGAAAATGTGAAGGTCATTCTTGACGGAGGAAATCTCGATATCTTCTGGGACAGAGAAAATAATACAGTGTTTATGACAGGACCGGCGGAAACTGTCTTTACGGGAGAGATAGATGTTTAAGAGGTTTTGAATGTTAACTAAAAAATCACTTATTTTGATATTTTGTCTTATGGCAGTGCTGTGCTTGTCGGGGTGCCGTGAATCTGTCAAAACGGTGATAGAAAAGGATCCTCTTTTCGGAGGGGACGGTATTGAAATAATAGATACTGACAAGACAAAGCCCGAGAAAAAAGAATATACACAGGACGGCCAGGAAATAATATCGGCGGAAAACACAGAGGCTGTGGTGTATCTCATCATTCCTTCCGAGGAGAAGGTGACAGCAGAGGAAAAGGAACTTATAGTCAAAGGCGCTGAGGGAAAAAATTATACTCTTGAGGTCAGAAATTTTGCCAGAGAGACTGATCTTCAAAGCAGATATTTCGACGAGGCTATCGATGTGAATGCGTCGATGATTATATGCGACAATATAGAAACAGAGGTCACTTCTGCCGATTGTCAGAGGGCAAAGGATGCCGGGATTCCGGTGATTCTTCTCAATCGGGGAATTTCCTCAATGGGAATCGCTTCATACCAGATAATCACGGATTATTTTTCAAGTGCAAAAAATGCGGCTTTAAAGTATGCTGAATACAAAAATGGCGAATCGAAATATCTTGCTTTATATGATATCGGGGAAGAAAACAGGTATTCATTTGAGCGGGGATTGAAGGATTATGAAAAAATAACCATGCTGGGATCCGGGCAGTGTGATGCATCGGATGCGAAGGCATCCTACGATGCGGCCTGGGCGATAATGAGCGAATATCCGAATGCCGATACGATAGTGTGTGATACGTCCCTTCAGGCTCTTCAGGCAATCGAGGCCATGAGGGATATCGGAAATCATATGACGGTGGTCTGTCTGTGCGGAGACGATGACCGGGTAGTGGCGGGGACAGAAGAGGGAAGGCTGTTTGCCTCTATATGCAAAGATCCGTCAAAAATTGCAGAGAAGGTCACCAAGGTAGTTGATGACTATATTGACGAAGGGGTTCTTCCGGAAAACGAGAGTGTTTATGTCGATGCAGTGATAAGGATCTATGATCCGAAGCTTGATCCGACATTAAGGAGTTGAAAATGAAGATAGGTTTTATAGGATGCGGAAATATGGCAGGAGCTATCATTGAGGGGCTTCTGTCTTCCGGAATGAAAAAAGAAGATATCATGGCATCGGATGTCCTGGCATCCGCAAGAGAGAAGGCACAAAACAGGTTCGGAATAAAAACCTTTGATGACAACGAGCATATTTTTTCAATGGCAGATGTGATCGTTATCGCGGTAAAGCCTCAGTATATGGATGCTGCACTCGGCGGCTGTGATACATCCGGAGCCTCGGGAAAGCTGGTTATTTCTATTGCCGCCGGAAAAAAAACAGAGTATATTATGAGGTTCTTTGATAATGATACCAGGATAGTCAGGGCGATGCCGAACACTCCGGCCCTTGCAGGGTGCGGAATGACGGGATTTTGCGGAAACCGGAATGTCACCTGTGAGGACATGGAAAAAGTCAGGTTTATTCTGGAAAGCTTCGGAGAGGCCGAGGAAGTTCCGGAGAGCCTGATGGATGCGGTAACTTCGGTCAGCGGAAGCTCCCCGGCATTTATTTTTATGATGATAGAAGCCTTGGCGGACGGAGCTGTCCTTGAGGGGATGCCGAGGGACAAGGCGTATAAATTTGCGGCACAGACGGTAAAGGGAAGCGCGGAGCTTGTTCTTAAAACCGGTATGCATCCCGGACAGCTGAAGGATATGGTATGCTCTCCTTCGGGAACTACGATAGAGGGAGTGAGAACTCTTGAGAATGCCTCGTTCAGAGGGATCGTGATGGAGGCTGTTCACGAGGCGGCTGAAAAATCGAGAAATATGTGATTTTTTCGGCTTGCAAAGTATTTGAAAATAATGTTATACTATGAGATGCATGTCATTTTCTTTATATAGGAGAAGTGTATGAGCAGAGCTTGTATTTTTTTAGCGGACGGATTTGAGGAGATCGAGGCTTTGACTCCTGCAGATCTGCTTAGAAGAGCCGGGATCCGTGTGGATCTGGTGGCTGTGGGTGACAGTTTGGATATCACCGGCAGAAGCGGCATCACTGTGAGAGCGGATATGGCTTTCGAAGATGCTGATTTTGAGGGGGCGGATATGCTCGTGCTTCCGGGAGGTATGCCCGGAACGACAAATCTTGAAAACTCAAAGGAACTTAAAGAGCTTATCGGGAAGTTTGATTCGGAGGGAAAGAGAATCGCAGCTATATGTGCGGCGCCTTCTGTTTTCGGACATATGGGACTTCTTGAAGGCAGGAAAGCGGTCTGCTATAAAGGAATGGAAGGTGAGCTGTACGGGGCGGTCATTGCCGATGCGGAGGCGGTCACCGACGGAAACATCACCACAAGCAGAGGTGCGGGTACCGCTGTGGAGTTCGCACTGGAACTGATCAGGGTATTATTGAACGAAGAAATGTCAACTAAGGTCAAGGAAGACATCATTTACAAAGATAAATAACTTTCCAGGAGGATTTTTAAAGAATGAGCGTTACATATGAGAAATTAGAGCACAGCATGGCAAAGATAACTGTTACTGTACCGGCTGATGAATTTACCGAGGATATTAAGAAAGCTTATCAGAAGATTCGCGGAAGTGTTTCTATTCCGGGATTCAGAAAAGGCAAAGCTCCGATGAGCATGATTGAGAAAATGTACGGTCCTTCGGTTTTCTATCAGGATGCCGTTGAGTTTGCCATGAGCCGTAGTTACGGTCCTGCCCTTGATGAGATTGATATCGAGGTTACATCAAGACCGGAGGTTGATCCTGTACAGGTAGAAAAAGGAAAAGATTTCATCTATACGGCAACAGTAGCGATCAGACCGGAAGTTACTCTTGGTCAGTACAAGGGAATCGAAGTTCCGAAGAGCGATGTTACAGTAACAGATGAGGAAGTTGACAGAGCAGTTGAGCAGGAACTCAAGAAGAACGCACGTTCTGTTGATGTTACTGAGGGTGCTGTTGAAGATGGCGATACAGTTATCTTTGACTTTGACGGATATGTTGACGGCGAGCAGTTTGACGGAGGAAAGGCTGAGAAATATCCGCTTCATGTAGGATCGGGCTCATTCATTCCGGGCTTTGAAGAGCAGGTTATCGGAAAGACTATCGGTGAAGAATTCGACGTTAATGTAACTTTCCCGGAGACGTATCACGCAGAGGAGCTCAAGGGTAAGGAGGCAGTGTTTAAGTGCCTGATCCATGAGATCAAACGTGAAGAACTTCCGGTTCTTGACGATGAGTTTGCAAGCAACGTTTCCGATTTTGAGACTGTTGAGGAATACAAGGCTGATCTCAGAAAGAATCTTGAGGAGGATAAGGCGAAGAAGGCACAGACAGCTAAGGAAGATGCCTGTGTTCAGAAGCTTATCGAGACATCAGAGATGGATATCGCAGATCCGATGATCGACAATACTGTTGACAATATGATCTCTGAATATCAGACAAATATGGCTCAGCAGGGTCTTAAATTCGAAGATTATCTCAAATACATGGGAATGACTGCTGACCAGTTCAGAGAGCAGATGCGTCCGAATGCCATCGTAAGAATCAAATCAAGACTCGTTCTTGAGAAGGTTGCCGAGCTTGAGTCTCTCAAGGCAGACGAGGAAAGACTCAACAAGTATTATGAAGATATGGCAAAGGCTTACAATATGGAAGCTGAGCAGATCAAGAACATTATGGGTGCGGAGATGAACGAGAGTGTTATGAAGGACCTTGCTGTTCAGGAAGCAATTTCATTCCTTGCCGATAATGCTGTTGAGACAGAAGTAAAGGAAGAGACTCCGCAGGAGTGATTTTCTAAACGAAAGAAGGAATAGTATATGAGAAGTGCGTTGGTACCTTATGTTATTGAGCAGACCAGCCAGGGAGAGAGAAGCTATGATATTTATTCCAGACTTCTCAAGGAGAGGATAATTTTCCTTGGAGATCAGGTTGATGACACTATAGCAAGTCTTATTGTGGCACAGCTTTTGTTCTTGGAATCGGAGGATCCCACAAAGGATATCTCACTGTATATCAACAGCCCCGGCGGATCAGTGACTGCAGGTTTTGCCATTTATGATACGATGCAGTATATCAAGTGTGATGTTTCAACGATCTGCATAGGAATGGCTGCAAGTATGGGAGCTTTTCTTCTTGCAGGCGGCGCAAAGGGAAAGAGACAGGCTCTTCCAAATGCCGAGATCATGATCCATCAGCCTTCGGGAGGAACACAGGGAAAGGCATCGGATATGCTTATCGATGCCGACCATATTCTCAAAACAAAGAAAAAACTCAATGAGATCCTTGCCGCAAATACGGGGCAGTCGATTGAGACGATTGAGAATGATACTGACAGAGACAAGTGGCTTTCTGCGGAGGATGCGGTTAAATACGGTCTCATCGACAGTGTGATTTTAAACAGATAATGTTGTGATTAGGCTCCTT
>JBMNQZ010000076.1:0-4883 GCA_050944395.1 Lachnospiraceae bacterium
CATTATAATCCTCTTGTAGTAAGATATGATGCGCTCTGCGAGACTTTAAATAATCTCCTGCAGCATGTTGATATGAGCCAGGGAGCATCCATTAAAAGAATTATGGATATTCCGGTCTGTTACGGCGGAAGCTTCGGACCGGATATGAAAAATGTCTGCGAACATACAGGTCTTACTGAGGAGGAAGTGATAAGACTTCACAGTGAACCGCATTATCAGATATATATGATGGGATTTCTACCGGGATTTGTTTATCTCGGCGGAATGAACGAGAAGCTTGAGACCCCAAGGCTTGCCACTCCCAGAGAGAGGCTGGAGGCGGGATCCGTAGGTATAGCAGGAAAGCAGACCGGCATGTATCCTCTGGCTTCACCCGGTGGGTGGCAGATAATCGGAAGAACTCCGATTAAACCTTATGATCATGAGAGAGAAAAACCTATCCTCTATGAATCGGGAGAGTATATCCGCTTTGTTCCGATAAATGAGGAGAGGTTTTATGAGATAAAGAAACGGGTTGAAAATAATGAGTATGAGTACAAATGGCGGGAGGAAAATTGATAAATGGGAATTCATGTGATTAATGCCGGCCCGCGAACGACAATTCAGGACAAGGGTCGTATGGGATACCAGAACAGCGGATTTGCTCCCAGCGGATTTATGGACAGATTTGCGTGCAGAAGGGCAAATGTTCTGGTAAATAATGAAGATACTGAGGCCGTAATTGAATTTTGTATTCAGGGACCTATGCTGAAGTTTGATGAGGCAGCCAATATTGCTGTCTCCGGAGGAAACTTCAAGATCAGCGTTGACGGGGCCATTCATGATGCCGATACCGCTATTCATGTAAAAGCCGGTCAGACCGTGATGATAATCACCGGAACGATCGGAACCTTTGGTTCAATCGCTGTGGGAGGCGGACTTGCTATTCCTGAGATTATGGGAAGCAGAAGCACCAATATAAGGTGTGAGATAGGAGGCTTTAACGGAAGGGCGCTCAAAAACGGAGATGTTCTCGAAATGAGAAATCCCGGATATGCCGCACAGAATCTCTCCTACAGGAGACTGCCGGCCAGAAAGCTCGCCGCTCCCGGAGAAGTTCTTGAGGTGAGGGTTATTCCCGGACCTCAGGACGATGCTTTTACCGAGAAAGGCATAGAGACATTCTATTCCAGTGAATATACTGTAACGACTCACAGCGACAGAATGGGATACCGATTGTCCGGGGGAAAGGTTGAGACAAAAAACGGCAGCGATATCATTTCCGACGGAATTGTTTTGGGAAGCATTCAGATTTCGGGAAGCGGAGATCCGATAGTCATGATGGCAGATAGGCAGACTACCGGAGGATATGTCAAGATCGCAACTGTGATCCATGTGGATCTTCCGCAGTTTGTTCAGCTGCGCCCGGGTCAGAAGGTCAGATTTGTTCCGGTTACAGTACAGGAGGCACAGCAGCTGTATTTTGAATGCTATGAGAGATGGGACAGCTGGAAGAAGAGTATTATCGGCCCTCTTTTTAATCCCCGTAATGAAATTTGATGAATAATGGAGGAACACAGATGTTTGAAGAATATAAAGATTTGTCTCCGGTACAGATGAGACATCTTATACGTGAAGGAAAGTTTACAGAGCCGACCAGCGGGCTTTGTCCGGGATATGCCCAAGCAAATTTGATCATACTTAAAAAGGACCTTGCATATGATTTTCTCCTGTTTGCAATGAGAAATCCCAAACCGTGCCCAATTCTTGAGGTCCTGGATACGGGAAGCCGCTTTACGAAATATATTGCTTCGGACTGCGATATTGCAAAGGATTTCCCGAAGTACAGAATATACGAGAACGGCGTAATGACCGGGGAATATACCGATGTTGAAAAATTCTGGAGAGATGATCTGGTAGGCTTCCTTATCGGCTGCTCTTTCAGTTTTGAATCCGAGATGATAAATGCGGATATTGAGATCCGTCACAATACAATGGGCTGCAATGTTCCTATGTATATAACAAATATTGACTGCACACCGGCTGAGTCGATGAGCGGGAAAATGGTGGTATCAATGAGACCTATTCCGTATTCTCAGGTTGTTAAGGCGGTCACTGTTACCGCGGATTATCCCAAAGTTCACGGGGCGCCAATTCATATCGGAGATCCGGCCGTGATCGGAATCAAGAATATCGGCAAGCCGGATTTCGGTGATCCTGTGATTATTAACGAAGGAGAGGTGCCGGTATTCTGGCCGTGCGGAGTTACTCCTCAGTCTGTTGTAATGAATGTCAAACCGGATTTTGCCATCACACACGCACCGGGACACATGCTGATAACAGATACAAAGAATGCTTCGATAAAAGACTGATAATAATTTTAGATAGGCGGAGGAAATATGGGTAAAAACGTTATCAAAGTTGATCTTAACAGTGATATAGGAGAAAGCTTCGGAAGATACACTCTGGGAATGGATGACAAGATAATTCCCCTTGTGTCTTCGTGCAATATCGCATGTGGCTTTCACGCTTCGGATCCTCTCGTAATGGACAAGACCGTTGAAATGGCGTATGAGGCGGGAATTGCGATAGGCGCACACCCCGGTTTTCCTGATCTTATGGGCTTCGGACGCAGAAACATGGCGGCAACACCGGCTGAGGTTTCGGCTTATGTGACATACCAGCTTGGAGCGCTCGAGGGTTTTGCAAGAAAGTATGGAATGAAGATTCAGCATGTTAAGCCTCACGGCGCTATGTATAATATGGCAGGAAAGGATTATGAACTCGCTCTTGCCGTTGCTAAGGCAATTAAGGCTTTCAATCCCGATATCATCTGTCTTGCGCTTGCGGGAAGCCAAAGTGTTCAGGCGGCAAAGGATGTCGGACTCAGGGTTGCTCAGGAAGTGTTTGCGGACAGAGGCTATATGCCCGACGGAAGCCTTGTCCCGAGAAGTCAGGCGGGCGCAATGATAACTGACGAGAATCAGGCTATTGAAAGAGTGGTCAGAATGGTAATGGAACACAAGGTCAAGGCTGTGGACGGCAATGATATTGAGATCATCCCGGATTCGATCTGTGTTCATGGTGACAATGAAAAAGCTCTGGCCTTTGTGGAAAAAATAAGAACCCGTCTTATGTCTGAGGGCGTTGAGATCGCTCCGTTCGGTTCATTTGTATGATGATCAGGGGAACGGGCATATTCGGCGGAATAGTCATCGGGCAGCTGGTCTATTATCGGAAAAATTGCGTTCTTATAGAAAGAAAAGAGATTCAGGATGTTGAAGACGAGATTTGCCGGTTAAATGAAGCCGTGGAGAAAGTTGATGAGAGGCTTTCACAGCTGTTTGAGCTTGCAGAGAAAAAGGTCGGCAGGGAAAGCGCTGTGATATTCCGAGCTCATAAGACGATACTGCATGATAACCGGTTTAAAATGGCCGAAGATATCATTCGCAGTGAGCACGTGAATGCCGAATTTGCCGTTAAACAGGTTAATGACGGCATTCAGGAGGTGCTGGGCAGCATGGAGGATGAGCTCATAAGATCCAGAGGAGCGGATTTTCAGGATGTGGCTGACAGACTGATCCATGAGCTGACCGGCGGAAATGAGGAATGTATTTCCTCGGGAGAACCGATCATATTATTTGCCGATGATCTTACACCCAGCGAATTCATCAAGCTTGATAAGACGTATATAAATGCTATTGTCATGAGAAAAGGATCGGAGACATCTCATACCTCTATTCTTGCCAGGATAATGAATATTCCGATGGTAATAGAAGCGGATATCCCGGATGATAATACCGGGACAATGGCGATCGTTGATGCGGGAGAAGGAATAGTTATTACCGATCCGGACGACGGGGAAATTGAAAGCTATAAGCAAAAGGCGAAGTCGGAGAGAGCGGAGCGAAGGCTGCTCATGCGGCTTAAGGGGGCCGACAACATTACAAAAGACGGAAAGCATATTTTTGTGGATGCAAATATCAGCAGTATTGACGATGTTGAGAGCGTTCTCAAAAATGATGCTGACGGAATAGGCCTTTTCAGAAGTGAGTTTCTGAGCACCGATCCCGATGAGTTTCCGGATGAGGAGGCTCAGTTTGAGATATACAGAGATATTCTGAAGAAAATGAACAACAAGCGCGTTGTTATCAGAACATTGTCAAAGAGAGCTCTTAACGAAGCCCCCGAAAAGTTTGCGGTTCAGCTTCGGGCGATATATCGGGCCAGCATTTACGGAAGGGCGGCAATACTGATCCCTATGATCGTGTCTCTGGGAGAAGTGAGAATGATAAAATGGGAGATCAATATGGTCAAGGAGGACCTTGAATCGAGAGGTATTCCGTTTTCTGACGACGTTGAGCTTGGGATAATGATAGAGACTCCGGCAGCGGCGATAATGAGCGATGTTCTTGGGAAGGAGGTTGACTTCTTCTCGGTGGGGACCAACGATCTTACTCAGTATATGCTTGCGGTTGACCGGGATGACCCTGCCATACGCGACTCCCACAATCCCGCAATTTTGCGAATGCTCAAGATGATAGTGAAAAACGGGCACGAATGCGGGTGCAGGGTTGGAATATGCGGAGAGCTTGGATCCGATCTTTCAATGACCGGAACACTTTTGAAGCTGGGATTTGACGAGCTTTCGGTTAATCCGTCAATGATCTTAAGGATAAGACACCAGGTGATCGAGACAGATACTTCAAAGATAAGGATCTAGAAGAATGATGCTCCGAAAAGAATAAAAAAATTGAATTATTATCTGATTCTAATATTATCTGATTCTAATAGAAAAACCCGTCCGGATCTGTATACCGGGCGGGTTTTTCCAAAGTTTTGTTTAAATGAGGGGGGTTAGATAGTAAGTGGTTGTTTCTCCTATCTGAGGTAAATGATACGGT
>JBMNQZ010000077.1:0-4383 GCA_050944395.1 Lachnospiraceae bacterium
CAGGTACAAAATTAACACTCGCTGTTAATTTTGTACCTGGCACCTTTTTACCCCAAGCCTGTCACCTTTTTACTGTGGAACTCTATTCCACATCACCCGGCGCACGCTATCCGTTCTTTACATTCCGGCCTTTTTCATAAGCTTTTCACGGGTTCTGGCAAAAAATCCTTTCTTGACCGGCGCAGCCTCAACTTTGCCTCTCAGTCCCTTTACGCTGAGAATATAAATTCCGCTGACTTCCGCCTTGACTTCACGCTTAAGCGGAATATCGTCGAATATCTTTTCGTCGGCGATAAGTGACATTATCTTTGGACCGATCTTTGCCTTGACTACCGGAACCTTTGTTTTTCTGAAGCGCTTCGGTGTCTGTTCAATCACCGCTGCGGGGAGTCCGGAATCCTTTAGCGGAAGTCGTTTTTTATCTATTATGAGCATGGAGTACGGCTGTTTTGCCGCCTCAAGCTGTGCCTTCTGTTCATCCTGTTTCTTCTGAGCTTTTTTGCCGTAAAAGTACAGGAAGACCAAAATTCCGATAAGAACTACAAGTATGATCAATAAAATAATCCAGAGCTTCAATTCGTGCTTCCTCCTGAAAATAATCTAAAGGATAATATATCAAATATCTTGAAAAGACGCAAGCAATTGAGGATATTACGGCAGTAACGATTATTAGCGGACAAAAGTGGATTAATATTCGAACAATTGGTTGATTTGGACAATGGCAGGTATTTACAGAAGACAGATTGCACAATTGTTAAAAAATAATCGTTACGATATAATTTTAACTAATTAAAAAGATATTTACATAAAGATTTTTTTATGAATAATTATATTCATAAAGATGGAGGCATGTTATGAAACTTAGAGATTTGAGCAATTTTATAGATCTTCAGGTGCTGACCGGTGAGGAATCAATGGACGATGAAGTGCACAGCGCATTCGCATCTGACCTTATGAGCGATGTTCTTGCATTCGGAGTTGACAGTGATTTTCTTATTACCGGTCTTGCTAATGCTCAGGCAATACGTACGGCCGAAATGCTTGATATTAAGTACATATTATTTGTAAGAAAAAAGACGCCGAATGAAGCAATGATCGAGCTTGCAAAGGACGGAGACGTTGTGATCATGAACACGACGGAGTCCATGTATAATGTTTGCGGCAAGCTCTATGCGGCGGGTTTAAAAGGAGCTTTTGTATGAATTTGCCTGATGGTGTCGGAGAGCCTCTGGTTCTCCAGTATGAAGTTGAGAATGATATTACATGTGCCGGAATGGCCAGTTCGGATGTCAAGAAAAAGTTAAAGCTTGCGGGAGCTTCTACCGAGATACAGCGTCATGTGTCCATCTGTATGTATGAGGGTGAGATAAACATGGTTATTCACGCTGACGGCGGTGTTATCAATGTGGAAATCTTTGATAATATGATAAAGATGGAGCTTGCGGACAGGGGTCCCGGAATAAAGGATGTCGAACAGGCAATGGTGGAGGGTTGGTCTACAGCTTCCGAGGATGCCCGCGATATGGGGTTCGGTGCCGGAATGGGGCTTCCGAACATGAAAAAACATTCTGATTACATGGACATTCAGACCGAACTTGGAGTCGGAACAACGGTTACTATGGTAGTAATGATGTAGGTTTTATTACTCTGTTATTTTACCTTATTTTGGAAGAGGAGTTGATGCGAAATGAATTCATATTTTCATTCTGTGACGACAAATCCCAAGGCCTGTAAGGGATGTACAAACTGCATAAAGTATTGTCCCATGGAGGCGATAAGGGTTCGATCGGGTGTTGCGGAGATCATTCCCGAGCGATGTATCGATTGTGGGGAATGCATAAGACAATGTCCGTCTCATGCAATGATTTATATTCAGGACAGTCTCAGTGTCCTCGAAAAGAAGAAATACAATGTTGCACTTGTGGAGCCTGCGCTCATAGCACAATTTCATAATCTGACAGATCCGGATATCGTCCTTACCGCTCTTTTGGAACTGGGGTTTGATGCAGTCGAAGAGATCAGCATAGGGCATGAGATATATGCAAGAGAGGCAAAGAAGTTTATTAAAAATCATCAGGAGCACAGACCATATATCTCAACTACCTGCCCTGCCGTTGTAAGGCTGGTGAGAACAAGATATCAGACGCTTGTCGACCATCTGCTTCCGATACAGTCTCCTATGGAGATAAGTGCGGCAATAGCACTTGGCAAGGCAATGGAAAAAACCGGACTTTCCCGGGAGGAGATAGGAATTACCCACATTGCTGCATGTCCTGCGCAGATTGCTTATTCCAATGAGCCTCTGGGATTGAAAAAAAGCAGGATAACCGCAAATATTGGTATAAAGTCCATCTACCCCAAGCTGGTGGTAAGGATGAATGCCCTGAAGGGCAATGTTCAGAAGCTCAGTGCCAAGAGTGCAAAGGGCTACGGCGACAGGGCCAGCGGCGTAAATTCGATACTTATAAATGAAAATTACATCGAGGCAACAGATATCAAGAGTATTCTTAAAATTCTTGACGGACTCGAGGATGATGAATATACAGAATATGATTTCATAAATCTTCTGATGTGCACCGGTGGCTGCCTTAACGGTGATCTTTGTGTGGAAAATCACTATGCGGCGAGGGCCAGTTTCAGAAAGATCAGCAAAAATCTTGTGAACGAGATCAAGCCAAATGAGCTTCCGTTTGTTGCGGATGTTTATTGGAATAAGAGAATACGTTTTGAAAATGTATATCAGCTCGGCGATTCAATGAAGGACAGCCTTAATATGCTGGCTACGATCAAGCGCATCGAGAGCGAGTTCCCGGGACTTGACTGCGGAGCGTGCGGCGCACCTACCTGCAAAGCTCTTGCGGAGGATATCGTTCGCAGAAAAGCTTTCAGAAAAGATTGTATTTATTATACTAGAAAGCATATTCATGAGCTCACAAAGGATATCAATGAATTTTCTGAGGAGATAAGTGTGTCTATAGGAAAGGATCAGCTCTCTCACGATCAGTTGATCAAGCTTCAGGATTTCATAAACAGGCTCTGGATCGAGACCAATGCTTTGGATGAAAAGTACCGTAAATAATTGTAAATGCGCCCCTAAAAGGGCGCATTTTTAGAAGATAGAATACAGTAGGAGAAATTTCGGGAGGATAGCTATGAACGTAAAGAAACTGATCGACAGCGGCTTGTTTCAGATACAGAATTGCGGAGAAAACATGGATCAGGAGCTGACGGGAGTATTTTGCTGCGATCTGCTCTCGGTGTGCATGGGCAAGGCGACTGAGGGCTGTGCATGGATCACAGTGATGACTAATGTCAACACTCTGGCTGTTGCGGCTTTGACGGAGGCTGCCTGCATTATCAATGCCGACGGACATAAGATGGACGAGGGCTGCCTTGAGAAGGCAAAGGAAAAAGGAATTACGGTTCTGGCTTCTAATGAGCCTGTGTTTGAGACAGGACTTGCCGTATATGAATTTATGAAAGCAGAAGAATGATCCGGGGTGCGGGACGATGATACCGATATATTATGATTTTCATATCCATTCGTGTCTGTCACCGTGCGGAGACGATGATATGACTCCCGGAAATATTACCGGAATGGCACTGATAAAAGGACTTCAGGCAATTGCGCTGACTGATCACAATACTGCGAGAAATTGTCCTGCCGCGTCAAAGCATGCAAAGGAATACGGAATTACTTTTATTCCCGGGATGGAGCTTACTACCCAGGAGGAATTTCATGTTGTATGCCTTTTTCCTGAGATCGATGCGGCTCTCGATTTTGACCGGTATGTATACGGGAGATTGCTGCAGATAAATAACAAACCGGAGATATTCGGGGAGCAGTATATTATGGACGAAAATGATGAGGTTGCGGGTGTTGAGAAAACACTGCTCATCAGCGCTACGGATATAGGTTTTGATGAGGTGCAGCCTCTGGTAGAGGCCAGAGGAGGGATAATTATTCCGGCGCATGTCGATAAGTCATCCACAAGTATAATAAGCAATCTGGGATTTATTCCGGAAAGTGCGGAATTTACCTGCGCAGAGTTTAAAAACATCGAAAGAATAAGCGAATACGAGGAAAAGTATCCTTATTTCAGGAAATGCAGGAAGATAACAAATTCGGATGCACATTATCTGGAGAATATAAATGAGGCGGTCAATTGCATACATGCGGAGGAAAATACTCCGGAATCGATAATAAATGCGTTGAGAACGCCAAGGAGGTGAAAAAAAGGTGCCAGGCACCATTTTGAGGTGACCCCTAAAAGTTAGACTTTTAAGCGTAGCAGTTTTATTGGCTGCTACGCCTATTTTATGCAGCCAAGGCAGAGAGCCTGTATTCAACCGGACTCATCCAACCAAGTTTCTCTTTAATAC
>JBMNQZ010000078.1:0-4192 GCA_050944395.1 Lachnospiraceae bacterium
GTGTCTCATTGACAGCTTCGGGCATGCTGCTTTCAGGAAGTTCCCCGGTCAGTTCGAACCCGTTTTTCATCAGCGCCGTTACAACCTCTGCCATGGGGATGTTTTTCATTTTGGCGCCTTTCGGAATTGTCATGATTTTGCCTGCCGAATGAAGCACCGGCTTCTTTTTAATCTCGCCAAAGCCGAGATCAGCCATAATATCAATCAGTTCCGGATATTCCTTAGTCAGTTCAAAGACGGTACGTGTGAAATCTATTTTTTTTGCCATGTTTTTATTTCCTCCTTGCTTTTGCGGTAAGTTTAACATAACAGCTCTGCTAAATATGTGGTAATAACCACATTTTTAGCATTTCATCCGCAAATTAAGTCTGTCCGGTCAGAATCTGTCATTTTGAAAGCGCTTTTCAAAGAATTTTTCTCCGGACAGATCCTGACCAAATATACCGGGGATCAGTTCCCCGCTCTCACGCAAAGCCATGTGCCGCGCGCATCCGCCTGAATATTCGCAAATCCGGCTTGTGAAAGAAGCGCTCTCAGCTGATTGGCATCATACAGTCTCATACCGTCAATTATTTTTGCAAACTTTACCGCTTCCTTGTCATGTCCGTTGGATTCGTTGCAGATAAAGAAAATCCCGTCTGACTTCAGCACCTTTCGTATGCCTGTAAATGTTTTCTCCGGTTCCGGCCAGAAGTATACAGTCTCAAATGCCGTCACAAGATCGAAAGTGCCCGCGGCAAAAGGAAGGGCGCTGACGTCCCCCTGCAGAATTTCGCAGCGGCCGTCCCGGATGGCTTTCCGATTCACTTTTCCGGATTCCGCGACGCTCACTTCGGAATAATCAAGACCTGTGACATGACCGTTCGGAGCTTTCTCCAGCAGACGGCGCACATTTGCGCCTCCCCCGCAGCCTGCATCCAGAATCCGCGCATCCGGAGCAATATTCAGATGGCTGATTCCCCATTCCGCCAGCTTCGCATGGGATCCTCCGTTCATCCCTTTTACCATCAGCTTCCCGCCGAATCCGACCGGCTTTCTGGTATTCTGAAAAAATGACATGCTTTTTCCCTCCTCTTTATTAGTTCTAGCTAACTCTATGGTAATTTTTTAGAGAAACTCATTACGAGTTTCTCTATGATATAGCTCTGCTATACACCACGATTATAGTTCAGCCGAAAAACACGGATATCCAGCGCCCTCCGTTGTCCCCCTATTCCACTGATTTATAGTGATATCATATCATTTCATTAAACATATCTTCTGATTCCTGCTATTTGGTTTGTTCGGATAAAGATATGTAACTTCTCCGACTTCCAGCATCTCTTTCACAACAGCCCGAAGGGTGTCGTTCAAGCTCTTATACCCCAGCTCCGTAGCCAACTCATTCATCGAAAGGTTACCCTTTTGTTTTAACGCTTCCAGAACCAGCTTCTTCAGTTCTTCTCTGTTCCTGCGTCTGGAGCGTTTCCCCACTTTCAGCTTTTTCGCATCATCTTTGTTTTTCTCAAGGAATACCGGATGAACAGGGAGGATCACTCTGAAATAACTTCTGTCCTCATCTGTTTTGAAAACCGGCAAAGCAGAACCATTGTTTTTCATCTCATTCACGATTAATGGAATCCCGGTATTCCTTCCCTCGACCATTTTCAATTCTTTGAGAAAATCTCCGATACGTCTGTTCCGGTATCGGCTTGAAACCAAAACTCTCTTTTCCAAATCACTATCCGTGATGGAACGGTCAGGCCCTGGCAGACTCAGAATCTCCATTCGTTCAGGGGTAACTGTTACGGTAATTGGCTCATGGATCTGATAGGAGCGATGGTAAACGGCATTGCTGAGTGCCTCCTCAACAGCCCTATATGGCCAGTTGTACACACGGATCGCCTCGGCCTGATCTGGAACCTTCGTGACGTATTCCGCTATGACATAGTTTTTGATATACGACAACGCATCCCGCAGCTGTCGATCAAGTGGTCCGGTAAAAATTCTCTCTCGCATCCCGATTCCAGTCGGATCTGGCTTATCCACTACTTCGATCTGACTATATGGAAAGAAATGATCCGGTCTCTCATTGAAAAACATCAACCCTACATTGATCGGCTTTCTTGCTTCCGGAGGACCACCAATCAGTCTCATATCCCTTGCCACATCTTCAACCGTGCGGGAAAGCGACCCTTCGTACAATTCGCTGTCAACTGCATGAAGATACTCTGAAAGCAGACTGGAGCGCATATCTGCGATTTGCGCATGTGGGTTTATCCTATCGTCAAATGGAATGTTTCTTGCCAGACCGGTCAGTTCTCGTTCTTCCAATGTATTTGCGCGGATGGTATTGGAGGCTTTTCGGATATAATATGCCTTTTCGCTCTTTTTTGCTCCTTTCTCCGTATATATTTTGACCGGACATTTATAAGGCCTGTCATCTCCTCCAGGAACCCATAAAACAAGAATATCTCGCCCGTCGATCTGCGCAGGCTCTATGACCGGTATATATCGTGGTTCTATAAAGTTGCACTTATTGAGAAGGTCTTTCTGAATAGCATCTAATATATTTTTATCCAGGCCCTTTACCGGAAATCTCGGATATCCATTCTGTTCTTCAACGCCTATTACGATATAGCCCCCGCCGAGGTTCTCAAAATCGTTGGCAAAAGCAGTAATAGAATGCAAAACCGGTTCTGGATTCCAATCTGCCTTATATTCTATACGTGCACTTTCTATCACCTGCTGACGAAGCAGTTCTTCTATATTGATCGGAATTGCCATCATTTCCTCCTGATATGACGAGAACATCTTACTTTTAACTCTCCCATTAACTTTCCTATATCTTACCAAAGGGAAAGTTAATGGGCAAGTAATTATTATGTATCGTCAACATATATCTATTGCACATTCTTGTTGTAATGCATGCCCGAAAGAATGCCAACTAAAGTATGGGGTAAGAAAATTCGTAATTTTCATCTTTCATCCATTCTTCATCGTTACATTCACAGATTTTCCTTATTCAAGTTTCTTGCCATACGATTCGATTGGATCCGTAAGCAATCTTATCGGGAGTCACTGAGTTATTGCGTACAATAGCAATGGGAATGTGCCTGATGAATGGGTATTCGATTGTCAAGGTTCTATAGGGAGTCGTATAAAAAGACCTCTCACTCTATTTGCCGTTGAGTGAGAGGTCTGATAACCCTTTCTTCTTGATTTTTTACTTATCGAATGTGAACTTTGCTGCTTTTAAGTATTCCTACACCTGTCCGTAATGATTTCAAATGTGATATATCAAAAATAAGCTATGATCACGTTTCTTCATATTGCACAATTCCTCGTTCCGAAAAGATCTTTTTCGCAATTGAAATCGCAATTAGCACTTTTGGGAAACCGACATACGGAATACACTGAATAAAGGTTTCAATGATTTTTTTTGGTGACATCCCCACATTTAAGGCTCCGTTGATATGCACCTCTAACTGTGGTTCACATCCGCCGGTCGTCAGCAGGCTGGTAATTGTTATCATCTCTCTTTCCTTCAGGGAAAGTTCTCCTCTGGAATATATATCACCAAAAGCAAACTCGATGATATATTTCCCTACATCCGGTGCAACTCCATGCAGAGATTCTATTACTTCCTCACCACCAACTCCGCCGATCTTCTGTAATTGTTCCCTGCCCAGCTCAAGGCGTTTTGTTTCCATTTGAATTACCTCCTGATTCGGTTTATAATACAAAGATACCGCTTAAACCATAGTTTAAGTCAAGGTTTTTTCGTTAACTACTGTGAGGTATTTCAAATGCTGATAAGGGAAATCGCCAAAATAACAAACCTCCGGAAAGCACACTTCGCTATTATGAGAAAAAGGGATTATTGCAGGTCAAAAGAAATAAGAATGGCATTCGCGAATATGAAGAAAGCGGGCCTTGACTCCTGAACAAATATTTTCGTTACTCGTATATTAAAACTCAGCAGATTATCCCTATACACTGGAGCGAAAAACATTAAAAAACCATAAGAAATTCATGCAAAAGGAGCAAGAAGCAACTAGAAATGGAAACGGGACAGCGCAAAAGTGCAGTCAGCGGATTCCAACGGACGGTTTTGCGGAGCAAAACGGACGCGATGCGGAGCGAGCGGACTGATCTATAGCTATTGATAACCTACGCAACTCTTATAATGATTGAGGCCATCGAGAGATGG
>JBMNQZ010000079.1:0-4164 GCA_050944395.1 Lachnospiraceae bacterium
TTTGTACACGTTGGAAAAAATTGAATGGAATATATTTACACAATTTTGTTTAAAATATATATTTTTTCTGTATAATATAGAGGTGTTGTTATATAAAATCACAAACAGGTACTTCTATGAAAATTCGATTTTTCCCCACATTAAGAAACTATCATAAGATTTATTTGAAACAGGATATCATATCGGGATTAGTTACTGCCGCCATGTCTGTTCCGGTATACATGGGCTATGCCCAAATTGCCGGACTTCCGGCGGTGTACGGCCTGTATGGCGCTGTTATTCCGCTGCTTTTCTTTGTGCTCTTTTCAACTTCTGAGAGCTTTGTTTTTGGCGTTGATGCTGCTCCGGCTGCGCTTATGGGAGCGGCACTCGGAGGATTTGGTATTGTTTCCGGCTCATCTGATGCAATGAGAATCATTCCGGTTGTGACTTTTTTTGTTGGATTGTGGCTCTTGCTGTTTTTTGTTTTAAAAGCAGGCAATGTTGTTAAATACATCTCTGCTCCTGTTATGGGAGGATTTATTACGGGTATTTGTTTTACTATTATACTTATGCAGCTTCCGCGTCTTATAGGTGCCGATGCCGGGGTTGGAGAATTTTTTGAGCTGATCCCTCACCTTGCCGACGCTTTTGGAAGCATCAGCTTCCCGTCTCTTTTTATCGGGTGCTTTTCGCTTGCCGTATTATTTGTTTTCAGGTTTTTTTGTCCGAAATTTCCTATTGCAATTGTATTGATGCTCATTGGCGGGATATGCTGTGCCTGTCTCCCGGCGGAGGAACTGGGAATCAAAACGATCGGAACTGTTTCGGGAGGCCTCCCTGATTTTGTTTTTCCGGCCTTGGATGAAGTGCCTTTCAGAAAGATCTTTATTTTAAGCTTGTCAATTGCAGTCGTAATTATGGCCGAGTCGCTTCTCGCCGAGAATAATTTTGCCGTAAAAAATGGATATAAAATTGACAAAAATCAGGAAATTCTGGCGCTTAGCCTGGCAAATATTTCCGCTTCTCTTTTTGGATGTTGTGCGATCAATGGGTCTGTTTCCTGCACGGCTATGAGTGAGCAATACAAAGGAAAGAGTCAGCTTGTTACTCTTGTGGAAAGCATCATGGTTTTGCTTGCTCTTTTGTTCGCGACAAATTTTATTGCGTTTCTTCCTGTACCTGTGCTCACTGCTATAGTTATTTCCGCACTTATCGGAGCATCGGAATTTTCTCTGGCGGTTAAGCTTTTCAAAAGCAGCAAAAAGGAATTTCTTATCTTTTTAGGTGCTTTTTTCGGAGTCCTTGTTTTTGGAACAATAAACGGGGTAATTATCGGTGTTATTCTTTCTTTCGTTGAGATGATTTACAGGTCCTCCAGGCCGGTTACCTGTTTCCTTGGTATCCAGCCCGGGCACAGGCATTTCAGAGATTTGAACGAGGGCCCGAATATTCACTCGGTTGAAGGCGTAATCATATATCGTTTTACGGGAATGCTCTTTTTTGCCAATGCAGAGATACTTAAGGATGAAATAGAAGCGGCTTTGAATGATGATATCACCGGAGTTATTATTGATGCCGGCGCTGTTTCGGGAATTGATGTGACTGCCGCGGATATTCTTGTGGAGCTCTATGGATCCTTGAAAAAGAGAAATATTCGATTATATATTACGGAACATGTTTCTGACATCAATAAGCAATTAAAGAATCTGGGATTGGAATTTCTTATTGAGGAGGGTGCTGTAAGAAGAACTATTCATATTGCGCTGAAGGATATGGGTATCAACAGACCTTATCCCCTTGTTGGAGCCGAAAACAAGCTGGTTTCTAAATCCCGAAAAAGAATTGATAATAAGATCCTGGAATATTCGTGGGCGTTCGGTGAGGATGCCGAGAAGATAATTGAAAAGCAGATTCACAATCAGATCGAGCTTGTAGGTAAAACCGGTGATATCGACAGCCTTATGAAGAACGGATGGAATTATATCGGTGAGCTTGACGAGGATGAATGGCTGGAACACCTGGAAGAACACATTAAAGAAATCGTAAGGGTATCGGGAAAGGACGAGGAGACCCTTGCAAAAATGATTGAGCATCAAAGAAAGGCTGTTTCTGAAAGGCTTCTTGACAGACATCCCGATCTGTACGGAAAATATAATGAGAGGCGGGCTGTGCTGGATAGGCATTTAAAAGAAATTAATCCGGAAGTATTTAAGGTTATAGAAAAGATAAGAGAAGAGGGTTAGGCGTTTTTTGACAAAAAAAGCTCCGCAGGGAATTCGTATCCTTGCGGAGCAAATTTTTTATTTCAATATTTTTCGTAAAGAGTTTTTAATTACTGTCAGGTAAGCTCCGGCCCCTTGCTGATAGCCAGCTTAAGCAGAATAGGCGTTACCAGAGCAGATGCTATTACAGAGAAAATAATTGCGGGAAGAATTTCGGGATCTATCATTCCCGCGTCGATTCCCTTTTGAGCGACCATGAGCGCAACTTCGCTTCTTGCTACCATTCCGATACCTATTACCAGTGAATGGTGTAAAGGCATTTTGCACAGCTTTGCCCCCAGACCGCAGCCTATTATCTTGCTCAATATACAAAGAACTGCAAGAATGAGTGCAAAGATCAGGATCTCGCTGTTCATGGTCTTCAAATCTGTTTTTACTCCCACGCTGGCAAAAAAGACGGGGGCAAATATAATATAGGAAGTGACGGTCACTTTTTTTGCCACAAATTGTCTTGATTTACTGATATTACAGAGTATAAGACCAGCAAGGAAGGCTCCTGTTATATCTGCGACACCGAAGAAATATTCGGCGCAAAATGACATAAGGAAGCAGAAGGCAAGTGCCCAGATAGCAACTCGCCTGCTGTGCCAGTGCTCCTTTGATATGGCTCTGAATACTTTGTTGAATACCAGACCGCAGATAATGGCAAATACAAAGAACAGAAGAATCTTCACGATCACGACGAGAACATTTCCCTGGCCGCTTGAAAAACCGGTTAGAACCGACAATACGATGATTCCGATGATATCGTCAATAAGTGCTGCGCTTAAAAGAGTGGTTCCGACCTTGGTCTTTAGTTTTCCCATTTCATTGAGCGTTTCAACGGTGATACTTACTGATGTGGCGGCAAATACCGAGCCGACGAAAGAGGCCTTCAAAACATTCATGGTCGTCCATTCGCCCTCAAAGAAGAAAAAGTAAAATGCACCGCAGACTATGAGCGGAACAAATACGCCCGCAATGGCGATTACTATGGCCTGGAGGCCTGTTGCTTTCAGCTCATTCAGATCGGTATCTATTCCGGCCGTAAACATGAGCATGATGACACCTATCTCGGCTGTCTTTACAAGGAAATCCGAGCTTTGCAGAATGCCAAGGCAGCTCGGGCCTAAAATTATACCGGCAAGCAGTGCTCCTACGACCTGCGGCATATGAACTTTTGAGGTTGCCAGACCGAATATTTTCGTAAATATCAATATAAGTGCAAGTGTAAGCAAAAATCCGTACGTTTCCATTTTAATAAACTCCAGGGATGACTATCCCGATTTTCTCTCCTTATTTTGTATCCTGAGAGATTATGCAACTAAATTATTTTTTGTTCAATAGAAAAACAAAAGGCATCAAAAAAAATACACAGGTATGCCGTTGTCGGGGCAGGCCTGTGCGGGATGTACTGTTTTTTATCGGATTACTCGGCGTCCATGATCTCGTCGAATACCTTGCATACATTATCAAACAGATCATCGTCCTCGATATCTATCAGCTGTATTTCTTCGCCTTCTTCAACATATCCGTAGAGATAAACGTCATCAGTTTTACCCTCCGGAAGAAGAGCAAGGTATGAATTTGAATCGTATTCAAATCTGCAGATGATCTCACATTCTTCGGTTACTCCGTCTTCGAATTCGAGTGTGATAAATTCAGCCTCTTCGTAGATTACATCCTCGTTGTTCTCAATTTCGTTGCTCATTATGATTCTCCTCATCAATAGTGGAAATTTTTTGACTGAAATTTACAATCAAGGAGATTATAACATAAAAAGGTGCCTGGCACAATGAACCGACCCCCAAAAGTTAGACCAAAAATCTAACGATTGGGAGGTCGGTGTTTTTATGCCAAAATATAGTTTTGAATTTAAGAAAAAAGTAGTGGAAGCATATTTAAGAGGTGAAGGTGGATC
>JBMNQZ010000080.1:0-3964 GCA_050944395.1 Lachnospiraceae bacterium
CTTCCGAAAAGCCGAGGATCACAAATGCCATTCTGACATTTTTTGCAAATTCAAACGATATAGAATCCGTAGTTATCGCAATTCCTTTGATGTTTTTTATTACATCATTAACCCCGAGATGGGATAAAACGGCTCTTACATATACCGCAAGGAGTTCCGCCGGGGTCATGGAGACATTCAACACTTTATATGATTCATGTCCGTTCCAGATTTCAAACGGATTTCTGACCTCGATACCGTTGCGGTGTGTGATAAAATACTCCGCCTCGGTTCCGAATTTCCACTCATCTTTTTTAAGCAGTCTGCACAGAGAAGTAGGGAAAATAAATTCAGATGTTCCCGCCCTGACCGGCACACTTATTGCATCGTTCTCGCGTCTGCCGTAATATGTCATCTGGCTGTAATCCGCATTGATCTCGAGGCCGATCAGCAAATTTTTTATCTCACTCATTATCATTCCTCCGAATCAATAGTCTTTTTCAGCTCAAACAGATTTCCGGTAACATGAGATGCAAGCCTGTACTTTTTCAGGGTTTCATAGAATGCGGTAATATTGCCCTGCTTCACTTCATATATCATTTTATTGATCCTTCGGTAACAGCTCTTGCCGTTGTAATCCGTCATATTCATGGCTTTGACCTCGACTTCGGTGTCAAAGCTTTCGCCGTCTCTGAAGATTGTGAAATAATATCTGAGGATATCACCCGAGAACATAACTACCGGTGCCGACATAACTCCTCTGTACATGTGCTTCATCGGAATCTCCCGGTATCTGTCATCTCCGTTTGCGGAATTCTTGTAATGAAGAACCGCGCTGTCCGATTCCATGCCCTTCAGCTCCAGTATCATCTTGTCATCAAGCTGATACCTCTCCAGCATTTCAATAGGAAGATTTCTGTAAAATCCGAAAACATACCCTCTTTTTATGCTCATATCCAGAAGTACGGCCGCTTCCGCCCTCTCTTCCTCATCCAAATGTTCCTTAGACGCAAGACTTTTTAGGAAAGCAAGAAGAATAATATCATGTTTAACATAATACTTTTTCCTGCGGATAACATTCATGAAAGTATCATTCATATTGATATCTTCCATAAAATCATAGAGAGCCTCAAATGCCGCATATGCCTCACAAAGATCTGTATCCCCCTCATCTGACAGATAATCTTCCAGAATGCCGGGGGCGTTTTCCGGGTGAGTACGTGTAAAGATAGAATAAAGAAGGATCTTTTCATCCATCGAATGGGTGTAGAGCCCCTCATCCGAAGCCGCCATCCTTATCTGTTCCATATCGGACACCTCTCCCTCGAAATACAGACAAAGATACTTAAGGATATTTTTGTTTTTCCCGCCGGCGAAAAACACATGTGCCGCCATTAGGAAGAGCTCCTCATCAAATTCAAGCTCCCTCTCCCCGATCATTTTCGATACCAGCTTCAAAAGAACAGAAGTTGAAATATCCTCATACCCGTATTTGCACAAGATGTCGAACGCATCTTCGTATTTTCCGTTGGATATCATTATTTCGGAAAGAAGCAGATGATTGGCCCTTGCCATCCTGTTTATATCGCAATTTTCTATAAACTCGGATACGATCCTGTAATCCGTCTCCTTTGAGTAGTAATCAAGCACCTTAAGACTGTTTTTCTGTCTGTACCCCGAAGTATAAAGATGGGAGTTCACTATATATCTGAAATATCTGATATTATCATCATTTACCTCAACTCCCGCCGCATCGATTTCAGATGAAAAATAAAGGTAAAGATATGGGTCTTCAAGTCCCATATACGAGCATTTATCCGCATATCCCGAGTAGTCAAAAAGGCTGTTTACCGTGTAATTGACATTATTCACATAACGCTTCCCGGCCGCATCTGCAAAAATAATAACGGCATCCCGGTTATAGATATCAATGTAAGCCTTTCCGCATGAAACAGGATAAGACACCTCTTCCCTCAGCTGCGGGTGCCTCACAATAACCTCCCTGAAATCCATGCGGTCGCATATCAAAACATGCCTGAACATTACATTGCAGATCATTTCAGCCATTTTCAGGGTTCTTACCTCAGGAATAAATTCCGAATAGATAAGCGCCAGATTCTCGGTAATAAGATTTTTTTCAAGGCAGTCATATGCAAAGCCATTGATGATATCGTAATATTCCTCAAAAATACTTTTTATCCGATTTTTATTGATAATAATATTTGCATAGAGCTTCGACCTGCAAGAAAGGGACAGTGAGTTATTCAGCATGAAATATCTGTATACTCTGGGATGGAGTACCGGATTCCCTGTGAAGCTGCAGGACTCGATATAGTATTCATATATTTTTGTGATCTCAATATTTCTGTTGACCGCATTCTCATACCAGGAAAAATATTCTTTTTTCTTAGGATTCCCCTTTATTATAAGCTTGCAGATAAGTTCAACTATCTCATCCGAGGGCATCAGAGCATATGCTTTTTTCAATATTCCATATACAAGCATACTGAATCTTTTCTCATTTTCCGATAACAGCGCGGCCCGAAGAATAAGATCATTTTTAGCGACAGAATACCTTATCATGTTTGAAATAACAAATTTATTAAACTCAGTCAGTGCTTCAAAGAGCTCAGGTTTCTTATTGAATATTGCAGAGGCTTGGAGCCATAACATGGGGCTTCTGTTTCCTTCCGAAAACAGTTTTTCCAGGATCTTCAGAATTTTTGCCGGCCTTTTTCTCAGCGAGTCGTCTACATCACATAACATCAATACTATTGCCTCGGAATTCCTTTCTTCAATATATAGATCCCTCAGCACATCCGCCAGCTGTTCATTGGACATATCTATGAGATTTGCCGCACAGGAAAGATACAGGAATCCGGCCTCGCACTCGGCACTCTCCTCATCAAAATCGACATTATTCAGCTCTTCCAGAAGATCGGAGGCATACTCATAATTTCCTCCGAGAAGATAAAAATATGCCTCCATCAAAAGCAGCCTTATATCGTTTACGCGCTCTTTCAAATAATTAAAAGAAGGAATGCTTTTTATGAGCATTGCTTTGGCATCGATTTTGCCCAGTCTGAAATCCATCAATGCACGCATAATGCTTCCGATACTCTTTTTGTACCTCAGATAATCCTTTCCGGCGTCCAGAACAAGGCCCGACGCAGTCACATCGAACCTGAGGCATCCGTTATCGGAAATTATTTCTATATACCCTTTTCTGACTGAGCTTCCGAGCTTATCGCATAATATCATGTACGGAATATCCAGGACATTTCCGATAAAATCCTCCTCACGATACCTGTTTTTGACAAGGCTGATAAAATCGCCGTGAGCCTTAAGATAAAGATTTACATTTCCCCATGTATTTTTCCTTAATACTATGTAATCCTTTATGGGTTCGGTAGCATTTCTGTGAACGGCAAAATCAGTATCAAGAGAATACTCAAGATTTTCCTTCTGACCGCACGCTGTGAGGAATTCCTCCATTTTCTGATATGTGGCGGTGCCCGAAAGCAGTCCTCTGTAGAGAGTATATCTTGCCGGATCATCTTTCAGAATGCCCGAAAGGCCTCCCTCGGAAAAGACTCTGAAGGCCTCGGCATAGTCATTCTTTGCCAGAAACCCAAAATCTGCAACAGATGCTACCGGGATATTTCCGGAACTTGACAGCTCTTCACACACCTCTACCGTCACAGGAATGACATACTCCCCGAAGTTTGAAGATAAGACGATTTTCCCTTTGACGAAATCATGCTCCTTAAGTCCCCTGACATCTACTCCGAAAGGTATTATTACATTTCTTCCTGTGAACTTTTTATTAAGAAGAACAATGCGGGCATTTGAAACAGAGCAGAGAATCTTTATACCGCTTCCGCCGCCGGCCTTTACGATTATCTGTCCTTTATAATCATTATTGACGGTTGTTCGCTCCTCAATGCTCTCCGGAGTGATGACCGGTTTTTCTATCTCATATTCA
>JBMNQZ010000081.1:0-3633 GCA_050944395.1 Lachnospiraceae bacterium
ACTTTGACCGAAAAGTTCCTTCTTTACGGCGGTGCTATAAATCAGGCGGGTTCCGTAAAAGGAAAAGCGACCGCAAAGCATGCGGTATCGGACTGGATGGAGATCGAGAAGCAGAGAGGTATCTCGGTCACATCCTCTGTCCTGCAGTTTGAGTATGACGATTGCTGCATAAACATTCTTGACACACCGGGTCATCAGGACTTTTCTGAGGATACATATCGTACATTGATGGCAGCCGATTCGGCGGTTATGGTCATCGATGCCTCCAAGGGCGTTGAGGCTCAGACAAGAAAGCTATTTAAAGTTTGTGAAAAGAGACATATTCCGATCTTTACTTTTATAAATAAGCTTGACCGCGATGCAAAAGATACATTTGAATTGATGGATGATATTGAGGGTGAGCTTGGTATTCCAACCTGCCCGGTCAACTGGCCCATAGGTTCGGGAAAAGGCTTTAAGGGCGTTTATAACAGAGCCTCAAAGGAGGTAATGCTGTTTTTTGATACCCTGAAGGGAACAAAAGAGGGAACTGCCGTCAATATTTCCGTGGACGACCCTGAGATAAAAAAATACCTTACCGACGATGAGCTTGCCAGGCTTACCGAGGAAATAGATCTTCTTGACGGAGTTACAAGTGAATTTGATCTGGATGAAATCAGAGGAGGCAGCCTTTCGCCGGTATTTTTCGGTTCGGCCCTCACAAATTTCGGTGTTGAGACATTCCTGCAGCATTTCCTTAAAATATCAACCCCGCCAACGCCCAGAAAGACCAAAGACGGGGAAATTGATCCGGCCAAGGATGATTTTTCTGCATTTGTATTTAAAATTCAGGCCAACATGAACAAGAATCACCGCGACAGGATCGCATTTATGAGAATAGTGTCCGGTCATTTTGATGCAAACATGGAGGTTTACCACGTACAGGGCGATAAGAAGCTCAGGCTTTCCCAGCCGCAGCAGATGATGGCGGATGACAGGCATGTTGTCAGCGAGGCATATGCCGGAGATATAATCGGAGTATTTGATCCCGGAATCTATCACATAGGAGATACTGTGTGCATGCCCGGTAAAAGCATTAAATATGACGGCATCCCGACATTCTCTCCGGAGCACTTTGCCAGAGTACGCCAGGTCGATACCATGAAAAGAAAGCAGTTTACCAAGGGAATAGAGGAGATTGCCCAGGAGGGCGCTATCCAGATATTCAAGGATCTGAATTCCGGAATGGAGGAGATTATTGTCGGAGTGGTAGGAGTTCTTCAGCTGGACGTTCTCAAGTACCGTCTGAATAATGAGTACCATGTGGAGATAATTATGGAGCCTCTTCCGTATGAATATATCAGATGGATAGTGAACAAAAACGAGATCAACTTAAGAACACTCTCAGGTACTTCTGATATGCGCAAGATCGAGGATATGGAGGGAAATCCGCTCCTGCTGTTTATTCATGAATGGAGTGTGGGTATGACGCTTGACAGGAATAAGGATCTGGTGCTCTCGGAGTTCGGCGGATGGGACTGATTTATTTCCTCTTATGTAACTTTACACTTAAAAATTCATTTGATATAATCAGTGTGTATTAGACCGTGAGGTCTCGGAGGTATGCATATGAATGAAATTAAAGGTGCTTACACAATAAGAACTGACGAGAAAGGAAGCATCCGGATCTCAGAGGAGGTTATTGCTGAGATAGCCGCGCTTGCCGCTATTGAAGTTAAGGGTGTTGATTCTCTTGCGGGAAATCTCAAAAATGAGCTGAAGCATTATATCGGAATAAAGAATCTCTCACAGGGCGTAAAAGTTGAATATCTTGAAGAGTTCCTAAAGATAAATGTCGCTATTAAGGCGTCCTTCGGATGTAATATTCTGGATACCTGCAGAGAAGTACAGGAAAAAGTAAAGAATACTGTCGAGAACATGACCGGTATAGGCGTATCGGAAGTGAATGTGAAGATAGTAGATGTAAACATTGATAAATAAGGACGGTTTCGGGAGCAGTATGACTAGACACGAATTAAGGGAAAAACTCTTTAAGATGCTTTATATGCATGAATTCTATAATCGCAAAGATATAGATGAGGAAATTGAGAACTTCTTCATTTTTGACGATGATTTTTCTGATTTAGAGGATTCTGACGCCGAGCAGTTTGCTCTTAAGGTTAAATTTGATAAAATTGTCTCCATGCTTCCCGAAATTGACGAACAGATCAACGCAACCGCAAAGGGATGGAAGATTCACAGAATGTCAAAGGTGGATCTGACCATCCTTCATCTTGCTATTTATGAGCTGGTTTATGACGATTCAATTCCTGATAAAGTCGCTATAAATGAGGCAGTTGAGCTTGCCAAATGCTACGGTGGTGAGGATTCTTCATCGTTTATCAACGGTATTCTCGGTGAGATCATCAGAAAGAAATAATGAATAAGGTTTACTCGGTAAAACAGATCAATTCTTATATTAAAAACATCTTTAATAAAGATGTTTTTCTTTCATCTCTGTTTATAAAAGGTGAAGTATCAAATCTTAAGTATCACTCATCCGGCCATATTTATTTTTCAATGAAGGACGAAAGTTCATCTATTTCCTGTGTAATGTTCGCTCCGTACAGGCGCGGACTTACATTTAATATGGAAAACGGCGACAAGATAGTTGCCTCAGGAAATATTGACGTGTTTGAAAGAAGCGGCCAATATCAGCTGTATGTAAAGGAAATTCAGAAAGAGGGCAGCGGAGATCTGTATGCCAGATTTTTGAAATTGAAAAACACGCTCAAGGATATGGGCATGTTTGATTCCCGTTACAAGAAGAAAATAAATAAGTTCAATACAAAAATAGGAGTTGTGACAGCACCAACAGGCGCCGCCATAAGGGATATTCAGAACATCTCTTCGAGAAGAAATCCGTTTGTGCAGATTTATCTTTATCCGGCGCTCGTACAGGGAGACGGAGCCTGTGACTCCATCTGCAGAGGTATTCGGGTCCTGGATGGCTTCGGTGTCGACGTCATTATTGTCGGAAGGGGCGGAGGATCTGTCGAGGATCTCTGGGCATTTAACGAAGAAGCTGTTGCCAAGGCGGTATTTGCCTCATCAACTCCGGTCATTTCCGCAGTCGGTCATGAAACAGATGTGACTATATCCGATTATGTGGCAGATCTTCGTGCGCCTACTCCGTCCGCGGCTGCAGAACTTGCTGTTTTTGATTACAATGAATTTTGCGGGAATATAGATTATCTTCAAAACACTTTTACGGGAAGTATGCGCAGAAAAATCAATAATCTGCGCTCCCTCAAGGAGTACTTCGAAAAAAGATTTTACGCACTTAATCCCAGAAAACAGATGGGAGAGCAAAAGCTCAGACTGGTGCATTGCAGAAAAAATATCGAAAGAGCAATGACTCAGCATATCGAGTATAATAAGAAAAGAGCAGAAGATCTGAGTGAAAAGCTCTCAAAGGAAACATTTGGCTACATTGAAAGAGACAGGTCAAGGATAACTGAATTTTCAAGGAGCATGGCGGAAAATATCAGATATATCTGTATTCTGAATGAAAAGAGAAGAGATATTCTGATTGAGAGATATAAAGGTATTTCCCCGCTTGACAGATTGAAACAGGGATTTGCCTATGTCTCT
>JBMNQZ010000082.1:0-3324 GCA_050944395.1 Lachnospiraceae bacterium
GGTGAGATTTCCTTTGAAGAGGCAAATGCGCTTTTGCAGACTTACTACGAAGAAAATCCTACCCATGATGCATCAGATCGCACTGAGGAGGCCGACAAGGTTTCCGCACGGATTGCTGCGCTGCTTTTCGAACGTGCTTTTAGTTTCACACCCAATGAATACATCTCCATTCACAGGAAACTGTTTACCGGTATTTATTCCCACGCCGGACACATACGGGATTATAACATCACGAAAAAGGAATGGGTGCTGAATGGCGCGACTGTACTCTACGGCAGTGCCACGGAACTTAGGGCAACACTTGACTATGACTTATCGGAGGAGAAGAAGTTCTCCTATAAAAATCTCTCGATGGATGAGATCATCCGCCATCTTGCTGTATTTGTATCCAGACTGTGGCAGATCCATGTTTTCGGTGAGGGAAACACCAGAACTACGGCGGTATTTTTCATCAAGTATCTGCGCACGTTAGGCTTTGATGTGACAAACGATATTTTTGCCGAGAATGCATGGTATTTTCGGAATGCACTTGTCAGGGCAAATTATAACGATTTAAAAAATGGCGTTCATGAAACGACTGAGTACCTTGAATTGTTCCTTCGCAATCTCCTTCTTAACGAGAATAATCCGCTTCATAATCGGACATTGCATATCAGCGGCACCTTTAAGGAAATAGAAAAACCGGACATTGAAACTGCAAAACCGGACATTGATAAAATTTTCCAGCCAAAGACGGCCAGTCATATATTGAAGCTGCGGGAGATCTTTTTAGATCAGGCGTTCTTCGGACGTTCTGATGTGATGAAGGCGATCAATCTCAAGCCGTCCAGAGCTTCTGAGCTTATTAAAGAGATGGAGGAGCACGGAATAATCGAGCCAGTCACTGGAAACGGAAAAGGAAAATATCGCTTCAGGCAGCAGGGTTTAGATGTTGGGAGGTGGACTGATTCCCACAGAGCGAAGTCTTGAAGCAGTCGGCAAATCTGTTCGTTTTTATATTATTAAGTAGGAGCAAGGTCTTTGACCTGTTTCCGAGAACGCACAAGGGCAAAAAAACGGTGTGTTTTAAGGCAAAAACACGCTTTGATAAATTCCCGCGAACGACCGCAAAAATCTGACATCAATCTGGAGCAATCGAGCCATTGTGAATGTGTGGTGAAGCTGGAGAGGAAATATTGATAAAGGTTACAGTTATTAGAGAATTTCAAATAACTGAAAAGAGAAGCAGAATGTAGACAGATTTTTTGTCCAACTGTTTGGCTTTCGTCCAAAATACAGTATAATTGGACAAAAAGAAAAATGCATTGGACGAAAGGGGATTTTATGAGATCCTTCGATTACGGAAGGCTTGAAGAAAAAGTCTGGGCCACAGATATATTAAACCTTGTTGGAAAAATCCATGAATGCAAAGGTAGACAGGATCTATTTATCAGGCAGAAGCCGGTAGAATTGGATCGTCTTATTGAGATTGCTAAAATACAGAGTACGGAAGCTTCTAATAAAATTGAGGGAATCGTTACAACCGGAACCAGAATGAAACAGCTTTTTGAGGAGAAAACGACTCCGAGAAATCGTGACGAAGATGAGATCATGGGTTATCGGGATGTTTTAAATACTATTCATGAGAGTAGCGAGTACATACCCATCCGTCCATCATACATTCTTCAGCTTCACCGGGATCTTTTGAAGAGGACAGGCTTATCCTACGGCGGCCATTTTAAAAGTGTTCAGAATTATATCAATGAAACAAAGCCTGATGGGACCGTAGTGACAAGGTTTGAGCCGGTTGCTCCTTATGATACTCCAGAGGCAGTGGAGAATTTGTGTAATGCCTATGAGCAGGCTTCTGCAAATGAGAAGATAGATCCTCTGATCCTCATACCAGCATTTATCTGCGACTTTCTTTGTATACACCCATTTAATGATGGCAATGGAAGGATGAGCAGATTACTCACACTGCTTCTATTGTATAAGAATGGATATAGTGTAGGAAAATACATCAGTATCGAAAAGCAGATAGAGAAAACAAAGGATCGCTATTATGATACCCTTGAAGAAGCCGATGCAGGATGGCATGAGGAGAAAAATGATCCAACACCATTTATCAGATATATGCTGCAGGTGATTTTGGCCTGTTATACAGAATTTGAGGAACGGGTCGGGTTAATGGCTGAAAGAGAAAATGGCAGCACGGCATATGATATTGTCAAAAGGTATACTGAAGAAAAAATCGGAAAGTTTACCGGAGCTGAAGTGACGGCACACTGTCCGAGCATAGGAAGGTCTTCTGTGCTGGCTGCGTTAAAGAAGCTTACCGAGGAGGGGGCTGTCGTTAGAAAAGGATCGGGAAGAAGCACATATTATGTTCGTGCTGACAGCAGGAAGCTTTCCGCAAAGAGCTGAAGTCTGTATTTCGGAAATCCCTTATACGGCTGACATTTATGTTGGTATCTTGGAACATGTCTCGAGTGCGTGGTAGAGCTCGGAAGATATGACATAATTTAAGAAAGCGCAGGTATACTCATTGAAATACAATAACGTCATCCGGGCCGCGTTTGTCAGACGCATTAACCGTTTTGTGGCGGAGGTGGATATAGATGGCAGCATAGAATCCGTGCATGTCAAAAACACGGGCAGGTGCAGGGAGCTGCTTATAACGGGAAGCGAGGTGTGGCTGACGGCGCCGGGAACGCCGGGACGGAAGCTTAAGTACGATCTCGTGGCAGTAAGAAAAAGTAACGGTATCATTTTTAATATAGACAGCCAGGCACCCAATAAGGTGGTAAAGGAGTGGCTGGAGGGGAAGGATTTTGACAGGATCGTGCCGGAATATACATATGGAGATTCACGCATAGATTTTTTTATGGAGCGGAATGACAGGCGGTATCTCATGGAGGTCAAAGGATGTACCCTTGAAATAGACGGCATCGGATATTTTCCGGACGCCCCTACCGAACGTGGAGTAAAGCATGTAAGGGAACTGATCAGGGCAAGGCAGGAAGGCTACGAGTCTGCCGTGGCTTTTGTGATACAGATGGACGGCGTTTCAGAGGTCCGTCCAAACATGGACACTCATCCGGAATTCGGAGCCGTGCTTAACGAAGCTAAGGCAGCGGGAGTGAAGGTGCTGTTTTTTAAATGTCATGTAGAACCGGATCAGATATCGGTTATAAAAATGGTAGAAGGATAAAGCAGGGAATAATTCAATCAGAGCTGTCACAGGCGGCCTTGCGATCAGATGAGACAGTGAACTTGTCTTTTAGTTTCTTTGAATATATAGAAGTAAGGCGTGTAAGCTCCATTATCTCCTTTCCAGAAAGCTCA
>JBMNQZ010000083.1:0-2960 GCA_050944395.1 Lachnospiraceae bacterium
GTAATCATGCTTGATCCAGGTGATATATTACAGTTAGTAATACTTGTTATTTTATTATTCCTATCAAACTTTTTTTCATCAAACGAAACTGCTTTTACAACGGTTAACACTATCCGTATTCAGACAATGGCAGACGACGGTAACAAAAAAGCCGTTCTTCTGCTGAAGGTGCTGGATCAGAAAGACAAAATGCTGTCTGCTATTCTGATCTGCAACAATGTTGTCAATCTGGCAGCTTCATCGATCACAACTTCTCTCACGATCAAACTTTTTAATAATAAATTCGTCGCCCTTGTAACAGGACTTCTTACCCTGATAATCCTTATTTTCGGGGAGCTTGCTCCAAAACTCAGGGCAATGGTGAAGGCAGAAAAAATGGCACTGGCAAATGCGCCTGTAATTTACTTTACCATGACAATCCTGACTCCTGTAATATTTATAGTAAATAAAGCGGCAAGAATCGTGGTGCGTCTGTTCGGAACAAACCCCGACGAAAAGGTTATTACCATCACGGAGGACGAATTGCTGACACTTGTGGATGTGAGCCAGAAGGAAGGCGTTATCGAGGACAGTGAAAAAGAAATGATCAATAATGTTTTCGATTTCGGGGACACAGAAGCTAAGGATATTATGATTCCCTGGATCGATGTAACATCAGCCGCAATAGATTCCACCTACGACGATCTCATAGAAATATTTAAAGAGGAAAAATTCACCAGACTTCCCATTTATGATATTGAAAACGGAATGGTCGCGGGCGTGTTAAATATGAAGGATCTCCTTCTTGTGGACAGAGAGAATTTCGACATCAAGCAAATAATGCGGGAGCCGTATTACGCACTTGAGCACAAAAGCATCTCTTCACTCCTGAAGGAAATGCGGGAAAACGGCCTTTCAATCGTGATCGTTATCGATGAGTACGGTATGACCGCGGGAATAATTACAATGGAAAATGTTCTGGAAGAAATCGTCGGCGATATAAGCGACGAGTACAAGGACAGAGATGAAGAAGAATTCACCGTAATCAATGAAGACCGTGAATACAGCTGTCTGGGCAGTATGAGCCTTGTGGATTTCAACGAGGAAACCGGGCTTGATCTCGAGGCGGGAGAATACGATACTTTAGGCGGATATATTTTAAATCATTCCGAAGATAATATCCCCCAGGTCGGTGAATACGTAATCACCGAGAGCGGTGCCAAAATCACTGTTGAAGAAGTTGAAAAGAACAGGATCATCCGGGTTCATGTCGATATTTCTCCGGAAAATGACAACTGAAAAACCGTTTCAATGTTAAAGGGACTGTCGCGGTTGCAGCAGTCCCTTTTATTATTGATCTTTGCTATTTCTTTTTTGTTGTCTTTTGCTATTACTTTCAATCATACATCAATTCCAACGTGGTTATTGCTATTCCCGGGTTATATGTCCTTGATATAGCTATCAGATGCTATTATCGAAAGAAATTCCGTTCCGTATCAATCATACGGTGATCCGTCAGCTTTCGTTTTCATGGCGCTCTTCTTCGGCAACCTCATCTACCTCAGTTGCCTGAATATTCTCGCCGTCATATTTAAAGACAATAACAGGTGTACCCACATCAAAATTCTCAAATATCGTCTCTGCCACTTCATAGGGAAGGTTTACACAGCCATGGGATCCGTAATATGTGTAAATATTGCCTCCGAACTTACTTCTCCATGTTGCATCATGCAATCCGTAGCCCTTATAGAAAGGCATCCAGAAGTATACAAATGAAGAATAAGATGGCTTTCCATCCTCTCCTATTGGACCTTCAAGAACGCGCTCTGTCTGTTTTCTGCATATCTGATAAGCGCCGTATACGGTATCTCTGTAACCGTCTGTTCCGGTAACGCAGTCAGAAGAAACTATCAGCTGCCCGTCGCGATACGCAAAAACCTTCTGGCTTGCAATATCCACCTCAATGTAAGTATTTCCGATTCCGAACTGAACTCCCTCAACCTCCCATGCAGGCTGTCTGGTCACAGTTTCATGATTTTTGATATTTGAAATAAGATTTGCAACCTCAGTCTCCTCATCGATCCTGTAGCCGAAATCCTTTGATAAAACCTTTACAACACCGTAATTGGTCGAATTAAAATTCATCTTTGAGGTTGAATCTGTGATCTGGGCGAGCTGAGAAATATATTCCGTACATTTCTGCTGCAAAGTCTCATCGCTCAAAGTATAAATTCCCTGAGCTTCATCAAAGGTGAGCCAGTCTTTTATGATAGAGCCGGTAAAGCGCTGCTCTCCGTCCGGAAACTGATATGTGACATTACAGTTAATGAGCTCATTTCCGCTGTCAACCTGTTTTTTCAAAGCTTCATCGTCGGAAAAAAGCTTCGGTCTGAGATAACAGCCCTTTTCATCAAGATCGATAGAACTATCTCTTGAAATAATACTTTCATCGATAGCCTGAAGTGCAGATTCGATATCTATTTCATTTCCCTCGTCTTCGGGAACGATTACAAACTGATTATCTTCAAAACCGACTGAGGCATCAACAGGTGATGCTATATAATCGGGGTCAAGCTCAGGGAACGATAACAGAGTGTTTTTAAGAGCATCCTTATCATACGAAACAGATTCCTCTGCAGTATATTCATAAGTCTTGCCGAACTTAGAAAAAATCCAGGCAAATTTACTCTGTGAACTCAGATTTTCTTCCACAGAGCCGTCGGATACATACTTAAGATTGATATCGAAGTTATTTACAGTCTGTACTCCGCCGCCTCTAAAGGTTATATCAAGAGAATATGATTCAATTTCGGATCGGATATCATTCTCAACAGCCTCGGCAGTCATCCCCGAAACATCAACACCATTGATGGTAGTTCCGTCCAGGAATACACCGGAATACTTGCTTGCATTGATACAATATATAACGATAAGACCAATGAGAATAGCCGAAATACCGGTTATTATCCCGATCTTAATAT
>JBMNQZ010000084.1:0-2933 GCA_050944395.1 Lachnospiraceae bacterium
TCTAAGCTTTTGATAAAGAATTCCTCTCCGATGCTGTCAATCCACATTCTGTCTTTCCTCCATCATTAAATAATCCCTGCGTGTCACAAGACTCTTATATGCGGGACGGATTATCTTGTCCGTTGTGATAAGCTCCTCAAGTCTGTGAGCGCTCCAGCCGACTATTCTTGCCACTGCAAAAAGCGGCGTAAAAAGCTCTCTCGGTATTCCCATCATGTCATAAACAAAACCACTGTAAAAGTCCACATTCGGGCTTACACCCTTAAATATCCTGCGCTGCTGTGCAATTATCACAGGAGCAATCTTCTCGATATTATTGTAAAGAAGGAGGTCCTTGTCCCTGCCTTTCTCATGTGCAAGCTGCTCCACAAAGCCCTTGAATACCCGTTCTCTCGGATCGGACAGTGAGTATACCGCATGACCCATTCCGTAGATAAGACCTTTCCGGTCAAAGGCATCCTTATTAAGTATCTTGCCCAGGTAATATCCTATCTCGTCCTCATCGGCGTAATCATTAACATGATTCTTTATATCGTCCATCATGTTCATGACCATAAGATTTGCACCGCCGTGCTTCTGTCCCTTGAGAGAAGACATTGCCGCTGCGATAACGGAATACGTGTCGGAGCCCGAAGATGTCACGACCCTCGTTGTAAAGGTGGAATTATTTCCTCCACCGTGCTCCATATGAAGAAGAAGCGCAATATCAAGCACTCTGGCTTCCAGCTCGGAATATTTAGTATCGGGTCTGAGCATTCTCAGGAAATTTTCGCCGATTGACAGATCCTTAAGCGGTCTGTGGATATACATGCTGTCATCCTTAACATAATGATTATATGCATGGTACGCATATACAGCCAGCATCGGAAATGTTGCGATCAGCTGCATGCACTGCCTGAGGACATTTGGAATCTCAAGGCTCTCCTTGTATCTGTCATATGACCCCAATGTAAGGATACTCCTGGTCATTGAACTCATTATGTCATTTGAAGGAGCCTTCATTATCACATCCTTTGTGAAATTCGTTGGAAGATCCATGCAGTATGCAAGCCTTTCCTGAAAATCCACAAGCTGATCATGTGAGGGAAGATCTCCGAAAATCAGCAGATATGCCGCTTCCTCGAAAACAAAGCGCCTGCCCTTGCTTCCGGCAACCAGGTCTTTAATGTCGTAACCGCGGTAAAGGAGTTCTCCGTCACACGGATATTTCTTTCCGTCTTCGAACCTGAAAGCCCTAATATCAGATATATTAGTAAGCCCGGTCAGAACTCCCTGACCGTTTTCATCGCGAAGACCTCTTTTTACTCCGTATTCGGAATACAGATTTTTACTTATACCGTCATTATTTTCGCATTTCATTGCCTGCTGTTCCAAATAGTCCTTAAATTCCTGCATTCTAATCAACTCCCTTCAATTATTTGCAGTACGCTGCCTAAAACTTCAAGCCAAAAATCCCTCATTAACAACTTAAGAAACAGTAACAAACTTTATATCTGACGGCTTCCTAAAAAATCATTCTCCCAGTTCGCGGTTAATATTATTGATCATCTTTCTGATTACATTCCGGTATATTTCAAGCTCCTCCGGTGAAATTCCATCCTCCAGTACATCTTTGCATTTGACATAAATACTATTGACCTTGTTTATCACATCCCTTGATTTCTCGGTCAGGCTTATATGCATTATCCTGTGATCCGAGGCATCCTCGCTGACGGAAATAAAACCGCCGCTGCGCAGATGTTCAATTGATTTTGAAATATGTGCTTTCGACAAGTGCTTGCGTCCCACTATCCCCTTGGCGGTGTCAATGCTTCTCTCCTCGTTGAGAAAAACCAGAAGATCCAGCTCAACAGGCCTAAGATTGAACTCATGAATAATGGGGTCGGCCTTCTTCGAAAGAAGCTTTTTAAGCTGCAGTCCTGATATCACAATATCATTTGTTTCCATAAGCATCTCCATTAGTTTACTAAGAAACTATTTTTACAGTATAATAAGCATCTCACATTATGTCAAATAAATTGTAAATTTTTGCTCAGGCACCTTTTGTGCTTTGCTCTGTCCCTTTTTGACAAAAAATCTTCCGCCCCACAGGGCGGAAGACTTCCTTTCTTTTAGATATTCATTTAGAAAAGCTGTCCCGGAATCACTTTTTTCTCCTTTGACGGAAACAGTCTGTCAAATATTTCCGCTTCTTCTTCATCTACGAAATATCCCGACGGAGTCTCGTACTCCCCGGTTACTCCGGAAAGATATCCCTGTTGGATCTCCCTGCACAAAAAGAATGAAGAATCCTCATCCTCAGGAAGCCCGTGATACCTTATTCCGAAATCTTTCGCAAATGAAAACCCGCATTTCCCGTAGAAATCAATGTTTCCTTCCAGACATAGAGCCCCGCAGCCCGCTTTTTTTGCCTCTTCTATAGAGTAATCCAACAGACATTTTCCATAACCCTTTTTTTGTTCATCTGCGGCTATGGTTACCGGTCCCATGGTCATGACCGGAATCTTTCTTCCGTCATCGGAACTTATATGCGCTCTGACGAAAATTATGTGCCCGATTATCCTGCCGTCTTTTTCCATGACAAAATCAAGTTCGGGAACAAAATCCTCATCATCTCTCAGTTTATGAAGCACAAAATGCTCCAGGCACCCCGGGCGATATACATTCCAGAAATTCTCTCTGACAAAATTTTCAACTGCATGCTGCTCTTCTTTTTTTTCCAAACGGATCTCAATGTTGTTTATTTTCATTATTTTTCCTCCTGAAATTTGTCAACTCAAATGCATTTACGCGGGAGGTTCGGATCGCACGCAAACCTCCCGGTTATGCCGCAATCTCCGTTTTTTTGTTGTTTTTCTTCAAAAAGCATTCTCCTTTTCAATTCAGACTATTGCCTGTTATCAATTACATTATATAAAAAATATAATATATTT